>JAXDOS010000257.1:0-33425 GCA_034668785.1 Alphaproteobacteria bacterium
CGCCAGCAAGTCGGCGATTCTCGTGCAACATCCGGGCGAAAGCGGTTTGCGGGAATATCAGCTCACCGGGTCAGTTCCGATCCTGCCTGGGGACATAATCCGGGTGCCGGCAAGGTATTTCTGAACACGAGCAATATGTTGCTTATTTGCAACGGGCGGTGATTAGCTTAAGGGGTAACTTGCCGAAATGCGGTTCCTCTGCCACCTTGGAGTGAGAACCGCTAAAGGATTCGGCATGCCAGCACATCGGCGGTGCTGCCCATCTGCAATTGTTGCGGCAGGCATCGTTATGTTGTCGGCGAGCTTTGCTGCACCCGCATGGGCGCAGGTAGGTTCCCTAGGCGGTGCGGCGGGTCCCACGCTGACACCGCCACCCGTTTTAACAAATCGCGACGATCCATTTACTAAGCCCGGCCGCGAATACTCGGCTGTGCCCATCGGTATTTGGTTGGCCTATCCGACGCTTTTCTTTGGCGGCGTGTTCGATAACAACGTCTCACAGACTACCGCGGGCCGGACATCCAGTGCTGGTGCACGTCTGGTCCCAAGCCTCCTCGCCGAGGCTAATGACGGCATCCATAAGACCACGCTCTACGGCATGGCCGATGCTCGTCTCTACGGCAACGGCGGTACCCGCAGCATCGATGCGCTCGCGGCGCGCGCCGGCGTCATAGAGCGGTTTCAGCCGATGTTGGACATGGTGTTCAATTTTCAAGGCGACTACACACGGCAGCGGGACTTGTTCAGCACCTTCGGCATTGACCACAGCGTCACCAGCTTGAACCCCACTGCAATAGGTCTTGCGCCGACGACAAGTCCGCTCGCCTACAATCAGTTCTCAGGGACAGCTTCCGTTCAGAAGGCGTTTGGCAGCGCCTTCGTAAATATTGGCGGGTCTGTCGTTGGCATTCAGTATGATCATAACGACCCCACCTCGCCGTCTCCGGATGGCGTCACTTACACCGCTACGGGCAGAGGCGGATTCTGGTTCACGCCGGTCCTTTACGCCTATACGGAGGCGGCCCTCGACGAACGCCGTTTTTCAAACCAAATATTCAACTCTTCCGGATACCGAACTGTTGGCGGCATTGGGTCCGATCAGATCGGACTCTTCCGCGGCGAAGTATATGGGGGATATCAATCGGAGCGCCACGACTTTGCCCCGATAGGAAACGTCAGCGGCACCGTCTTTGGCGGCCGCGTCTATTACTATCCAGTGCGCGAGTTGACGCTTTCCGCTGCGGTGGACGAGTCGCTCGGAGTCTCGCTGCTCGCCGCCAATTCAACAGGCGCTCCGGGAGTATCAACCAGAGCGACGACAGTTCTGCTTCAAGCGACCTATGCCCTGGCGCGGGAATGGACGGCAAGCAGCCGGCTCGGCTTTATCCATACCGACTACGTCAACGCCGTCCGAACGGACGATGCGTGGACTGTGGGCGCCACCCTGACATACAGCGTGTGGTACAATTTCGGGCTGACGCTTGACTACCAGCGCGTCCAATTGACCTCGAACGCGCCGCTGGCAGGCTTCACGCGCGATGTCATCTCGGTGGGTGGGACGTACAAGTACTAAAGGTCGGACGTATGAGCGGTACCTGCCGCTTATCGATGATAAGACCGGAGCCGTAGATGCGAAAATACTTCGTCATGACGTGCGCTGCTATCTGCCTGCTTGCTTTCGGCGCCTCTGGTTTTGCCGCGACGACGGTCAGAAGCAGCAAGTCGAATAGCAGCGACAAACAGGCAAGTTCTATTTCGGCGCTGCTGGCTCAGTTCCCGAACGGCGGACCTGGACTTCGCGCCGCTATTGCTCGTGCTGTCGAGGCGGATCCGTCTTTGGCTGATGCGGTCGTCGCTGCCGCTCTCAAGGCCAAACCGGAGCAAAAGCGCGCGATGGGCGCGGGACTGGCGGACGCAGCCGATTATTTTGCAAAGATTGGGTTGGATTGGGCGCGTGGCGCCGAAACGTCGATCCGGAACGCGATGCTCCGGGCCGACCAGGACACCCGAATTGGCTTCGAACTCGGAAGTGCTCCGACTCTGGTGCAAGGCATTCCGGGTTTTAGTAATGCAGGAGCCAGGACGCACGGCTGCCGCGTTAGCCCAAGTGGCCCCTTCCGGCCAGTTCCCGGTTGTGAATAGCAACCAGCGCTTCTGTTGCAGCTCATTCTCCTGCCGATGTCGCTAGCGATGATGGCGACGAAACCGCCCAGCCTGCCGCACATCTTGTGTCCTCGATGCCACCGTGCGATGTTGGCAAGCGTCGCTAAATGGCGCAAAACCTAACGAAATGACAACAGGTGCAAGCTGCCGTTTCACCTGAATGGCGGTAGCATGGAGAGGGCCGCGGGCGGACAAGCCAGTACCCCTTTGCGACGACACGAACCTGTAATGCACGCGAACCTTTCCAGTTATGCTCCCGCCGAGGCACGGATTTTCGCTGTCGCGATCTCCTCCGCTACGGACAACGGCGTCACCGCGGCAAAGCGTGGTGATCACATCGAGCCCCTAACCTTCTGGCTGTTTGTGGCCGGCCTTGCATGGCTACCGCTCTGGTACGGCAGCAACGATCTGGTCGCTTGGGGAATCAATGCTGTTCTGTTTCCTGGCCTGGCAGCGTCGTACGAAATTTCAATTCTGGTTAGAGGCCGAGGCCATCCTGTAGCGATCAGGCACATCGGCATGCCGGCCGCTCTCTTTGCTGCGGTGGTGGGCTGGATATTTCTGCAAACAATGACCTGGGAGCACGGAGCTTATGTACATCCGATATGGGGCATGGCGAGCGAAGCGCTCGCACATTCGCTTCCGCCCAGCATCAGCGTAAACCGAGACCTCACGATTTTAGCCTTGATACGGCTGATCACAGCTGCGAGCGTGTTTTGGCTAGCGCTTCAACTTTGCCGAAATGCAGAACGGGCTCGCCGCTTGATCGAGGCGATAGCTGTGATTGGTTGCCTGTATGCCGGCTACGGCATGCTCGCTCTTGCATCAACGGTTGGCCGTCTGCCCTGGTTGGAAACTCCGGCGACGGCCGGACTAGTAACCGCGACCTTCGTTAACCACAATTCGTACGCGACCTATGCTGGATTGGGTATGATCGCCATCTGCGGACTAATTCTCCGGTTATATCGACGTCAGTTCATCCGCAGCCAAGGATCGCGCCGGCTTACCATTGCGATCTTGCTGGAAACGACGGGCCGCAGCGGCGCCGCGCTCCTCGGAGGCGCGTTTCTGCTCATGGTAGCGATCCTCCTCACCGGCTCGCGCGGCGGCGTGATTGCGGTAAGCATCGGCCTCATCGTGCTCTGCACGCTGACTATGATGCGGCCCAATTGGCACGGTCAAAAGTCCTTGATCGTGGGAATGTGCGGTGCCAGCCTCGCTTTGGCTACGCTGTTTGCATTCGGTGATATCTTTCTTGGCGCACTTGCGGAGCGAGGCTTTGATGACAGTAACCGCATCGCGATTTATCTGATCACGCTTCGTTCGATTCTCGATGCGCCACTATCGGGCTTTGGCTATGGCACCTTTGCGGATGTCTTTTCCATGTACCGAGATCGATCGCTGAGCGTGCAGGGCGCCTGGCAACAGGCCCACAATACGTATCTAGAGATTTTTCAAGGATTGGGTCTGGTGTTTGGCTCCATGCTCGTGGGCGGCGTTTTGTTGCTCGTGCTGCGCTGCTTCAGGGGGGCGGTGTCGCGCGTGGAAAATGCAATGGTTCCGTGTGTTGCAGCGAGCATGGCATGCATGGTGGGCGCCCATGCGCTGGTGGACTTCAGCTTGCAGATGCAAGCAGTGACACTGACATTCGTTGCCGCGCTCGGCGCCGGTGTGGCTCAGTCGGAAAGCTCGCGCTCCGCCCTGGAAGACGTATAAAGTTGAAAACTCAGATGAAGTCTCTACCGGCCACGTCCGCGGCGGCGATAGGGAAGCGGTAAACACCAGATGCTCAATCGACTCTCAGCTAGCAACGCTTATGAGACAAATGACGTGGAGCCGCACTTCGATCTACGCGAAGTGCTCAGCTTCGTGTGGCGGCAGTGGAAGTTCATCGCGGCGATCGTTGCCGTGGTGATGCTGATCGGCATTGTTTCCCTGTTGCGTCAGACTCCGCTCTACACGGCTACCGGCCAGGTTCTGCTCGAGCGACAACGCGAGAAAGCTCCAGGCGTCGAAGCAATTCTCACCGATGTTAATTTGGACTTCGCCATGATCGAAAGCCAAATCGCCATCATTCGATCAAGCGTATTTCTGCGCCGCGTGGTGCAAAACGAAGGCCTCGGCCGCGAACGAGCTGCCGCGGGAGACGACGGCCGGCCGACGGCAGCCAGCACAGACTCGCAGCCGATACCGTCTTCGGAGCTGGCCGCTATAGAGGGCCTTAAGGCCGCTCTGTCGGTTTCTCGATTGGTCCAGCAGGGTCATGTTCTCGCTATTTCGGTCACGTCGCCGGACCCGCAGCAAGCGGCGCGCTTGGCAAATGCTGTCGCTGACGCGTATCTCCTGGACAAGCTCGACACTCGGTTTGAAGCGGCAAAGCGAGCTTCCGCCTGGCTAAGCGATCGGCTGGTGGAATTGCGCAAGCAGCTTCGTGAATCGGAAGAGGCGGTCGCAAAATTCCGGTCCGAGCATGGTCTTTTTCAGAGCGGCAACATCACTCTCAATCAGCAGCAGCTCTCGGAGCTCAACGCCAAGCTGATTGATGCTAGGGCTGACTTGGCGCAAAAAAAATCTCGAGTTGAGCTTCTCGACTCGATCCAAACGAAAGGCGGCAACCTCGAGAATATGCCCGACATAAGCAATGCGGGTGCGCTTCCCGCTCTGCGTCAGCAAACAGCCACGCTTTCCCAGCAACAATCGGAACTGATGGCCCGTTACGGCGCAACGCACCCCTTGGTCGTTAATGTTCGTGCGCAGCAAAATGACGTGGAGCGCGCCATCGCCGCGGAGACTCGCCGGCTCGTCGCCAGTATCAAAAATGAATACGAATTGGCTCAATCGCGGGTGGCGTCGCTCGAGCAGTCGCTACGAGAAGCCACCGGCCAGACCAGCATCGACGACACAACAGCTATCCGCCTGCGTGAGCTTGAAAGAACGGCTGCGGTGAATAAGAGCCTGTTCGAGGATTTCCTGCAGCGGGCGAAGATCACTCAGGAGCAATCGACCTTCGAGGCGCATGAAGCTCGTGTGATTTCGCCGGCTTTGCCGCCCGGCGGCCCGAGCTATCCGCGCAAAGCGCCATACCTGGCGATTAATCTCCTGATCGGCCTTCTCCTCGGCGTCGGAGCGGCCGTCGCCAAAGAAATGCTGAATGCCGGCTTTACCACGCCGAAACAGATCGAGGATCTCTTGGGACTTCCAGTTCTGGCATCGGTGAGTCGCATGGAGCCTCGCGATCTCCGCGTCGACGGCGAGCTGGTATCGATTAGCCATTACCCCGCGGTGAGGCCGCTGTCGCGATATAGCGAAGCCATTCGCGCATTGCGAAGCGGAATTCAGATGACCGATGTTGATCATCCGCCGAAGGTCATCCAGTTGACCTCGACGGCGCCCAGCGAAGGCAAAACCACCATCGCGTTGTCGATTGCAGGATCGGCGGCAACGTCGGGATTGAAGGTGCTGGTCATCGATGCCGACCTGCGGCACCCTTCGGCATCCCGGGTACTTAATCTGCATAAAGAGCGCGGATTGGTCGATCTGCTGCTCGGGCAGGTAAATATCCAAGAGGTTCTCAAGTTGCACGAAGAGGGCGGCTATTGGGTGCTTCCCGCTGGTAATAAGACGCAGAATCCGCCTGACCTGTTGGGTTCCGAGCGGATGAAATCTCTGGTCGCGGGTTTCCGGCAAACATTCGATATGATCATTATCGACACGCCGCCGGCTGGTCCGGTGATTGACCCAGTGGTGGTGTCGCAACTCAGCGACAAGATCGTGCTGATTGTCCGCTGGGCCGTGACCCCGCGCGAAATGGTCAAACAATGCGTGCAGCAACTATCCGGACACAAAAAAATCGCCGGGGTCGCATTCAATCACGTCAATGAACAGCAAGCGCAAAAATACGGCAAGTATGCCTATTCCTACTATTACGGCTCCCGCTATTACAAAAAATATTACACCGAGTAGGATCCGGCGCAGCCGCGGTGTGCGGTTACTGACTGCCGTCGCCGTCATCGGTCTGTGCGCCTTCGCCGTGCTTTACGGCTACCGTATCTTGGTGTTCACGGCTGCACGCGCCCATCTTGCTCCTGGCGATCGCCAGGCTGGCGCCGTCCGCGCGTGGTCCACGGTGCCAGGCTTGGCCGGGTTCGCAGGGCAAGCCACGCTGACACTCATGAGGGACGAGGCCGATATGGAAACCGCGCGGCAACGCCGCGACAATCTAGCCGCTCTCCTCTCGGTTTGGCCGCTCTCCTCCAGCGACTGGCTGTCGCTTGCGGGAGTTAGGCTTGTCACCATCGAACCCTACGAGCAGGTTCTCGCCGCGTTGGCGATGTCGTCGGTTACCGGACCGAATGAAGGCGGACTCATGTTCCAGCGTGGAATTTTTGGCGTGCTGCAATGGGAGGTCTTACCCACGGACTTCCGTAAACGCGCCATCGCCGACTTGGCGGGAATGATTGCGGCGACGCCGATTGAGGATACAGATATGGATCGCATCAAGGATATTTTGTTGGCCAAATCGGCCGATACTCGGCGCGAAGTTTTCAGCTTGCTACGGGCGCAAGGGGTTCCGGGTTCGGAACTTGCCCGTATGGGCTTGTAGGTCGATGCGCTTCGGCCGATGCAGGCTCGGTCCACCACTCCTTTGAGCGGTGCCGGTCTTTACGTCCATTACGGCTGCGGGCTTTGCGCTCCCGATGGGTGGTGCAACTTCGATGCCTCACCGCGGCTGAAGCTTGAACGCCTTTTCGTTCTGCGCACGCTGATCGACAAGACCGTTGGGCTGCTCTTTCCAGCAAACGTCAGATCCGGCGACATCGTACAAGGACTACCGCTTGCCGACGTCAGCGCACGGGGGGTGTATTGCAGCCACGTTGTCGAGCATCTGCCGCGTGACGATGTGCCTACGGCATTGCGGAACACCTTCAGGCTTTTGATGCCGGGGGGTTTATTTCGTTTGGTTGTTCCAGATTTGCAGTGGCGCGCCGTTCAATATGTGTCAGCCGCTGCGCTCGGCGATCCCGACGCGGCCGATCGATTCATGGATGCCTGCCTCTTGGGAACGAGACAAAGACCTGCAACCATAATGTCGCGCCTTCGACATCAAGTCGGCATGAGCGCGCATATGTGGATGTATGATTTTTCGTCATTAAAGGCGCTTTTGGAACAGGCTGGTTTCAGCGGCGTGCGCCGGGCCAAGTTCGGCGACTCCGAAGATCCGATGTTTGCTCAGGTCGAAGATAAAACACGGTTTTTCGAATCGGATCAGCGTGAGCTCGCTATACAAGCGGAGAGGCCGCGCCTGCGTCCGAATACGGCCAACAACAACCAGCTCTCGTGAATGCGCGCATTTCGAGCGACCCAATGACCTTCGCCGACAAGGCTGCCGGTTTCGAGCGGCCGACGCAACGTCCGCGCGATGAGGACGAGCGTCGCCGGTGGCAGGTAGCTAACAGGGCGTGGTGGGAAGTGGCGCCGATGCGTTACGACTGGCGCGAGAGTCTGGCGGAGACGCCGGGCAGCAAGGCCTATTTCGAGGAGATCGACCGCCGGTTCCTCACTTCCGCTCGAAACTTCGCGCCATGGCGTGAGATACCGTTCGACGGCATCATTCCGTTTGCCGATCTCGGCGGCAAACGAGTGCTGGAGATTGGCGTCGGCCACGGTACGCATGCGCAGTTGCTAGGCCAGCACGCCGGATCGTTCATCGGCATCGATTTGACCATCGCGGCTGCCGCCATGACAGCGCGCCGACTCAAACTGTTCGGCATCCCCGGTGCCGTGGCACAGATGGATGCCGAACGCATGGGATTCCCTGATAACTTATTTGACTATATCTGGAGTTGGGGTGTGATCCATGTATCGGCCGACACACGGCGGGTCCTGGCCGAGATGCATCGCGTATTACGTCCGGGCGGCCGCTGCGCCGTCATGATCTATTACCGATCGTGGTGGAACTACTATGTCTTCGGATTTCTCCGCGGCGTGTTTCAAGGCCATTGGTTCGGCCACGGCGGCATCCATCGCATCAGCTTGAGCGGTACTGACGGGGCGATTGCGCGCTACTACAAGCCAAATGAATGGCGCGCCGAGACCCGCGACCTGTTCGTTCTCGATAACATGGCGATCTATGGCCTCAAGAGCGATGTGGTTCCACTGCCCTACGGGGGTCTCAAGCGATGGCTGATGGACCTATGTCCGGACGCACTCGCGCGCTTTCTGTGCCGCTATCTGCGCATGGGCTCGCTCCTCGTGGTGCATATGCGCAAGCCGGTCAGAGAAACTTCGCCACTCGGTCGGTCACAGTAAGATGTGCGGCATCGCCGGAATCCACGCCTACCACTACGCGGCAAATCCAATCGATCGTGAGGAGCTGCGGCGTATACGCGATCACATGGTGACGCGCGGACCGGACGGCGAAGGCGAATGGCATTCCACGGACGGCCGTATCGCTTTCGGCCATCGGCGCCTAGCCATTATCGACTTGTCCGAAGCTGGCGCGCAGCCGATGGCGAGCGCCGACGGCAAGATAGTGATCACCTTCAACGGCGAAATATACAATTACAAAACGTTGCGAGCCGACCTGGAAAAGCAAGGTTACGTCTTCCGTACGCACAGCGACACGGAGGTGTTGCTTCACCTCTATGCGGCGAAGGGTGCCGCGATGGTGCACCAGCTTCGCGGTATGTTCGCCTTTGGGCTTTGGGACAATAGCAAGGGCGGGTTGCTGCTGGTCCGCGATCCGTACGGCATCAAACCGCTCTACTATGCCGACGATGGATGGACGCTGCGATTCGCGTCGCAGGTCAAGGCTCTTATTGCTGGCGGGCGAGTGTCGCGCGATCCCGAGCCGGCCGGATGGGCTGGTTTCCTCCTCTTCGGCAGCGTGCCGGAGCCCTACACGATCTATCAGGACGTGCGCGCGCTGCCTGCCGGCACGATGCTGTGGATCGATAGGCGCGGCCCCAGCGAGCCGCAACGCTATTTCTCAATTCCCGAAGCCTTCCACGCAGCGGAAACACAGCCGACGGTATCTTCGCAGGATGTCCAGGAACGGGTACGGGAGGCGCTGGGTGACAGCATGCGCCACCACCTCGTCGCGGATGTTCCGGTGGGATTATTCTTGTCAGCCGGCGTGGATTCCGGTGCCCTCCTTGGTCTCATGCGCGAAGTCGGGCAGCAGGAGATCCGGTCCATCACGCTCACCTACGAAGAATATCGTAACAAGCCGGAGGATGAAGCACCCTTGGCCAAGGCAATCGCCGCCCGCTACGGTAGCAAGCATACCGTGCGCGTGGTGACCGAAACAGAATTTAACGCCGATCTGCCGAAGATCTTCGACGCCATGGATCAGCCAACGGTCGACGGCATCAACACTTGGTTTGTCAGCAAGGCGGCGCGTGAGATCGGGATCAAGGCGGCAATATCTGGACTGGGTGGCGATGAGTTATTCGGCGGCTACCCCTCGTTCCGCGACATTCCTCGCTGGGTGCGCTGGGTGGCAGTGCCGTCGCGCGTACCTTTCCTGGGAGATGTATGTCGCCATCTGATCTCCGGATCGCGCCAGGCCGCACCCATGCTGCATCCGAAACTGGCCGGTTTCATTAAATATGCCGGCACTTATGCCGGCGCTTACCTGCTGCGCCGTGGCGTGTTCATGCCGTGGGAACTCGCCGGCGTCATGGATAGGGAGTTCATGGCGCAAGGCTTGCGGCGGCTTGCTCCGCTGCAGCATATCGCGGCGGCGCTGCGGCCTAGCCCGCGTACGCCCGGGGGCAAGGTGGCAGCGCTGGAAGCCTGCCTCTACCTGCGCAATCAGCTTTTGCGCGATACCGATTGGGCCAGCATGGCACACTCTTTGGAAGTGCGTTTGCCACTGGTTGACGTGTCCTTGCTGCAGAACGTCGCGCCGCTGTTGGTGGGATTGCCGGCTGGCGCGGGAAAACGCTTGCTCGCCACAACGCCGAATCCAGGTTTGCCGCCTCAGGTCATTGAGCGCGCGAAGACCGGTTTCGGCACGCCGATCCAAGACTGGCTACAGCGCGACACTCGGCTGCAGCAATGGCGGCGCATACCGCAACTGACCACGCCCAAGTGTCCATGGGCACGCCGCTGGGCTTACCAGTTGGCCGCGGCCTAGAGTTAGTGAGATGAACGTGCTGGCTCTCGTCACCGATGCCTTCGGCGGCTTTGGCGGCATTGCGCAATATAACCGCGACCTGATTACCGCGTTGGCACAGTGCCAGGCTGTTGGGCGCGTCGTGGTCCTGCCACGACATGCCGGCGCGGGCTTCACACTGCCCGCCGAGGTGCAGCAGCTCGACCCGAGGTCAGGCAGAGTTTCCTACACGCTGAGCGCCCTGCGCGCCGCCAGGACAGCAGGACCGTTTCATGCCATCTTTTGCGGACATCTGCATCTTGCTCCGCTCGGTGCGGTGATCGCCCGATTGTTCCGCGTCCCGCTTTGGCTGCAGCTTCACGGCTTTGAAGCATGGGGACCGATCCCGCGGATGCAGCATTGGGCAGCGGAGCAGGCCTGCCTAGTGACCGCTGTCAGCCGCCACACCCGCCGCTGCTTTTTACGAGCGAGCGATCTTGCGTCGGGACGCGTTCGCGTCCTGCCGAATACGGTTCAATCGGGCTTCGCCCCGGGTCCGAAGCCGGATTACCTCATCGAGCGTCATCATCTTCGGGGCAAGAAAGTGCTTCTGACAGTTGGCAGGCTGGCGGGTGAGGAACGTGGCAAAGGGCATGACAAAGTCATGCAGGCGCTGCCTCGTCTCGCACGCGAGGGTGCCGATCTTGCTTACGTCATCGCCGGCGAGGGGAGCGATCGACCAAGACTGGAGGCATTAGCCCGCCGGCTTGGCATCGAGCGTCAGGTACTCTTTGTTGGACTCATCGAGCCGCGTGAACTTCCGGACTATTATCGGCTCGCCGACGTGTTTGTCATGCCAAGCATACAAGAGGGATTCGGAATCGTATTTCTGGAAGCCGCCGCCTCTGGGCTTGCTTCGATCGGCGGCAACAATGACGGAAGTGTCGATGCGCTGGCTGAAGGCGCGATAGGCTTTACAGTGGATACGGAGGATAAGGACCGGCTCGCGGCGACAATCGCAGAAGCATTGACGGGCGGCGGCCGCGACCCGGGTCAGGTGCAGCGGTTCAGATTCGAGAATTTCGCGCAGCACGTAGCCGATTTGACGAACGCGCATTTGCTGGGGGGGCGAGCCGGTGCATGTGGAGATGGGCTAGCCAGCCAGCAAATCCGTGCTACCGCTGTTGCCCAAGGCTTCCTTGAATGAAGCTTGTCATCGAGCCCGGAGCGACTGCCAAACACTACTGGCGCGATCTGTGGCACTATCGTGAGCTATTGTACTTTCTTGCTTGGCGGGACGTGGCCGTCCGTTACAAACAGACGGCCATTGGTATTGCCTGGGCGCTGATACGGCCGGCGCTGACCATGCTGGTTTTCGTTGGATTCCGCCGCTTGCTCGGTCTGCCGTCTGGCGCGGTGCCCGACCCGATCTTCGTCTTTGCCGCCGTGTTGCCCTGGCAATTCTTTTCCAGCGCACTATCGGAGTCGGCAAGCAGCCTGATCAGCAATGCTAATCTGGTTTCGAAGATTTATTTCCCGCGTCTGGTGATACCTTGCGCCGCCATAATCACCAGTCTGGTGGACTTCTGCATCACGCTCGCCCTGCTCGCCATTCTGATGCTCTGGTATGGCTTTACTCCGGGTTGGCAACTTGCCATGTTGCCGATCTTCATGCTGCTGACATTTGGGCTGGCTCTGGGCTTCGGGTTGTTGCTCGCGGCACTTAATGTCGAGTATCGCGACTTCCGCCATATCATGCCCTTCATCGTGCAGCTCGGGCTTTTCATCTCGCCGATCGCGTTCAGCACGGCGGACGTGCCGGAACAATGGCGGACGGCTTTTGCGCTCAACCCGCTGGTCGGAATCATTGAGGGCTTTCGCTGGTCGCTGCTGGGCGGCCGCGTGCCGCTTCCGGCCGATGCCGTTGCCATTTCGGTAACCGTAACCGCCTTCATGCTTGTTGCCGGCATCTGGTACTTCCGCCGGATGGAACACAATTTTGCGGACGTGATATGACGCTGGCTGCGGAGCAGAGCGCGGAGTCCGTCACGAAGCCCCGTTCGTGCCGCTCGATCTTTGTGCGCGGTGCCCTCGCGCTGCTTGCAGTGCTCGCAGCAGCCGGCGTTGCGGCCTGGGCCGAGCGGGAAGCTTTGCTTCGCTCCGCCGCGGAGTTGTGGATCGTTTCCGATCCGCTTGCGCCGGCCGACGCCGTTGCTGTCTTCGGCGGAGGGCTGGATTATCGGCCGTTTGCCGCCGCCGAATACTACCGTCAGGGTTTGGTCAAAAAGGTGCTGCTGCCCAACATCGGCGCAAACCGGGCCGAGCAGCTCGGCGTGTTGATGTCCCATGTCGAGGCCAACCGCCGGGTTCTCCTCACGCTTGGAGTGCCTGCGAGCGATATCGAGACCTTCGGCGCTAATCTGCAAAACACCCGCGAAGAGGCGATCGCCTTACGAGATTGGGCGGAGCGCGCGGGTATTCACAGTGTAATCGTGCCGACGGAGTTATTTTCGGCACGCCGTCTGCGCTGGACCTTGCATCAGATATTCGCCGACCGAGTGATGATTAGTGTGCCCGCACTGGAGCCCGCCGCATATCGTCGTGACAACTGGTGGCGGAGTCCTCAAGGCCTCATCGTCTTTCAGAACGAAGTCATGAAATATCTTTATTACCGGTACAAGTACTGAACCGTACGATGTCCGATATCGCCATCCGGGTCGACGGCCTCGGCAAGAAATACCGCATTCGCCATCGGCGGGAGCGCTATACAGCCTTGCGGGATGTGATCACCGATAAGGTCCGTAACGTCTTCCGCCCAAGCGCGGGCGATTCCGCACCAACCGTTGAGGATTTCTGGGCAGTCCGGGACATTTCCTTTCAGGTTGCGTGTGGCGAGGTCGTCGGCATCATCGGCCGCAACGGCGCCGGCAAATCGACCCTGCTGAAGCTGCTGAGTCGGATCACCGAGCCGAACGAGGGCCGTATCGAAATCGAGGGCCGCGTCGCCAGCATGCTGGAAGTAGGGACCGGCTTTCATCCCGAACTGACAGGACGCGAAAACATTTTTCTCAACGGGGCGGTTTTGGGAATGCGTCACGCCGAGATCAGGCGCCGCTTCGACGAGATCGTCGCCTTCGCCGACGTAGAGAATTTTCTCGATACGCCCGTGAAGCGATACTCCTCGGGCATGTACATGCGCTTGGCGTTCGCTGTGGCCGCGCATCTTGAGACGGAGAATCTCATAGTCGACGAGGTGCTGGCTGTCGGAGACGCCGACTTCCAGAGGAAATGCTTGGGCAAAATGTCCGAAGTGGCCAAGCGCGGCCGCACCGTCCTGTTCGTCAGTCACAATATGGGAGCGATCCGCCGCCTGACGCAGCGCTGCATCGTTCTCGACCGCGGTCACGTACAAATCGATGCGACTCCGCAGGAGGCAATTGAGTTCTACCTGACGCAGTCGGCGGAGGGGGTGGCCGGTGGCGTGTTCGTCCGCGACAAGCCATCAACCAGCGAGCAACCCTTTTATGTCCGCAGGGTCACCACGCGAGGTGGACCGGACAGTGACCCCGTCCAGCATTTCAATTGCGACGAGCCTATTATCATCAGTGTCGAGTATACGGCGACCCGCAGAGTCCCCGGGCTTTATGGATATCTCACGTTAACCCGTCTCGATGGCTCAATCGTTTACGAGGGCGATAGTACGGATGCTGACGCCAATCCGCTCGACAGAGTTATGCCAGGTCCGGGAATACTGCATATCGGGATTCCCCCGCGCGTCCTGGGACCGGGGACTTACCAGATCTATTTGGCTTTTGCCTCGGACAGGGCGCCATCCGGTCCGCGCATCGATGTGCCGGGAATCGTCGGCGAGTTCAGGCTGGACGATCCGGCCAGCCGGCTCGGCAACCGGCGCGCGGGCTATTTGTCATTGAAATTGGATTGGCAGACGGCAGCCGTTCATGAGCAGTGAGCAGCCCTGCGCCTGAGGTCACACCGCGCAACGATGGGTCGCCTGTTCTTTGAAAATTAGTAGCAGTCGGCAGCGATAATTTCCTTGGATCTTCTGTGGCTCTACAGGAATGCGCAAACGTCTTGGTCGTGCCGGGCAAGCGTTGCGGATTTCGCCCGCCGCCTGTGCTGGACCTATGCACACAGGCTCCCGACTGCCTCGTCACAACGAGAATGGACCATCGGCTTCCGCCTGCCTCAGCCCATCGGGAGCATCAAGCTGCTTCTCCGCGGCAATGCCGGCTCTGATGCATTCATTTACTCTGAGGTATTCGAACATCAATGTTACCGGATATCACTGACACAGCCGCCGGCCACAATTCTCGACCTGGGCTCAAATATCGGCTTGAGCGCCATATACTTCGCGCGCTGCTTTCCACTCGCTCGGCTGGCCTGCGTCGAACCCGCGCCCGAAAACCTCCGTCTGCTGTCGCGCAATCTCGAACTCAACGGCGTTGCGGCTGAAATCATCCCTTCTGCTGTCGACGTGACGGATGGAAATACGTGGATGGAGCGCGGTTCATTCGACTACGGCCACAAGATCACGCACGCTTCCGAGCAGCCCTCTGCGTCACTCTTCGAAGTAGAGAGCGTGAGCATTGCGTCTATTATGCAGCGGTTGGGTTGGAGCCGTATTGGTCTCGTGAAGATGGACATCGAAGGACATGAAAAGGCCCTGCTTTCCCAGAACTGCGACTGGCTTCATCTAACCGATGCTCTCTGCCTGGAGTACCACGAGCATTTCGCTGAGTCAGAACTCACGCGCGTCGCCGATCAATTTGGATTTTTGCCGCCGCAGCGGTCGCCCAGCGGGATCTGGTTTCTCAGGCGATGAGAATTCTTGTCAGCTGCCTGCAAAGCCGAAAGCCGCATGCGATCCCCAGCTATGGATATTGGCGCACCTATTTCGTCCGCGGATTGGAGGAAGCCGGGCATCAGGTCCTCGAAGTGCCCGACGTGGATTGGGCGGAGGGCCTAGCCGGTGCAGACGATGCCGCGCTTGCCGCCTGGCGCGCCCGGACGTGGGAGAGGGTTCTCGCTTTCGTCCGGCACGAGCAGCAGCACGAGCCCGTTCACCTATTCCTTGGCTATCTCTATCCAAGACAGGTGGAGACTGGCGCAATCGACGAACTGCAGCGCATGGGAGTGCCGTGCGTCAATTTTTTCTGCGACAATATTCGCGAATTTTCTAGCATTCCCTCCGAGTACCATCCTTTTGCTCTTCATTGGGTGCCTGAGCTGAACGCCATGCCGATGTACCGCGCGGCGGGGTTGGCGTGCATCCATGCGCCCATGCCGTGCTGGGTTCCGGTGGGATTGCGGGATGTGCCATTGAGCGAATCCGAGTCGCCTACATTCATCGGGTCCGCCGATATCTTGCGCCGCGATCTGCTTGGGCGCGCATTGCAGGCCGGAGCGGATTTCACCATACGTGGGCCGGGATGGGCGAATGAATCGCAAGCCACCGCATCGAAGCCGGGAGACGCGCGGTCATTGTCGGCGCTCGTCGCCAATCAGGTGACGACTGTGCGGGATCACGGCTTGACCGTATTGATGCGGAAGATCGGGAATCGCGTCCGGCCGCTGCGTCACGTTTCGATTCCGGCCTCGCGCATATGCGCTGCACCCTTAGGCGACGACGAATATTTCCGGATCACACGCGAAGCGATGGTGACGATCGGCGTCAACCGCGTGCCAACCGCGCGCGCTTCAAATCATCGTCCGCTTGCTTATTCCCGGTTGCGGGATATCGAAGCGCCGATGCTCGGCGCCTGCTACTTGACGGAGTGGAGTGAAGGGCTGGATAGCCTGTTCGAATCGGGCGACGAGATCGAAACGTATAGAACGGCCGAAGAGCTGAGCGGAAAGCTAACCGAATTGAGCAAGTCGCCCGCCCGCCGACTGAGCATGCGCAAACGCGCTCAGCGGCGCGCATTAAACGAGCACAGCGTTCGGCGCAGTATCGATCGAATTAGCCGGCACCTCGGCCTGGCCGCTGAAGGCTAGGGTAGCGATCTGGTGAGCCGAATTTGCCTCTACTACCGCACACCGCCGGAAAATGACCGCTGGCTGCCCGGAGATCGCTTTCTCAGACCGTCGATAAGGCACCTCATACGCGGCAGGCCGCGTCTGGGCGGGCTCGACAAGGTGTTTACCAATTTGTGCCTCGGATTGGATCGTCTCGGTGTTCCGTATTTTGTTAATCTGCCGTTCCGCGAACTGAACAAGGATGATCGCGTCGGGGTTCTTGGCCGCGGACGTTACGCGCTGAAGGAGTATGATCGGGAAAATCCGATCGTTGCCGGGATTGGTCTGATGACGCATCCAAGCGAGTGGCCGAGCCTATGCGAAGATTATCCCATTGCCTTTTATTTACAGCATTCCGAATGGGCCAGCGAAATCTATCGGCCCTTCTTCAAAGAAAAGTGCCGCGTCTGGCCGGTGGGAATCGACACGCACGCTTGGCAACCGTCGGAAAAGCGCGTGAAGCGCTTTGATTTTTTGATCTACGATAAAATACTCTGGGATCGGGAGGAACAAGCTCACCAACTTCTGGAACCCATCAAAAATGAATTGTCGCGGCGAGGGCTGAGCTTTATTCAATTGCAATATGGTTGTTACGACGAGCATCAGTACCGGGAAGCGCTTGCAAGCTGTGGTGCCATGATTTTCCTCTGTGAGCACGAGAGCCAAGGACTTGCTTATCAAGAATGTCTCGCGACCGATGTGCCGGTGCTTGCATGGGATCAAGGCCACTACCTCGATCCGAACATGCTTGCCTGGGGACAGCCGGTGACACCGGCCACGAGTGTTCCCTATTTCGACGAGCGTTGTGGGTTGAGATTTCGCGATATCCAGGAATTTTCGAGCACGCTGACGCGTTTTCTCAATCTTCAGTCGCAGGGCGCCTTCGCGCCGAGAGTATATGTCATCGAAAACCTGACGCTGGAAAAGAGCGCGGGGCACTTCCTTCAGCTTTTAGATGACGCCCAACGAGCTTCCGCAATCCATACCAGCGACGCGGCCGCTCGGCTGTAAAGCGCATGACACGGTTGCGTTCTATTGGATGGCTGGTAGCGGTCAATATTCTGGTGACGGCGTTATTGTTGGAATTGGTTCTGCGCGTCCAACAGCAGGTCGGCCCGCTTTATGATCTCGATCTTCGTCGGGAAGCCGTGTTGGTCGGACTATCCGACGAGCTCAATCACGTGCAGCTTCCCTGGGCCGACTGGGACAGCAACGGCATCCGCAGGATGGACGAGCCGAATTCCGAGTCGTGCCTCACGAAGCTCCTGTTCATGGGAGACTCCTTCATGGAAGGCCTCGGCCCGAAGGACACCGTCCCCTATCATGCAAGGGCTACGTTGAGCCGATCGTGGGGCGCCGGCGTATGTGTGTTCAATGCCGGCACGTCATCCTACTCGCCGTCCATATTCATCCCGCAGGCAAAAAAACTGATTCCACTCTTGCGGCCGGACATCGTCATCATCGACGTGGACGAAACCGACATTTACGACGACTGGTACCGCTACCGTGAACTCGTGATTCGGGACAATGCAGGTTCCATCACGGCCGTCCGGCGCACGCCGGTGACGGCGCAATTCCAACAGGGCCTGGTAGATAGCACCGACAAAACGCTGTACCTTCATCGGCTCATTTCGAAACTATATTTCACCCGGATCACCTATCCCAGCGCGTTTGCGCGTTACACAAAAGACAGGCCAAGCGACCTGTTCGTCCTATCGAGGATTTCAGAGTCAGAAGCGCAAAAGATCTATGCGGATCAAATCGCATATTTCGAAGCGACGGTCGACGATCTGACCAAGAGCGTGCTTCGGTTGGCAGGCGGGCCCGAGAGGCTTGTCTATATCCATCATCCGCACTTGGAGCATCTGAAAGCTGATGGCGCGTCATTCAATAATGTTGTCTCGGCTGTTCTGCGCAAGGTCGCCTCGCGCCATCACGTGAGATACTACGACGCCACTGATGATCTGAAAGTACAGCTTGGCAACGCTCCCGAGAACTACTACATCCCGAACGATATGCATTTCAATGAAGCCGGGCTGCGTGCGTATGCCGCCGCGGTTGCCAGGTATCTGACTGCGACCACGCCGTCCGCGATGACAAGCTCGAGCCGCGCTCAATGAGCGCCAAGTATCGTTACATTCCCGAAATCGACGGCCTGCGGGCGGTTTCAATTCTACTTGTGTTTGCGGCTCATGGCGAAGTCCAATGGATTCGGGGAGGCGAGCTCGGTGTCGATATTTTCTTCGTCATAAGCGGCTACTTGATTACCAGCGTGTTATTGGCGGAACACATAAAATCAGGCACAATCGACATCAAGGCGTTCTATTTACGCAGAATTCTACGCATCGTCCCGGCCTTTGCATTCTTTCTGCTCGCCTATCTCGCGCTCACCTTGTTGGTTGTCGCTCCCGCAAACCGGACAGATCATTTGTGGGCACTTTTCTATGCGTCGAGCTATGTGATGAATTGGACGAGGCTCGCCGGTCTGCCGAGCGGCACGCTCGGCCATACATGGTCCCTGGCCGTGGAAGAGCATTTTTATCTCGTGTGGCCCATCATATTTGCGGCACTCGCCGTTTTACCGAAACCACGATTGATTATTGCCTGCGTTGGCCTGGTTCTGATTGCGTTCGCTTGGCAAGCATGGGTTGCTCTCCAGGACGGCATGCAGTCACGATTATATTTCGGTTCCGATACACGGGCAATTCAACTATTTATTGGCTGTTTGCTGGCCGTGTTGCCGACGCAGGCCATTTGTCCCATCGCGTCCAAGACGTGGTTCATTCCGGCCGCAGTATTGTGTCTCCTGGCAATAACTGGGCGCGTCCCGCTGCGCTGGTGGGATATCGTGTCGCCTTTCGTTATTGCGGCTAGCGCCGCATGGCTGATCGCCGCGGTGATAGGTAACGAAAAAACCGTACTTTCGGCAATCCTCAAGGCACGTGGCTGTGTTGCCATCGGACGGCTGTCCTACAGCCTTTACCTTTGGCACGTTCCAATTATCGTTTACTTGGCGAACCGAGGCATGGTCTCTGATCAGTGGCGTCCGTTGGTGGTACTGCTACTTTCATTGGCCGCGGCCGCTTTCTCCTATTTCGTGATTGAAAGGCCATTTCTGCGGTTGAAACGAAATGTGGGCACCTCGCCTCGCCGGGTCGAAGGCGCTTATCACGGCGCCATCAGCATCCCGCGTGTCGCGTCCCAAACAGCGCCCGCTGCCGAAGTGCTTGAACGGCCGAGTTCTTGAGGACGGCAATCCACGAAAAGGAAATGGGCCGGTCTGCCGAAAAGAAAAAAGTGCGCATCAAGTTCGCACGCTTCTGGGCCGGTGCCGGCTCCCAAGAGCTGATCGATCTCCTCCTTCCCGATCTGAGGCCTTACTTCGAATTCGAGATTTCAGACGCGCCGCAAGTGCTCCTGTATGGACCTTATGGCGGCGAGATCCCGCAAGGACGCTTCATCAAGGTCTTCGTCGGTTGCGAAAATGTCCGGCCGATCATGAGCGAGTGCGATTGGGCCTTCGGCGTCGAGCATGACGAATATGTAGGACATCCGCGTTACATGCGGCTGGCGCGGTGGGGCGACGACAAACCTCTGCTTCAGCAGGATAAGAATTGGTCTGAGGTATTGCGGCGCAAGACCCACTTCTGCGCCTTCATCTATGCCACCAAGGTCCCCTACAGGGAGGCGTTCTTTCGCGCCTTGTCACGCTACAAGAAGATCGGTTCTCCCGGCACCTCAATGAACAATATGCCCAGTATCGATCCGATTCCGGAGCGACGAGATTGGAATGCAAAAATCGAATTCCTGCGCGACTATAAATTCGTCATCGCCTTCGAGAACAGCTCGCGGCCCGGCTACAACACGGAAAAACTGACCCATGCAATCCAGGCGGATTGCGTGCCCATTTATTGGGGCGATCCGGAAATCGGGCGTTCTTTCAATGTCGCGCGCTTCATCAATGCTCACGACTATGTTCCCAAGCCGCGCCGCTTCATGCCGCGGCTGCCTTACACGCCGCACTCGACGAGCTTCACCAAGCCAACATTCACGGACCGCGTGGCGCGTCGGTTGAACGGATTAACCAGCGCGCTCGAACAGCGGGCCTGGGCGCTTTCCGGCTTCGACGCCTTGGTCAACCGCGTGATCGAGCTCGACCGCGACGACGGCCTCTACCTTCGCCATCTGCGCGAGCCGCTTCTGGTCGGCAACAAATTGCCGGATCGGTCGCGGTGGGTCGCACGCTGGCGTGAAATCTTCGCACATAGTTTGTCTTGAGGAAGCAATACCCGATGCGATCGCTGGCGCTGTTAAAGGTCGTGTTGATCAACATCGTACTAACCGTTTGCCTGCTCGAATTTGGCCTTCGGGCGCAGCAGCGGTTCGGGCCATTATTTGACCTCGAATTCCGTCCCAACAACGTGCTGATAGCGCGCTCTAACGAGTTGAACCATGTCCCCCCGCCTGACGAATCTTGGGATGCCAATGGTCTGCGCAGGATGGAGGAAAATTCGACTAACTGTTCGCCGAGGCTCCTGTTCATGGGCGATTCATTCATGCAGGGGGTGCGGAAAATAGCCAAGGATAATTACCTCCCTGTACCGCAAGCCGAAACCATTCCATTTCACGTTAGGCGGCTATTTAGGGAAAGGTTCGGCCAGGAACTGTGCGTATTCAATGCCGGTTTTGCCTCCTATTCGCCTTCGATCTACGTGCCCCAGGCAAAGAAGCTAATCCCCGTGGTGAAGCCTGATCTCGTCGTGATCGATGTGGATGAGACAGATCTGTGGGACGATTATTACCGATATCGCGAGCTTGTAATAAGGGACGCAAACGGCTCGGTAGCGGCCGTTCGAGAGACGCCGCTCAACGTTCAATTCATTCAAGGGCTAATCGCGAGCACGAATAAGACGTTGTATTTACATCGCCTTTTTTCGAAATTGCACTTCACGCGGGTCGAATATCCGAAAATGGTCGCCCAGTACTCGCGCGATCGCCCGTTGGATAACTTGGCTCTGTCAAAGCTCTCCGCAGACGAGGTGAAAAACGCGCACCAACAAGAAGTCGAATTTTTTAAAAGGAACCTTGAGGATTTGTCGCGCACCGTGGTGGAGCGAATGGGAAGCCCTGAGTCACTCCTCTACATTCATCATCCCCATTTGCAGCATCTTACCTCTACCGCGCCGGTATTTAACAACGTGGTATCGGAAACGATAGGAGAGGTCGCCACGCACAACGGCATAAGATATTACGACGCGACCGAGGATCTGAAAGCGGGTTTCGGGGCGAAGGCACAGGATTACTATATTCCCGATGACATGCATTTCAACGCTGCCGGCACTCAGGCATATGCGATGGCTATTGCGAAATACCTAGCTGAGTGCTGCATAAAGAAGAAATAGACGCATCCTGTGCAACCGTCGGTTTCCGTCATCATCCCCTGTAAAAACGGCGCATCGTGGCTTGCCGACGCGATCGAGTCTTGCCTGCAACAAAGCTGGCCGAACCTGGAAGTTATTGTCGTCGACAACGGCTCGTCCGATGCGAGTGTCGAAATCGCGCAGCGCTATGCCTCCTCCCCCGTGGTGGTGCTCGAATGCAAAAGGGCAGGCGCGAGCGCGGCACGGAACATGGGGCTGCAACAAGCGCGGGGAGACTTCATCCAGTTCCTGGATGCAGACGACGTGCTCGATCGCGACAAAGTCCGGGTGCAGATGGAGCGACTGGAAAGCGCACCCTTGGCCATCGCCTCGTCGGCATGGAGCCGGTTCAGGTCCGATCCGAACGAAGCCGCGTTTTCGCCAGAAGCAGTCTGGCGCGATTTTGCACCGGAGGAGTTCCTGATCACTTCCTGGCTGGGCGGCGGGATGATGCCGAACTTCGCCTGGCTAACGCCGCGGGCGGTGATCGACAAGGCGGGGGGTTGGAACGAGCGCCTGAGCCTCAATGACGACGGCGAGTTCTTTTGCCGTGTCGCGCTTGCCGCTTCGGGAATTCTTTTCTGCAACGATGCACGGGGTTACTACCGCACGGGCACGGACGGCACTCTCAGCGGACGTCGCGATCAAGCCGCGATCGCCTCGGCTTTCGAAGCAACCGAACTTTCGTGCGGATGGCTCCTTGCGCGAGGCAAGTCAGGCGGGGCGGCGAAGGCCTGTGCCACCCAATATCAACGATTCATCTATGATGCTTATCCCGAAGCTCCCCATCTCGTTGCCGCGGCCGAGCGGCGCGTGGCGGAGCTGGGCGGCTCCCACCTTCAACTACAGGGTGGCCGCCTATTCCGCATCCTTTCCCGCTGTTTCGGCTGGAAACTGGCCAAGCGCTGCCAAGTGGCATGGCAACTTTTGCGCAATGACAAAGAAGTTACACCCGGCCGGAACCAGCCGGATGGATCGAGATGAGCCTTGCGCAAAAATCCAAGATCGTACTGCTCACTGGGAACAGCCTTTGCCATAACCCACGTGCGCTGAAGGAGGCTTCGACACTGGCGCGCGCAGGATATGACGTTCATGTCCTTGGCGCTTGGTTGGATACGGCATTCAAGGCACGCGACATAAGCCTGATCGAAACACTTTCCTTTACGTTTGTTCCGGTGCTGGACGCCACATTACCGGGAACGCGCCACAAGATCGAACGGTTTGTGTGGCGAGCGCAAAAAACAACGGCGCAGCTTTGGTACCGCCTTACGGGCCGGGAGAGTTCGTTGCAGCTCGGGTTCGGCATTCAGCACATGTTCGCGGAAGCGCTGAAGCTGCGAGCCGATTTGTACGTCGCGCATTCGGAATCTTGCCTGGATGTGGCCCGCCGGCTCCTGCGGCGAGGTTACCGCGTAGGCGTCGACATGGAAGACTGGTTTTGTGAAGACCTGTTGCCGCATGTGCGTCGGCAGCGGCCGCTTCGGCTTTTGCGGACGCACGAAAAGAAACTGCTATCGAGGGGTTCGTATGCGTCATGTCCTTCACAAGCGATGAGCGAGGCGCTGGCCGCAGAATACGGATGCGTGCCCCCGACGGTGATCTACAACGCGTTTTCTTTGATGGACCAGCAGGCGCTGGACGGCCAAATGCAAGATCGGCATCGGCGAAATATTCCGTCCATCCACTGGTACTCAACGACTCTAGGGCCGGGCCGCGGTCTTGAGGATCTGATTGGCGCACTCCCGTTGTTACGGAACGATGTTGAGATTCATCTGCGCGGTAATCCCACGCCCGGATTTGACGACTGGATAAAGCAGCACATTTCCCAGCGTTGGCGCGACAAGGTGTTTTTTCATGCCCTCGTGTCCAACGATCGGCTGTTTTCGCGTGTTGCGGAACACGACATCGGTTTCGCCGGAGAAATGAAATATTGCCGCAGCCGCGATCTGACCGTGACCAACAAGATCCTGCATTATCTGCTCGGCGGATTGGCTGTTGTCGCCAGCGATACCGCAGGGCAGCGCGAAGTAGCGAGCCAGGCGCCCGAGGCGGTATCTCTTTATCCGTCGGGAGACGCCCAGGCGCTTGCCGATGTTCTGAACGCGCTTCTCGGCTCTCCCGAGCACCTGCGACGCGCGAAAGCCGCGGCGCTCATTGCCGCGGAGACGACGTTTTGCTGGGAGCGCCAGGAGCAAAAGCTAGTCGCGGCAGTAGCCGATGCCGTTAGCCAACTCCCGCGGGCCTTGAGACAATGAAACGCACAGTCAATTTATGCGCCGCGTCCTGATCGTTACCGGCTCCTACGCGCCGACAATGATTGCCGACATGCACCGGGCGCGGCAGCTGGCATGGGAACTGCCGAAACTAGGATGGAATGTCGAGATTTTCTGCCCGGGTGCAACCTACCAACCGCGGTCATGTATGGACGAGGACTCGGCTCCGTTTTTCGCTAATACGCCGGTTCATAGCGTCCCGCAACGCTTCGCGCCGCTATTCATAGCGCTCGGTGTTGGCAGCATTGGAATGCGGGCCTTTCTGCCTGCGCTGCGCGCCGGGCGCCAACTTCTTGCCAAGGAATCATACGATCTCGTCTACATCTCCACGGCGCAATTCCTGCTGTTCTTGCTGGGTCCGGCTTGGCGGCGGCAATTCGGGACGCCATTTGTGCTTGATCTGCACGATCCGGTCTATCGCGAAGGGGCTACGCCGCCGCGGGGCCTTAAGCAAAGCATGAGCCGCGCACTATCCAGATATGTGGAAGCCAAGGCGGTAGAGGCTGCTTCGGGATTGATCTCGGTTTCCCCCAAATATCTCGACGATTTGCGTCGGCGGTATGCCAAGTCCGGCCCCGCGTGGCTGCCGCCAAAGCGGCAGGCGGTGATCCCCTTTGCCGTTCTGCCCTCGGATTTTGCCGAAGCGGAGCGCACCATTCCGCCGCAGCCGGATACGGAGCTCGTCAAGATCGTCTATGTGGGCGCTGGCGGCCCGATTATGGTCCGCTCGTTTGCTCTTTTCTGCAGGGCTTTGTCGCGCATTCGCACGCAGCGCGCGCGCTTGCTCGATCACGTCCGTGTCGAGCTTCATGGCACAGCCAGTGCCGTCGGCGGGAATGCTGAAAACCACTTGGCTAAGGTCGCGGGTGAATACGGCGTTGCCGATATCGTCAGTGAGCATCCGGTCCGCGTTAGCTATCGCCGTTCCTTGGAACTGCTGCTGCAGGCGGAGGGAGCGTTGGTTCTAGGCGTGGATGACAGCGGCTACATGCCCTCCAAGCTGCTTCCCTACGCCTATTCGGGAAAACCCATTCTGGCATTGTTGCACCGGGATAGTCCGGCGCTCCGCATATTCCGGGAAACTCCGGACCTAGGACACGCAGTGTGGTTCGCCGATAGCGAGGAGATGCCTGTTGCTGAGGCTGCGAATATCGTTGGCGATTTTCTTGCAGAGGCCGTGAGCCGGCGACAATTTGATCGTCATGCTTGCCTTGAGCCTTATTCGGTTGCTGCCATGGCCCGACGTCACGCCGAGGTATTCGAGGCGTGTTTGCAGTGATGCGCCCGCGCAAGAGGGTGGCGTTTATCGTTTCCCATCCCATTCAGTACTTTATTCCGCTGTACCGACGCCTTGCCCAGCGCGACGATCTTGAGATCAAAATCTTCTTTACTTGGCACGCCGGCAAAGAACCTATTGAAGATCGCGGCTTTGGAAGACCAGTCGCTTGGGACATTCCGGTCACAGAAGGATACGAGTTCGAACTCGTTCCTAACGTAGCATCCGATCCTGGGACACATCACTTTCTCGGTCTGCGCAATCCGTCGCTGGTGCGCCGGGTGATGGCCTGGCAACCGGATATTGTGCAAGTGACCGGCTGGGCATGGCTGTCTCATCTCCAGGCTATGTACCGTTTCAGCCGCTTGGAAATCCCGGTCCTGTTCCGTGGCGACTCGCACCTGCTTGATTCAACGCTGTCCGCCCCGCGCTGGTGGATCAAGCGTGCAGCTTTACAGCGGGTATTTTCCTGGCCCGCAGGTTTTTTAGTTGTCGGCTCAGCCAATCGCAATTATTACGAAAAATTCGGCGTGGAATCCGCCCGGCTTTTTCCTTGCCCGCATTCGATCGACGTTGCAAGATTCGCCGAACCGGCCAAGGCTCTAGAACAAGACGCGGCGCAATGGCGCCACGAGCTTGGGATTAGCCCTGCGCAAAAGGTGGTTCTCTTCGCCGGCAAGTTCGAGAGCAAAAAGCGTCCAGTGGATCTAATGCGCGCGGTGCAACAGCTCGCCCATCCGGACATCGTGATGGTCCTCGTTGGAGCGGGAGAGTTGCAGGAGGAGATCGACGCGATCGCGGCGGCCGATCCGACGCGCTTTCGCGTGCTGCCATTTCAAAACCAGAGCCGGATGCCGGTCGTCTATCGAATAGGCGACGTGTTCGTGTTACCCTCCGCCTACGGCGAGACTTGGGGTCTTGCCGTGAACGAGGCCCTGGCCTGTGGTCGGCCTGTACTGGTCAGCGACCGGGTGGGTTGTGCGCCGGAGCTTGTGAGCGAGGATTGCGGTGCCGTCTTTCCCTGGAACGACTTGCCGGCTCTGACAAAGGCGCTCGGGGAGATGCTCGCTAATGTGGAGCTACGCGCGGAAATGCGTCGGCTAGCCGGAGAGTGCGCGTGGTCATTCGACATCGCGGTCACAGGGGCCGCGATCATCGAAGCCATTGCGCAGGTGCGCGCGCCATGAAATTGGCTCTCGCACTCTCGCGCAACCTCGATCCCCGACGTGCCTTCATTCTCCGCGCCGCGGCGGTCGGGCTGTTGCTTCCGGCGGTGTTCGCGCAGAATGCAATCGCCTATCTGTGCATTGCGGGTCCGGTCGTTGTGCCGCTCTTTCTCTGGCTGCGCGCCGGTGCCGCCGGAATGCCAATCCTCCCGGTGATATCAGGTCTGTATTTCATCTACTATGCCGTTCCGATGTTGCGCGGCGAGTTGACGTTCTACGGATCGGAATCGCTCGTCGAAGCAGGCGCAACGGTCGGCGCCTTTTTGCTGGCGGCGAGCCTCGCGTCGTGGCCGTTCTTGAGCCGCGCCCGGGCGCGCCGCACGTCTGCGCGTAATTTTGTCCCCGATCGGCAGATCGTCCGGCTGGTCTTCATCGGCCTCACCGCGGGTATCATTTATTACCTCGCGCTCATGTCCGGCAGTCTCAATTGGCTTGGCCCATCTATCTCTCTGGTTCGTTCGCTCGCGCTCACGCTTACGTCGCTGGCCTGCTACTTTCTCGGCTGCGCCCGCACGTCGAGGTTGTTGGTCGGCGGCCAGTGGGTGGCTGCCCTGGCCGGCATGATCCTCCTCGTCATCTTGTCATTGAGCAATCTGCTGCTCGTGGGCGGCATCATGAACCTGCTCGCCGCATTTCTCGGCTATATCATCACCGGAAAGCGTGTGCCGTGGTTTTCAATGGCGATGATCTGCGCGATCCTGGCGGTGCTTCACGCCGGAAAATTGCAGATGCGTTCGACCTACTGGCTGCCCAACAGCCAGTTCCTGGAACAAAGCTCCGCGGTCGAACTCCCCGCCATGATGGTGGATTGGTTCACGGGCGGGGTGGACGCGCTGTGGTCTGGCGGCAACGAAAGCGACCTTCTTGAGCGTGCGACGCTGCTGCACATGTTGCTGCTCGTTCAGCGCACTACGCCGGATCTCGTGCCTTATCTGGGGGGCGACACTTACGCGCTGTTGCCGTCAATGCTGGTGCCGCGATTTGTCGAGCCGGACAAGCCGCAGAGTCAGGCAGGGCTAAACTTGCTCAGCATCCGCTACGGTCTGCAAACGCTTGAATCCACCGCCAACACCACCATCGGCTGGGGGGTTGTCGCCGAAGCTTATGCCAACTTCGGCTATATCGCCGTGGTCATCGTCGGGGTCTTCTTTGGGGCGCTCTGCGGCGCGCTGATGCGGATCAGCGCCGCTGCCGCGCCGCTGTCCGTACCAATGCTGGTGACCATCGCGGCAGCCCTAGTCTTGTTCAATCTCGAGTTGGACCTTTCCTACCTGATTATAACGCTGTTTCAAACCGTCGTCTCCACGGTGGTCTTTGCTTCGCTTCCGAAACTGTGGACGTCACGAAGACGGCGCGCGATTCCCGCCGAGGCCATGCTGCTGAACGGCGAGTTTCGGCCCCATGAAGCGTCCTCAAACTCGCCGCCTAACGGTTAGAAAGCCGCGCCTGCGGCTTCGCCAAGCGCATTAGCCTATGCGAATCGTACATGTCGTCCCGACCTATCTTCCCGCCGTGCGCTACGGTGGGCCCATCCTTGCCGTTCACGGCCTCTGCCGCGCCTTAGCCAAGCGGGGACACGCCGTCGAAGTATTTACGACCAGTATCGACGGTGCGGCGAACAGCGACGTGCCGCACGGCATTCCTGTGGTACTGGATGGCGTGAAGGTGCATTATTTCGCTTCGCCCGTGTTACGGCGCCTGTCCTTTGCTCCTTCGCTGATGCCGGCACTGCGGCGGGCCTTCCGGGAGGCGGACGTTGCGCATCTGCATTCCGTTTTCCTGTGGCCCACTTGGGCGGCCGCGCGGCTCGCGCGCAGGTCCCGCGTTCCCTATGTGATGTCGCCTCGAGGCATGTTGGTGAAGAAGTTGATCCATGCACGCCATAGGCTGCTGAAGTCCGCCTGGATTAGTTTGATTGACAAATCCAATCTTGAGAAAGCCGCCGCCGTTCACGTGACCTCCAGTTTCGAGGCGGCTGAGCTCGCCAAATTCGGTTGGCCGCTACGGCGGGTCGCCATGGTGCCGAACGGCGTTGACGAACTTGCTACGGCCCCCGGAAAAATCTTCGACGATATTGGAGCTTTGGCGGATGCGCGGCCCCTGATCCTGTTTCTGGGCAGGATCTCACGGGTCAAGGGCTTGGACCGGCTTATGCGTGCCTTCGCGCACACCCGCGCTGGGACGCTTGCAATCATCGGCGGTGATTATGACGGCTTGGCTCCGAGCTTATTGCAACTGGCGCGTGATCTAAACATATCCGACCGGGTCCGCGTGATTGCACGCACGGTCGTCGGCGCGGACAAGGAAGCCGCCTTTGCCGCGGCTACCGTGTTTGTGCTCCCGTCCGATTCCGAAAGCTTCGGGAACTCGGTGTTGGAGGCAATGCAACGCGGCGTTCCGGTGGTGGTAACTCGGGATGTTGGTGCCGCTGAGATCGTGCGCGAAGCAAATGCAGGTATTGTGGTAGACGGAGATGCCGATGAGCTTGCTTGCGCGATCGAGCGCCTGGTGGAAAATCCAGAATTCGCTCGCGACATGGGAGAAGCGGGGCGGCGTCACGTCGCTGATCACTATAGCTGGGACAGCATCGCCGCACGCATGGAAGTCTTGTATGAAAGCGTGAGAGCCTGAGCTGCGATGCTCGACCAAATCACTCCCCTGATCATCACGGCGAACGAAGCGGCCAATATCGGCCATACGCTGAGTAAACTGCACTGGGCGAAGCGGATCGTGGTGATCGACAGTGGCAGCACCGACGAAACGCTGGAAATGCTACAGCACTATCCGCAGGTGGAGGTGATCCAGCATCCGTTTACGGATTTCGCCAGCCAGTGCAATTTCGGCCTGACCCAGGTCCGAAGTCCATGGGCGCTTTCCCTCGATGCCGATTACGAGCTCAGCGACGAACTTGTGCGCGAGTTGAAGTCCCTCACACCTAAGGACAATGTCGCAGGCTTCCAGGCGGCGTTCGTCTACCGCATTCACGGGCGTGCGCTGCGCGGGTCGCTTTATCCGCCGCGCACCGTGCTTTATCGGCGGGAGAAGGCGCGCTACCGCAACGAAGGACACGGCCATCGTGTGGTAGTCGATGGTGATGTCTTCCCGCTGAAAGGTGTCATTTTTCACGACGACCGCAAGCCGCTGTCGCGCTGGTTCGCGGCGCAGCGGCGCTATGCCGAGCGAGAAGCCGAGTATTTGCTTAATGCTGATCGTAGCTCTTTGAGCCGCACCGACAAAATCCGGCTGATGAGCTGGCCGGCCCCGGTCGGCGTCTTTTTCTATGCGTTGATCGTGAAGCGCTGCATCTTAGACGGCTGGCCCGGCTGGTACTACGTGCTGCAGCGGGTGGTTGCCGAGATGCTGATCGCGCTGGAACTCATCGACCGGCGATTGCGCCGGGCACTCCGCTAAAGGCCTTCGCCCGTGGGGCGAGACGAATGATTATCCTTGGCATCAATGCGTTCCATGGCGACTCGTCGGCAGCGCTCGTGCAAGACGGCACCCTGATCACCGCGGCGGAGGAAGAGCGCTTTAGCCGGGTGAAGCATTGGGCGGGATTTCCCGCCGCCGCTGTCCGCTATTGTCTGGCTGAAGCGGGCCTCAGCCTTGCTGACGTGCAGCACGTGGCGGTCAACCAGGACAGCCGAGCCAATCTCGCGCGCAAGATCGCCTACGTCTTCACCAGCGTGCCTGACATTGGCCTCCTGCGAGAACGTTTAACTAATCGGCGCCATCGCGAAAATATATCTGCGTTGCTCGCCGAGGCGTTCCCAGGCCAGAGCTTTGCGGGCACGTTGCACAAGGTCGAGCACCATCTGGCGCATCTCTCGTCCGCTTTTCATGTATCGCCCTTCGAGGAAGCGGCGGTGGTCTCGGTCGACGGCTTCGGCGACTTTGCTAGCGCTGCCTGGGGGGTTGGCCGGGGGAAAGACCTCGGCATAGAGGGCCGGGTGTTCTTCCCGCATTCGCTCGGCATCTTTTATCAAGCGCTGACTCAGTATCTCGGCTTTCCTGATTACGGAGACGAATATAAAGCCATGGGCCTTGCCGCTTATGGTTCGGCGACGCGCATGGAGGCGATGCGCGAGATCGTGAAGCGGCAAGCTGACGGCACCTTCAAGCTCAACCTCGCCTATTTCCATCACCACCGGCAGCGCATTTCCTTTCGCTGGACGGCTGGTTCTCCGCAATTCTCTGATCTGTTTTCTCCCGCCTTGGAGCAACTGCTCGGACCACGGCGCCACCCCGCGAACCCGATCGAAGAGCGGCACCGCGACATCGCAGCATCGGCGCAAGCGATGTACGAAGAGGCATTTTTCAACCTGGTCGGAGCCCTGCAGCGCCGATCCGGCCTCACCGATCTCGCCTTGGCCGGCGGCTGCGCCATGAACTCGGTCGCCAATGGCAAAATACCGCAGCAGACGTCCTTTCGGCGCCTCTACGTGCCGCCGGCGGCAGGCGACGCGGGCGGCGCTATCGGCGCGGCCTTTGCGGTGTGGCACCGCAGTGGGGAAGGGCGCTCCTTCGTCATGGACCACGGCTATTGGGGTCCGCAGTTCGGCCGCGCGGACATTGCAACGCTGCTTGCGGAGAAGCGCTCGGATATCGCCGCCGCCGATTGCCGGGTCGAAGAGATCGCCGACGAAGCCGAACTCTGCCGTCGCACCGCATCGGCAATCGCCGACGGCCATGTCGTCGGCTGGTTCCAAGGCCGCATGGAATGGGGCCCGCGTGCGCTTGGCAACCGTTCGATCCTGTGCGATCCGCGGCGCGGCGACATGAAGGCGATCCTCAACGAAAAGATCAAGCGGCGCGAGTCGTTCCGGCCTTTCGCGCCTTCCATTCTGGCAGAAGCTGTCGGTGAGTGGTTCGAGGAAGACAGCGCCGTTCCTTTCATGGAGCAGGTGTTCCAGATCAGGGAAACAAAGCGCGCTCTTATCCCGGCGGTCATCCACGTGGACGGCTCGGGTCGCGTGCAGACCGTCTCCCGCGACGGCAACCCGCTCTACTATCGCCTGATCGAGGCATTCGGCGCGCTCACCGGCATTCCCATGCTGCTCAACACGTCGTTCAATGAAAACGAGCCGATTGTCTGCGAGCCTCGGCAGGCGCTCGATTGCTTTCTTCGGACGCGAATGGACATGCTGGTGCTCGGCAATATGATCGTTGTGCGCGGATGACGCGCAGTCCAATGCGGATCACCCTCGTTCTCGGCCCCTTCTTTCCGGTCCCGGCACGATTGGGCGGCGCGGTCGAAAAGGTGCATTTGGCGCTTGCCGAGGCTTATGCCCAGGCGGGACACGAGGTCACCGTCATCTCCCGGCGTTATGCCGATCTTGCCCACGAAGAAGTGGTAGACGGAATACGCCACATCCGGGTTGTCTCGTTCGACCGCTCATCCTCGCTCGCGGTGAATCTCGCCCTGGACTTCCGCTACGCGTTGCGGGTCAGGCGTAGCCTGCCGCCGTCGGACATTACCGTCACCAATTCATTCTCCTTACCCTTGGTCCTGTCGCGCCGAACTGCAGGCAAAATCTACGTGCATGTCGCCCGGTTTCCGAAAGGCCAGATGGCGCTGTATTCACGGGCCGACCGCTTGCAGGCGATTTCTCAAGCCGTCGCCGATGCCATTACCAAACAGGCGCCCTGGCTGGCCGGGAAAGTTGTCACCATTGGCTACCCGGTGCCGGATGCTTATTTTAACGCCCCCGCGACATCCGCGCGGCCCCGAACGATCCTATTCGTTGGCCGCATTGCACGAGAGAAGGGCGTTCATCTGCTGTTGAAGGCGTTCGCGGCTGCTAGAGACCGCCCCGGCTTGTCGGACTGGACCTTGCGCATTGTCGGTCCGCACCAAGTGGCGCAGGGCGGCGATGGAGATGGATACCTGGCGGAATTAACAGCATTAGCTCACCCGCTCGGTCCCGCCTGCGAGTTCGTCGGTCCCGTGTTCGATCAGGATGCATTGATTGAAGCCTACCGGTCCGCTGCGATCTTCGTCTATCCAAGCCTTGCCGAGACCGGCGAAGCCTTCGGCTTGGCGCCGCTCGAAGCCATGGCGGCGCGTTGCGCCGTGGTAGTCTCTAATCTGCGCTGCTTTGATGATTTCATCGAGGACGGCGTAAACGGTCTGAAGTTCGACCATCGTGGCCGCTCTCCGGAAAACGATCTGGCGCGTATCCTTACCCGCTTGGCGACAGAACCGAACCTATTGGAGCAGATTGCGGAAGCAGGACATCGCACCGCTGCGAAATTTCGGTTGGACGAAATTGCTAGCCGCATGCTCCAGGACTTCAAATCTCTGCTCGGCAGGAAGTAGTCTTGTCATTCAGCCGCGGGAGGACCGCCGCGGTAGGGATGGGCCGTCAAATGCCAAGCCCAAGCCGTTTTCACAATCGTGGTCAGGTCCGAACGAGAAGCCGTAAAGTTGAGCTCCATCTTTGCCGATGATGGATCGGCCACCAGGACCGGCACGTCCCCCGGCCGCCGCGGTCCGAAGACTCGAGGCAGTTTGCGGCCTGTTTCGCTCTCAATGGCATCGAGCACTTGCCTGACCGAATAACCGGTGCCCGTACCGAGATTATACGTACCTTGCTGTCCCTCGCACACGCGGCTCAGCGCAGTGACATGGGCATCAGCCAAGTCGGAGACATGAACGTAGTCGCGTATGGCTGTGCCGTCAGGGGTTGGAAAGTCGTCCCCGTGTACCGCAAAATCCGTGATGTACCCTTGAAGCGCCATCATGGCGCGGGGGATAAGACGCTCCTCTGGATCATGGAGCTCGCCGATCTCACCATCGGGGTCGGCGCCACACGCATTGAAGTAGCGCAACACGATTGATTGCAGCCCATAGGCCGCCCGGTAATCAGACAGGATGCGCTCGACCATGAATTTCGACGCGCCATAGGGGTTCGGCGCATTGTGTGTGCCATG
>JAXDOS010000258.1:0-11723 GCA_034668785.1 Alphaproteobacteria bacterium
CGCGTAATGTGGCGACGGTGTAGCACGACGCGCCCGCCTCACAAGAGGTTGGCTTGGCCTAAGGGATAAGGCTGATGCCGGTGCGGTCGACGAAGCTCTTCCACTTCTTGGTTTCGGCATCGAGGTAACGCGCAAAGGCCGCCGCGTCGATGCCGACCGGCTCGATTCCCGCGCCGCGTATCCGGGTCAGCACTTCCGGGTCGGTTCCGACCTTGACCAGCGCCGCACTCAACTTGTCGCGAATGGGCGCCGGCAGGGCGCCAGGGCCGAACACACCCATCCAGCTTGAGAGCACGAAAGTGGGAAATCCGCTTTCCGCCATCGTCGGGATGTCGGGCATTTCCTTCAGGCGCTCGGAACTCAAGACCGCGAGGATCCTGACATTCGGATTGTCGGTGAAGGACCGCAGCGCCGGGATGCTCTGGAAATTGACGTCCAGATTTCCGCCCAGCAAATCGTTGAGCGCGGCGGGCGAACTGCGGTAGGGCACATGCACCATCTGCGCCCCGGTCTCCTTGCTCAGAAGCTCGCCGGCGATATGCGCGACGGTGCCGATGCCGGAGGAGCCAAAGGACAGCTTCCCAACATTAGCCTTCATGTAGTCGACGAGTTCCTTCACCGATTTCACCGGCATCGTGGTTTTGACGATCAGGGCATGCTGAAATTGTCCCGAGAGCGAGATCGGGGTGAATTCCTTTGCCACGTCGAGCGGGAATTTCGCATCGAGCAGCGGCAGCACGATGTGGTTGCTCTCGCTCGAAAGGATCAGCGTGTATCCGTCCGGCTCGGCTGTTGCCGCACCGCGCATTCCCAAAAGCCCGTTGGCGCCCGCACGATTGTCGACAACGACGGGCTGGCCGATCTCCTTGCGCAAGCCGTCAGCCACCACGCGGGCCACCGCGTCGACGGCGCCGCCGGCGCCATAGGGAACGATGAGGGTGATAGGTCTGGTAGGATAGGCGTTCTGCGCTGAGGTGGGTCCCGGCATAAAAACGCCGGCGAATAACAGCGCAGCGAATATTCGCAAACAATGCATCTTCGTTCCTCATAGATGGCAGCACAGAAATTGCCGGATATTGCAGCGGGTTGGTAAAAGCACGCTAACATGGGTTCTTTGCTGGCGCGACCCGCGGCGTGGCCAAATGTTGTATCGGACCGCGCAACGGTTGCGACTAGAAGGCTTGCACAGCGTCCGGTATCAATAGTGGGCGATTGACCGCCCTCAAACTCCCGCGCGGCGCTAGGCGATGGCTGGTGCGTGGATAAGGTGACGCGATGTCGATAATCGACGACCGCCGCGAGCAGATGTTTCCCAAGCTTACCCCGGCGGAGATCGGCCGGCTGCGCCGCTTCGGCACCATCCGGCGTTTTCGCGCGGGCGAACGACTCTTGGCGGCCGGTAAAACCCCGCCCGGCATGTTCGTGCTGATGTCCGGCACCGTTGCCGTCACCCGGCGCGATCCATTGGGACATCTGGCTCCTATCGTCGAGGAGGGACCCGGCGAGTTTCTGGCGGAAGTGGCGCAATTGGCCGGCGGCCCGGCCTTTGTCGACGCCCATGCCATCACCGACGTGGAGACGCTGCTGATTCCGCCGGAGGGCCTGCGCGCCGTGGTGATCGCCGAGGCCGAGCTTGGCGAGCGGATCATGCGCGCGCTGATCCTGCGCCGCGTGGCCTTGATCGAGACCGGCGCCGGCGGGCCTGTGTTGATCGGACCGGCCTCCAGTCCCGATGTGGTGCGGCTGCAAGGCTTTCTCACCCGCAATGGCTACCCGCACCAGTTGCTCGATCCCGCGGAGGATCGCGAGGCGGCGGCGCTGGTCGAGCAGTATGGCGCGAAAGGCTCGGATCTGCCGCTGGTCGCCTGTCCGGACGGAACGGTGCTGAAGAATCCGACCGTGGCGGAGCTCGCCGACTGCATCGGGATGCTGCATGCGGAGCAGCCCAACCGCATCTATGACGTCGCCATCGTCGGAGCGGGACCCGCCGGGCTCTCGACCGCGGTCTATGCCGCCTCCGAGGGCCTTTCGGTGATCGTGTTCGACGCCCTGGCTTTTGGCGGACAGGCGGGCGCGAGCGCGCGCATCGAGAATTATCTCGGATTCCCGACCGGCATTTCCGGCATGGCGCTCGCGGGCCGCGCCCATGTGCAGGCGCTGAAATTCGGCGCGGAGATGGGCATCCCGACGGAGATCGCGCGGCTCGATTGCAGCGGCGTGCCCCTTCTGCTGCACACGGTGGAGGGCCACCGGGTGCAGGCCCGGACCGTGGTGGTGGCGTCAGGCGCCCGTTATCGGCGGCCGGCGATTCCGCATCTCGAGGAATTCGAGGGCCGCGGCGTGTGGTATTGGGCCTCGCCGATTGAGGCGCGCATGTGCCGGCAAGAAGAAGTCGTTCTTGTCGGCGGCGGCAATTCCGCCGGTCAGGCCGCCGTTTTCCTCTGCGGTTACGCTTCCAAAGTCTGGATGCTGGTTCGTGGGCCCGGCCTCGCCGCCACCATGTCGCGCTACCTCATTGACCGCATCGAGGCCGCGCCGAATATTGGATTGCTGACCCGCACCGAGGTCGTGGCGCTGTCGGGCACGCCGGAGGCGCGGCTGGAGCGCGTGCGCTGGCGAAATAACGCCACGGGCGAGGAGGTGGAGAAGCGGATCCGCAACGTCTTCCTCTTCGTCGGCGCGGACCCGGCAACGAAGTGGCTGCAAGGCTGCGGCGTTATCCGCGATGGCCATGGATTCGTCCGCACCGGTTCCAGCCTTGCGCCCGACGACTGCCAATCCGACCATAGCTCCGACAAGCCGCGGCCGCTGGAATCCAATATTCGCGGCGTCTTCGCGGTGGGCGATGTCCGCGCCGGGTCGGTCAAGCGGGTGGGCGCGGCGATCGGCGAGGGGGCGGCCGTGGTGGCGCAGGTGCATAGTTATCTCTCGCACGCCTATCCGGCGCCAGCGACTCGCTAGGACCGGTGATGGTATCAAGCGTCTCGCGTCTTGGAGTCGCCGTCGTCGGCGGCGGTCCTGCCGGGTTGATGGCGGCGGAAGTGCTGGCCCAAGGCGGCGTGGCGGTGACGGTTTATGATCGGATGCCATCGGTGGGACGCAAGTTCCTGCTGGCCGGGCGCGGTGGGCTCAATCTCACGCATAGCGAAGAGCTGCAACGCTTGTTGAGCCGATATGGCGCGGCCGGGCCGCGGCTGCGCGGCGCTATTGAAGCGCTGCCGCCGTCGGCATTGCGGGGCTGGGCCGAAGGGTTGGGGCAGCCGATCTTCGTCGGCTCGAGCGGGCGCGTGTTTCCGCAAGCCATGAAGGCGACGCCGTTGTTGCGTGCGTGGTTGCGGCGGCTTGATGGGTTGGGCGTCGTGTTCAAGCTGCGGCATCATTGGCGAGGCTGGAACGATGCAGGACAGTTGGTGTTCGATGCGCCCGAGGGCCCAGTGACCGTTCAAGCCGATGCGACGGTGCTGGCGTTGGGCGGCGCAAGCTGGCCGAAACTGGGGTCGGACGGCGGCTGGGTCGCACCGATGATGGAAGCAGGTGTGTCTGTCGCGCCGCTGCGTCCGGCCAATTGCGGCTTTCTCGTCGGGTGGTCGGATGTTTTTCGCAGCCGTTTCGCCGGGCAGCCGCTGAAGCGCATCGAACTTACGTTCGGCGATCACAAAGTGCGCGGCGAAGCCATGATCGCCGAGATGGGATTGGAAGGCGGCGGCGTCTATGCGCTGTCGGCGCCGTTGCGCGAGGCGATTGCCGCCTCCGGAGGGGCAACCCTGAGCATCGATCTTCGTCCCGACGTCGCAATTGATGAGTTGGAGAAACGTCTCGCTGCCCCGCGCGGCAAACAATCGCTCTCCACATTTTTGCGCAAGGCCGCGAGCCTGTCGCCGCCTGAAATCGGATTGCTGCATGAAGCGACGATATCGTCCGCCGAGCGACTGTCCGCTAAATCGCCCGCCGCGCTTGCGGCTCTCATCAAGGCGATCCCCGTTCGTCTCACCGGCGTCGCGCCGATCGCCCGCGCCATTTCGACGGCGGGCGGCATTGCCTTCGACGCGATCGACGAAAACTTCATGTTACGGCATCGCCCCGGCGTCTTTGTCGCCGGCGAGATGCTGGACTGGGAAGCGCCGACCGGCGGCTATTTGCTGCAGGCATGTTTCGCGATGGGTGCGGCGGTGGGGAGGGGTGTGTTGGAGTGGGTTTCGTCCTCATCTCGGCCTCATGGTGAGGAGCGTCCGTAGGACGCATCTCGAACCATGTGGCCGCCCTCGTCCTTCGAGACGCCCGCTGCGCGGGCTCCTCAGGATGAGGGCGGAAGATTCTCGATCTCCTCCCGCAAAATTTCCAACTGAAGCCACTTGTCTTCCGCCACCGCGAGTTCGGATTGCGCGGCGGCGAGCGATGAGGAGGTTTCCGCAAAGGCTTTTGGATCGCGGCGGTAGAAATCCGGATCGTCGAGCAGTTTTTGCAGCTTGCCGATTTTTTTCTGCAACGCCGCGATCTGTTTCGGCAAAGTCTCCAGCGCGTGCTTCTCGTTGAAGTTCAGCCGCCGCTTGCCGGGCTGGGACGAAGGTGAAGGGACCGCCGCCTTTCCTTTGCTCGCGGCTTTGGTCTTCGGCGCGCGCGCGGCGATGTCCTCCCCGCGCTGCGTCAGCATATCACTATAGCCGCCGGCGTATTCGGCCCAGCGGCCGTTGCCTTCCGGCACGATCACCGCATTGACCACCCGGTCAAGGAAATCGCGGTCATGACTGATGAGGATGACGGTGCCGGCATAGTCGCCGAGCATCTCCTCCAATACGTCGAGGGTTTCCAGATCGAGATCGTTGGTCGGCTCGTCCAGCACCAGGAGGTTCGAGGGCTTCGCCAGCGCCCGCGCCAGCATCAAACGGCCGCGCTCGCCGCCCGAGAGCGAGCGCAGTGGCGTGCGTGCCTGTTCCGGTGCGAATAAAAAGTCTTTCATATAGCCGATCACATGCTTGGACTGCCCGCCAATGCTCACGGTGTCGCCGTGGCCGCCGGTCAGCGCCGCGCTCAAGGTCCAGTTGGGATCGAGGCTCTCGCGGCTTTGATCCAGCGCCGCCATTTGCAAGTTGGCGCCAAGGCGGATTTCGCCGCCATCGGGCGCAAGCGTGCCGGTCAGCAGGTTGACCAGCGTGGTCTTGCCGCTGCCGTTCGGACCGACAACGCCGATGCGGTCGCCGCGCATGACGCGGGTGGAAAAATCCTGGACGATGCGCTGGACGCCAAAGCTCTTAGAAATATTTTTCGCCTCGATCACCTGCGCGCCGGATTTTTCCGCCTGCGCCGCATTAATCACCGCCTTGCCCGCGGCGCCGCGATGCTCGCGCCGGTCCTGCCGCAACGCCTGCAGGTCGCCGAGCCGGCGGACGTTGCGCTTGCGCCGGGCGGTAACGCCGTAGCGCAGCCAGTGCTCTTCGGCTTCAATCTTGCGGTCGAGCTTGTGCTGCTCAAGCTCTTCTTCCGCCAGACGTTCGTCGCGCCAGGCTTCGAAGGAGCCGAAGCCGATATCGATCCGCCGGGTCTTGCCGCGGTCGAGCCAGACCGTGGCGCGCGACAGGTTTTGCAGAAAGCGCCGGTCATGGCTGATCAGCACCAGCGCCGCGCGCTGCCCGCGCAGGGTTTGCTCCAGCCATTCGATCGCCGGCAGATCGAGATGGTTGGTCGGCTCGTCGAGCAGCAGGATATCCGGCTTGGCGGCCAGCACATGCGCCAGCGCCGCGCGGCGCAACTCGCCGCCGGACAGCACCGCCGGATTTTCCTCACCGGTGAGGCCAAGCTGGTGCAACAGGGCTTCCGCCTGATGCGGATCGTCGCCTGGACCCAGCCCCGCGAGCGCATAAGAAAGCGTCGTGGCGTGGCCGGAGAGATCGGGCTCCTGCGGCAGGTAGCGCAGCGTCGCGCCGGGTTGCAGGAAGCGCGTGCCGCGGTCCGGTTCAACGGAGCCGGCGACGATCTTCAGCAGCGTCGACTTGCCGGAGCCGTTGCGGCCGACGAGGCAGACGCGGTCGCCCGCCGACACGGAAAGCTCCGCGCCGTCGAGCAACGGCGCACCGCCAAAGGTGAGGGCTATATCGCTGAGCTGAATGAGGGGAGGGGCCATGAATCATGGCTCTATAGCGGGAGAGCGCCGCAATGTCCCGCCGTCTCGTCATCAGACATGCAGGCCGGCCGCATGACCCGATGACCAGGCCCATTGGAAGTTGAAGCCGCCCAGGTGGCCGGTCACGTCGATGACTTCGCCGATGAAATAAAGTCCGGGGACGGATTTGGCTTCGAAGGTCTTGGATGAAAGCTCCGCGGTGTCGACGCCGCCGAGCGTCACTTCGGCCGTGCGATAGCCCTCGGTCCCGTTCGGCGTTACCCGCCACTGCTTCACCGCGGCGGCGGCGTCCAGTAGCAGCTTGTCGGAAAAATCCGCCATGCGCGCTGGGCCTTTTTGCGTATCGGCGATCTTCTGCGCCAGCCGCTTGGGCAGAAATTCGCTCAGCGCCGTCGCCAATTCTTGCTTGGGCTGACTGCGGCGGGTTTCTTTCAGCTTGGCGAAGACGTCGATGGCGGGCGCCATGTCGATGGTGATCGTCTCGCCCTCGCGCCAATAGGAGGAAATTTGCAGGATCGCCGGACCGCTGAGTCCGCGGTGGGTGAAGAGGAGGGCTTCGGCGAAGCTTGCCTTGCCGCAGCTTACGGCCGCGTCCACCGAGACGCCGGCAAGATCCTTGTGCCGTTCGAGCCATGCAGCGTCGAAGGTCAAGGGCACCAGGCTGGCGCGCGGCGGCACGACGTTGAGGCCGAATTCCTGCGCGATCTTGTAGCCGAAACCGCTTGATCCCATCTTCGGGATGGAAGGCCCGCCGGTGGCAACCACGAGCGACCTGCAGCGGAAGCCGCCCTGATCACTCGCGACCTCAAAGCCGTCTTGAATTTTAGCTACGCCCGAAATGCGGGCGCCGAGTTGCAGGCGCGCGTCCCCGATGCGGCATTCCTCCAGCAGCATATCGATGATCTGCCGTGATGAGCCGTCGCAGAACAATTGCCCCAGCGTTTTCTCGTGATAGGCGATGCCGTATTTCTCCACCAGGGCAATGAAGTCATGTTGGGTGTAGCTGCTCAACGCCGACCGGCAGAAATGCGGATTCTGCGACAGGAAGTTCGCTGCGCTTGTATGCAGATTGGTGAAATTGCAGCGGCCGCCGCCGGAGATACGAATCTTCTCGCCCGGGCTTCTGGATTGTTCCAACAGCAGCACCGACCGCCCGCGCCGCCCGGCGACGCCGGCGCACATCAGCCCAGCCCCGCCAGCACCGAGAATGATGACGTCATAATCGTTCAATGCGCAGCCCGAGCGTTTCCGGCCCTTTGCGGCGGTTTGACAGGCGCGGCGGAGACGCCTAAGCGGAGTTATTCCAGCAAAATGGCGCAAGGACAATGAAGCTCTATTCACTGCCGCTATCGCCCTATGCCGCGCGGGTGCGTGGCGCGATCTATGCCAAAAACCTGCCGGTGGAGATCGTCACGCCGCCCGACGATTGGCGCAACTCGGCGGAATTCCGCGCGATCAATCCGCTCGGCAAGGTTCCCGTGCTGGTGCTTGACGACGGAACGGCGCTTCCTGAATCCGAGGTGATCGTCGAATATCTGGAAGATAAATATCCGGAGCCTTCGCTGCGGCCGAAATCCCCCGAGGCGTTGGCGCGCGTCCGCCTGATCACGCAGGTAGCTGACCTTTACGTCCAGCAGCCGATGATGCCGCTGTTTCACCTGTTCGATAGCGCCGAGCGCGACGAGGCTGCCACCGAGGCGCAGATCAAGAAGCTGAAGGACGGCCTCGGCCAATTGGATGGCCTGCTCCAGCCCGGCGGTTACGCCTATGGCGACCGCTTGACCACGGCGGACGTCTGGCTGACGCCGGTGCGGTTCTCGCTCAACGGCCTGATGAGCTTCTCCGGGCGGACCGACCTGCTCAAACGCTATAAGTCCGTGGCCGCTTATGCCGACGCGGCGCGCGCCGACGGCATCCTCAGCCGCGTCTGGAACGAAATGGCGGAAGGGCTGCAGGCCTTCATGGCGTCGCGAGGGGCTGGGAAAAAGGACTGAGGCTGCTTACTTCACGGTCACCTTACCAAGCATGCCCGCCTCGCGGTGACCGGGAATCAAACAAGCGAATTCAAATTCGCCCTTTTTGCTGAAACGCCAAAAGATGTCGGCGGTGCCTTTCGGCTGCAGTCTCTTTCCGTTTGGATCGTTGTGTTCCATGCCCGGATGGTGCTGCATCATCGCCGCATGCTCAAGATTTTCCTTGGCGCTGGCGAGGATGAACTCGTGCGGCAGCTCGCCGGGATTGGACAGCACGAAATGGATTTGCTCGCCCTGCCGCACCTCGATCTTGTCAGGCGAGAACAGCATCTTGCCGTCACTTTCCTGCATCGTGATCTGCACGGTTTTTGCCGGGCGCTTCGGATTTCCCGGCTCGCCGGCCGAAAAGGATTCATGTGCCAGGGCAGGAGCCGCCAGCGTGGCAGTTGAAAGGAGCAATATGACCGTCGGCAGCTTCATCGCCCGATCCCTCCTGCGTGAACTATCGTTCTGATGTAACATAACAGAATAGGCCGCGAGAGATTCGCACGCAATGACTGACGCACCCGGCATCAACGTTCTGGAATGGACCGTCTCTGAACTCTCGACCGCGCTCAAGCGCACCGTCGAAGAGGCCTACGACCACGTCCGCGTGCGCGGCGAATTGGGCAAGGTCAGCTATCACTCCAACGGTCACATCTATCTCGATCTCAAGGACGACAAGGCCTGTCTCGCCGGCGTGATCTGGCGCACCGCTTCGCCCCGCATCAAGATCAAATTGGAAGCGGGGCTGGAAGTTATCGTTACCGGGCGCATTACGACCTATCCGGGCCAGTCGAAGTACCAGATCGTCATCGAGACGCTAGAGCCGGCAGGGCTCGGCGCGTTGATGGCGCTGATGGAAGAGCGCAAGAAGAAGCTCGCGGCGGAAGGACTGTTTGACGAAGCGCGCAAGCAGCTCTTGCCATTCCTGCCAACGGTCATCGGCGTCATCACCTCGCCCACGGGCGCCGTGATCCGCGACATTCTGCACCGCCTCGCCGACCGGTTTCCGCGCCATGTGCTGGTCTGGCCGGTGAAGGTGCAGGGCGAGGGCTCGGCGGAACAGGTCGCGGCGGCGATTAATGGCTTCAACGCACTGCCCGAAGGCGGACGCATTCCGCGGCCCGATGTGCTGATCGTTGCGCGCGGCGGCGGCTCGCTCGAAGACCTTTGGTCGTTCAACGAGGAGATCGTGGTGCGCGCGGCGGCGGCAAGCATGATCCCGCTGATTTCCGCGGTGGGGCATGAAACCGACATCACGCTGATCGATTTCGCCGCCGACCGGCGCGCGCCGACGCCCACGGCGGCGGCGGAGATGGCGGTGCCGGTGCGGACCGATCTCATAGCGAAGATTGCCGCTTTCGGAGCGCGGCAGGTGGCGTGCTGGCAACGCGGCATCGAACAGCGCCGCAAGGAATTGCGCTCGCTTGCGCGCGGCTTGCCGACCGCCGACAGGTTGTTGCAGCCGCAGCGGCAAAGACTGGACATGCTGAGCGAACGCCTGCCCCAGGCATTGCGCGCGAACGCGCACCAACACGAACGGCGGCACGCGCGCGTCGCCGCTCGCTTCGGGCCTCAGCTTTTGACCGTTCGGCTGGCGCGTTGCAGCGAAGTAGTGGCAGGCTTCGGTGACCGCGGCAAACGCGCGCAGAAAAATTACCTCGATCGAAGAATGGACCGCGTTCGCGGCGCCGGGCAATTACTCGCCGCCTTTTCCTATCGCGGCGTGCTGGCGCGGGGCTTTGCGCTGGTGCGCGACGGCGACGGCCATCCGTTGCGCAGCGCTGCCGCGGTGGGAACCGGATCGCGGCTTGATATTGAATTCAGCGACGGCCACGTCGGCGCCGTGGCGGATGGCTCGAGCGGGGCGGCGGTTCCTGCGAAGCCGCGTATCCGCAAAGGCGGCGGGCCGGGGCAGGGCAGTTTGTTTTAGGAGCGGCGTCTGATGCTCGCGTTCTAGCCTTTTTAGCGCGCGTCGATCTAAGCCAGCTCATCTGACTTAATGGAGAGTATCAGACACTTGCGATGCTTTCGTTTTTTCTTCCGCACCAGCCTGCGTTCGCAAAGCCTGCGCCACGGTTTGCAGTAAGGTGATCTCGGCATTATGACGTCTACCATCGGCGTCCATGATCCGGACACAGGCATCGATCACCTCGGAGATCACCACCGGCCTTGAATGCATCAGCCGGTCCATTGCCTTTTCCACCACTTCGGGGGTGGGGCGCATTCTTTTGACGTAAAGCTTCAACTGGGCCGAATGCGCTTGATTTAGCTCAATCTTACTCTCCCGGCATCGGCCTTCAAGGAATTCTACGATTGCATCTATCTCGACGGGCACAAGCTCTCCGTCGGCGAGACCAACAGCACACAGAAGCTGTGCACCTGACGCGCGGCACACGCGGCGAATGAGTGTCCACGGATCAGCGACTTCGTCTTCTTCCTCCGCTTCGCTATTTGCTGCCGCCTCATAACGCTTTCCTGGACTCCAATCGATGCCGAAGGTGTCGCGCAGAAATATGTCCATTGGCTCGTGAACAACCCCGTCGAAGTCGGCAATGACTTCGATACGATCAAGCCGAAAGTAACGGGTGGCGTTTCTCAAGTGGCACTTGGCCACCAGCACAGGAATACCTTCGGCAGATGTTCGGATCGCCCATACCGTGATGGGTCTGGTGCTGACTTGTCCGCTGGCATCACGATAGGTGATGATGAAAGACTGCCCTTCAGCAAGCTCGACTTGCCCGGCAACAAGCTGATGGCCATGGTGCCCATCATCATGATGATCAAGTTCAGGAACTGAAAGGGCAATAGAGGTAGGCGGCGAATCGGGCGTTGCTTTCTTGCGGAAAAGCTCATGCACCTCGTCAGGTAAGATGCTCATGCCCTGTTCCCCGTGCGTAAGCCAAGCACAGCTCCGAGGCCGTCACAAGTAGCATAGATTTATTCTCCTCGGGAATAAGATGTTGGCTCGACGTAACGAGTCGACGTGCGCACGGTGGGCCCCCGTGCCTTGCCCACCTATGCTTGCTTTGGCCCACCCGAGCGAGAGGCGATCTGCTGTTTGCACCACTTGCAATGGCGGCCTGCTGAACTTGGATAAGCCGCCTTTTTGCAGCGAACACTCAACGCACGCGTCCACGGTGGATAGATTTTTGCTTTTGGGCGTGCTTCCGCTGAATCAAACGCGATCAGGAATGCAGCACAAAATGTCTCATAGTATTCGCCTCTTCTTGTTTCCGTGGACTAACGCGAGAGCCATTCAGGCACGCGTTTTATCGCGTCCGCCCGGGCGGCATTGTTGGTGCCGAGATGCGCCTTGCCGGAACCATCGGCGGTATAGGCAAGACCGCTGCGCTGGCGTACCGGATAATTGGGCCGGTCGAAATCGTGATAGGCCCGGGGATAGGTGGTGATCGTCGCCAAAGCGCTACGGCCGCGCGCACCCGCAATCATCCGCTGGCATGGCTTCGCTGGCGTCCAATCGTCCAGAGCGCCGATCAGAATCAGCGTCGGGATGCGCGCGCTCCAGGCGGACTTGTCGAGCCGGTTGCAGCCTGGATAGAAAGCGATGGCGGAGCGGAAATCCGGAG
>JAXDOS010000259.1:0-2946 GCA_034668785.1 Alphaproteobacteria bacterium
CTGTACGGCCGAAAGGCAATTACCCCTTCGGCTGCGGCACAATGCGGATATAGGGCTTCGGCGACTTCCAGCCTTGCGGGTAGGTCTTCTTGGCGTCGTCGTCGGAAACCGAACCGGCGATGATGACGTCTTCACCCGGCTTCCAGTTCACTGGCGTCGCCACCTTATGCTTGGCGCCGAGCTGGAGCGAGTCGATCACGCGCAGAACTTCATCGAAGTTGCGCCCGACCGTCATCGGATAGACCAGGATAAGCTTGATCTTCTTGTCCGGTCCGACAATGAAAACGTTGCGCACAGTCTGATTGTCGGCGGCGGTGCGCTTGGACGGATCGCCGCTGATCGCGGCCGGCAACATGCCGTAAAGCTTCGAGACGTTGTAGTCGGTGTCGGCGATCATTGGATATTTTGGGGCAAAGCCCTGGGTCTCCTTGATGTCCTCGACCCACTTAGAATGCTTGTCCACTGGATCGACAGACAACCCGATGATTTTGACGCCGCGCTTGTCGAATTCCGGCTGGATCTTGGCCATATAGCCAAGCTCGGTGGTGCAGACCGGGGTGAAATCCTTCGGGTGCGAGAACAGCACCGCCCATTTGTCGCCAATCCATTCGTGGAAGCGAATTTTTCCTTCCGTCGTCTCCGCCTCGAAATCCGGGGCCGTATCACCAATTGCGAGAGCCATTTAAACCTCCTCACCGACGCATTTACACCGAGCCCGTCAATCGGGGTCCGGATTATGTCCGTAAAGTATAGGACGAAAGGGCAGGAGGTAAGGAGTCCAATATTTCAATTAAATACCGGACCTTGGAAGGGACATAACGCCACCAGGGGCGATTGTAGCATGGGCTCCCGGATGCGCGGAACCGGGCATGGCATCCAGCGTTCGTTCCAGGACGCGACAGGAGCCCAGCATGACCGCCCAGCGACAACCCGCGCAGAAGCAGGGCCATCAGCCCGGACGCGAGAGCGAAATGCATCCGCGCCCACAATACGAGCCGAAGTATCCAGGCGTCGGCAAGCTCAAGGGCAGGGTGGCGCTGATCACCGGCGGCGACAGCGGCATCGGCCGCGCGGTGGCGGTGGCGATGGCGCGCGAGGGCGCGACAATCGCGATCGTTTATCTGGACGAACACAAGGATGCCGACGAGACGCTGCAACTGATCAAAAAAGAAGGCAGCCGCGGTATCAAGCTTGCGGGCGATGTCGGCGACGAGACCTTCTGCCGCGAAGCGGTGGAAAAAACTGCGAAAGAGTTCGGCCGCTTCGACGTCCTGGTCAATAACGCCGCCGAGCAGCACGAAGTAGATGATCTCACCGAACTCACCGCCGAGCAGATCGAACGCACCTTCCGCACCAACGTCTTCAGTTTTTTCTATTTTGCCAAAGCCGCGCTGCCGTACATGAAGAAGGGCTCGAGCATTATCAACTCGACGTCGGTGACGGCGTACAAAGGTAACACGAACCTGCTGGACTATTCGGCAACGAAGGGCGCCATCGTGACATTCACCTACTCGCTGTCGCAGGCGCTGATGGAAAAGGGCATCCGCGTCAACGCCGTCGCGCCAGGGCCGATCTGGACGCCGCTGATTCCGGCCACCTTTGAGCCGGATCACGTCGCCAAGCACGGCGCCAAGGCGCCCATGGAACGCGCCGGTCAGCCCAACGAGGTGGCGCCGTGTTATGTCTTCCTCGCGAGCGATGAGGCATCTTACATCAGCGGGCAGGTTCTGCATCCGAACGGCGGCACTGTGATCGGCGGATAAAAGGCGCTTAGATAAACTTTAATGAGCAACACCGCTGAAACGATCCGCCATGCGGTGATCCGTGGCCGCGTCCAAGGCGTCGGCTATCGCGCTTGGGTCGAACACGAGGCGCTCCGGCAGGGTTTGCAAGGCTGGGTTCGCAACCGCCGCGACGGATCGGTGGAAGCCGTGTTCGCCGGCGCTGCCGAGACGGTCACGGCGATGATCGAAGCCTCCCGGCGCGGGCCAGGTGGCGCGGGGGTCGAGACCATCGACGAGCATCCGGGGACAACCGACGATCTGACGCCCTGCCGTCCCGGCGAGCGCTTCTCCGTGCTGCCGACGGTTTGAATCTCCCCTCAACCCGAGTCCAGCGCTTCGACAGCCTGACCAAACAGCGCCTCGAACTCGCGCCGCAAGGTGGTGTCAACCTCCGCCATGCTTGCTGCGCGGCCGAGATCGGCAAGGCTGGTGACGCCATAGCGCGGGTCTGAGACTCCGCAAGCAACGATGTCGGAAAAATGGGAAAGCTCGCAGTTCACGTTGATCGCGATGCCGTGCAGGCTGACCCAGCGTTTCAGGCGGATGCCGATGGCGGTGATCTTGTCCTCAAAACCGTCCCCTTTCTCCGGTCGCCGCACCCAAACGCCGATGCGGTCCTCGCGCCTTTCGCCGCGCACATCGAAAGCCGCCAAGGTGCGGATGATCCATTCCTCCAGCGTCGCCACGTAACGCCGCACGTCCGGCGCGCGCCGGTTGAGGTCCAGCATCAGATAGACCACCCGCTGGCCCGGCCCATGATAAGTGAATTGCCCGCCGCGGCCGGTCTTATGGACCGGAAAGCGCGCCTCGATCAGTTCCTCCGGCCGGGCGCTGGTCCCGGACGTATAGAGAGAGGGATGTTCCAGGAGCCAAACCAGCTCCGGCGCGTCCCCGGCGAGGATCGCGGCGGCGCGCTTTTCCATGGCGGCGAGGGCTGCCTCATAGGCAACAAGGCCCGTGCTCACCCGCCATTCCACGGGGGCTAGAGCGGGGGCCGGCTTCAATCCGAGGATCAACTCGTTGCGCGCGTTAACCACCCCGTAACCATACCATGATGACCTCGGAACATCGCGTCCCACCGAAGGAATCGTATGCCCACCCTGGACAAAGTCTCGCTCGACATCGCGGTCGTTCTCGGCACCACCGCCATGCCCATCCATCA
>JAXDOS010000260.1:0-33221 GCA_034668785.1 Alphaproteobacteria bacterium
GGCTCGAAATCATGCTTGACGAGCCAATAGCCCACCAGCGCGAACACGGCCGTGATCACCACGTCGATCGGCGAGTTATTGATCGAATAAACGCCGATGCAGCAGAAGATGAGGATGGCGGGGAATAGATGCCGGTAAGGCACGCGCAACAGCCTTACCCATAGACCCACCAGTGGCAAATTGATGATGACCAGCATCAGGTTGCCGACCCACATCGAACAGATCAAACCCCAGAACAGGTCCGGCTGTTTGGTCATGATCTGCGGACCCGGCACGATGCCGTGAATGGTCATTGCGCCGACCATCAATGCCATCACCGCGTTCGGCGGGATGCCAAGTGTCAGCAGCGGGATGAATGAGGTCTGCGCCGCGGCGTTATTGGCGCTCTCGGGAGCAGCGACGCCCTCGATCGCGCCCTTGCCGAAACGCGATGGATTCTTGGCGATGCGTTTCTCGAACGTATAAGCGGCGAAGGCCGCGATGATAGCTCCGCCTCCGGGCAAGATACCAAGGATGGAGCCGAGGACCGTTCCACGCGCGATTGCCGGCGCGGCGGTTATCAGGTCCGTGCGCGTCGGCATCAGACCCGTCACCTTCGCTTGGACAATATCGCGATGTTCGACGCTCTCAAGATTGCGGAGAATTTCGGAGAAGCCGAATACCCCCATGGCCACGTTGACGAAACCGATACCGTCGGAAAGCTCCGGTATGCCGAAGCTCATGCGCGCCGCGCCGGTCTCGAGATCCGAACCGATCATCGACAGCAACAGACCAACCAGGGTCATGGCGATGGCTTTCGGCACCGAACCCTTCGCCAACACGACAGCGAAGACAAGGCCAAGCACCATCAGCGAAAAATATTCGGCGGGCCCGAACTTCAGCGCGATACTGGTCAGCGGCACTCCGAGCGCGGCAACCAGCACTGTGGACACGCAACCGGCAAAGAATGAGCCGATCGCCGCGATCGCAAGCGCCGGCCCGGCGCGGCCTTGCCGCGCCATCTGGAAACCGTCGAGCGTGGTGACGACGGAAGAAGATTCGCCGGGGATGTTGATGAGAATGGAGGTCGTCGAACCTCCATATTGAGCGCCGTAATAGATGCCCGCCAGCATGATCAGCGCGCCGATGGGCGGCAGGCCGAAGGTGATCGGCAGCAGCATGGCGATGGTGGCGACTGGACCGATGCCGGGCAACACACCGATCAACGTTCCTACCATGACGCCGACGAAACATAGGAACAGGTTCATGGGTATCGGAATCGACATAAGCGAACCGAAAATCGTCACCTTCCATTCGATGAACTGAAGTGCGACGCCGAAACCAAGCATCAAATGCGCGATAAGATCAGTCATGGATTTTCCTGGCGATCAAAACCCGGGGCACAACGGAAGCGAGAAAGTGCGCGGGCAAAGCTGAAGTGGAAGGCTGAGCGCATACGAAAAAAGAAAAGAACAGAAGGCCGTCAGGATTATCGCCCAGATCACGCTTTCGCGCCAACGCACGTCAGCAGCAGCGGCGGCGCAGATCAGGATCGACATGAAGCTCGCAATGATAAGTCCGAGAGGTCTAACTGCCGCGGCAAAAAACAGAATGGCGGATATCACAAAGAAAAGGCCGCGAATCTGAAATCGTTCGATCCCTGGTCCATCGGTGAAGATTCCAATCGTGGCGACGACCACACCGGATATGCCAAGCAGCACGGCGAAAAGTCGCGGCGCCGTCCCTGGGCCAAAGGCGAAGCCGCGCATGCTGGACAGATCGTCCGAAGCCCATAATGCAAACAGTGCCAGCGCAACAAGTGCCAGGCCGCCGATAAAATCCTGCCAGTTGCGGATGAACAGGGGCGCGCGGGATTTCGGCGCTTCTAGCGTCGATTTAGCTCCTTCGGACATTCCTCACCCTTTATATTCTTGTAGCGTCGGACGAAACTAGCATGCCGCCCCCGGCGGACGAAAGCGAGCTTTAGTACTAGACAAAGCCTCCCAATCCGAGCAACCCCGCGGCCACGAACAACCAGAGCGGACTTATGCGCGTCGCGTAGGAGACAACGGCGGTGACCGACGTAATAGCATAGGCCAGAAAATTATGGTCGGCCGCTTGCGCCAGAACGAGGCCGCTGGCGCCGATCAGGCCCACGGAAACCGGGATCAATCCATTCTGAACCGCAATCCGCCAGCGCGCGTCCTTGAACCGCTCCCATGTTCCGCTGACGAAATAAGCGAGGATCGAACTCGGGCCGCACATACCAAAGGTTGCAACCAGCGCGCCGGGAATTCCGGCGACGTGGTAGCCAATCAAGGTGCTGATAAGGAAGTTCGGTCCAGGGGCGGCCTGCGAAATGGCGAACAGGTCGGCAAACTGCCGGTCGGTCATCCAATGGGAGACCTCGACCGCTTGGCGATGCATCTCCGGGATAGCGGAATTGCCGCCGCCGACCGCGGCGAGCGACAACAAACCGAAATGCAAGAGCAGCGTCAGCAGCGCGAAGCTATCGATCTTCATCGCGCCGACCTCCATGCGATGCCGACGCCGAGCGGAATCAGCGTTGCCAGCGCCCACCACATCGGAATGCGCAATATGCCCACGGCAATCAGCGCCGCCAGAACGATCAGGGGGGCATGCCACTGTCCTGACCGGAACAACGGTTGCGCCATGCGTGCGGCAGTACCGAAGATCAGACCCGCCGCCGCCGTACTGACTCCGCCCAGGACCCGTTGCAGCGCTTCGAATTCCTGGAATCGCGTGTAAAGCAGGCCGAGAATAATCATCAGGCAGAGAGATGGCGCTATCAGCCCAGCAGCCGCCGTGAATGCACCCCGTATGCCGCGCACGCGGGCGCCGAAAACCACGGCGAAATTGGCGACATTCGGCCCCGGCAGGAATTGGCAGAGCGCGAAGGTCTCGTTGAACTCCCCCGCCGTCATCCAGCGGCGTTCATCGACCGCCATTCTCCGTGCCCAGGCCACGGTACCGCCGAATCCCAGCAGCGATATCGTTACGAAGCTGATGAACAGGTTTTTAAGGCTCGGGACTTGCGGTTGCTGGGGATTATTGTCGGCCTGGGGCATCCTTGAGCCTTATCTCCGCTTTCTCGTAATGCAAAACAGCGACTCGCTCGCCAATGTTTCACGTGAAACATCGGGCAGCGAGTCGCTCCCGGGCACATGCCATTTCAGCCCCATTTCGGTACATGGAGCCACAGGGGAACTTCCGGTCTTTTTTTATCAACCTTCCGGGCTTATATTGGAGGGTGCCGGTGCAAGCCGGCTATGGCGATAAATGGACGTCGTAATAAGCCTTTCGGACCCGGGGGCAGTACCCGGCGCCTCCACCCAAGCCCACTTGCGAGCGGGTTTCGGCGGGGGCGAAATAGGATCGACGAGGGTGTAAAGGGCGCTCTTTTGCTCGGCATGGTTCCGCCGTTATCGGACCAAATCGTAGTTGCAAACGACAACTATGCTCCGGTTGCTCAGGCCGCGTAAGCGGTTTGAAAAACCAAGTCTAAAGCCCTAACGGGTTAAGCTCCGTTAGGCGGGGTTCGGAGGCACCTGGCAACAGAAGCCTCCACTTCTCCATGTCGACGAATGTTATTTTAATGAGGTGACGGGACTTTTTCCGCCCGCTAGCATTCTCCTTCTTGCGAATCTCGCGATGAAACGCCGATGACCGAAACGCCACCCACCGCCGTCGATCACATCCGCTACGACCTTCTGACCCAACTTGCATTGCGCGGGGTCATGCGCACGGTATTGACCGACATCGCCCGCAAGGGGCTTCCCGGCGAGCATCATTTCTTCATCACCTACGATACCGGAGCGGCGGGCGTTCGCATGTCGCCGCGCCTGCGCTCGCAATATCCGAAGGAAATCACCATCGTCTTGCAGCATCAGTTTTGGGATCTCGCCGTAAGCGAGGATGCTTTTGAAGTTGGAATGTCGTTTGGCGGAGTTCCCGAGCGTCTGCGCATCCCGTTTGACGCCATCAAGCGATTCCTCGATCCTTCGGTCCAGTTCGCCCTGCAGTTCGAACAGACTGAAGAAGAGCAGGATTCTGCCGCTCCATCCGAGGCCAAGCGCGTCAAGGCAAAGACTCCAGCGCTGCGCAAGTCGCGGGAGTTGACGCCGAAAATGACCGCCTTGCCGGCGGTCGCGGCCGATCCGCCTCCCACGGATTCAGACGGCACGGACAAGGATCCCGATAAGCCGAGTGGCGGCGGCGAAGTCGTGCGCTTCGATCGGTTCCGCAAGAAGTAGAACTCTCTCCATCGCCTGTGCCATCATGCTGGAACCTCGCGGTTGCGGGCGCGTAATCCAATGAACACTGAGGTCATGATGGCGCAGACGCGTATCGAAACCGACAGCTTCGGTCCCATCGAAGTGCCGGCGGACCGTTACTGGGGCGCGCAAACTGAACGCTCGCGCAATAATTTCCGCATTGGCACCGAGCGGATGCCGCGGCCTTTGATCCGCGCGTTGGCAATCGTCAAGCGGGCGGCAGCCGAAACCAATCTTCAACTCGGCAGTCTGGATGCCAAGCGCGCGCGCGCTATTGTCAAGGCGGCGCAGGAAGTGATCGACGGCAAGCTCGACGATCATTTTCCATTGATGGTTTGGCAGACCGGTTCCGGCACGCAAACCAACATGAATCTGAATGAGGTGATTGCTAACCGCGCCATCGAGATTCTCGGCGGCACATTGGGCTCTAAAAGTCCGGTGCATCCGAACGATCACGTCAACATGAGCCAGTCGTCGAACGACTGTTTCCCGACGGCGATGCATATCGCTGCTGCCGAGGAGATTGCTTATCTGCTTGATCCCGCCCTCGCGCATTTGCAAGACGCCCTGCAAGACAAGACAAAGGCTTTTGCCTCCATCATCAAGATCGGCCGCACCCATACCCAAGATGCGACGCCGCTGACCTTGGGCCAGGAATTCTCCGGTTATGCGGCGCAAGTGAAGTCCGGCATTGTGCGGATGCGGCTTGCGCTCAAGCAGCTCTATCCGCTTGCGCAAGGCGGTACCGCCGTCGGCACCGGCCTCAATGCCAAGCCTCAATTCGCGAAATTATTCGCGCAGAAGGTTGCCAAGATCACGCGGTTACCGTTCGTCACCGCACCGAACAAGTTCGAAGCTCTGGCGTCTCATGACGCTTATGTCTTCGCGCACGGCGCTCTCAATTCGGTCGCCACCGGACTGTTCAAGATCGCCAACGATATCCGCTTTCTCGCCAGCGGCCCGCGCTCGGGTTTGGGCGAACTCATCCTGCCGGAAAATGAACCCGGGTCATCGATCATGCCTGGCAAGGTGAACCCGACCCAATGCGAAGCCATGACGATGGTTTGCTGCCAAGTCTTCGGCAACCAAACGGCGATAACCGTTGCCGGCAGCCAAGGTCATTTCGAACTCAACGTGTTCAAGCCGGTAGTCGCTCACGCCATGCTGCAATCGATCAGGCTGGTGGCGGATGCCGCGCGCTCCTTTACCGATCACTGCGTCACCGGCATCCGCGCCAACGAAGCGCGTATCAGTGAATTGATGCAACGCTCGCTGATGCTGGTCACCGCGCTTGCTCCGAAGATCGGCTATGACAACGCGGCGAAGGTCGCCAAGACCGCCCATGAAAACGGAACCACGCTGCGGGAGGAAGCAATTCGGCTTGGCTTCGTCTCCGGCGAGGAATTCGATCGGCTAGTACGTCCCGAGAAAATGATCCGTCCGGGCTGAAGAGATTAAAATCGCCAGCTGCGGAATATGGGAGCAACGCTCTAATCCACAGCTTTAGGTAGTATGAATTAAACAGCCGGGCTAAGACAAAGCGACATAAATTTCCCGTATAGCATTAAGTGAATCCTGGAGGTTCCGTAAGGTTTCCGGTCTGATGTCAGCGATTAATGCTACAGCCTGGAAAATTTACTTAGATTTACTGACCACAACTTACAAATATAGATCGCAGAACCTTCATAAAAATACTGCTGAGGTGCTCGGAGGTACCAACATCCGCCGAGTCACCAAACTGTGTATTGCCTTGTTATGGGACATAATAGCATTTGATAGATGGTTCTAATCAATGAGTAGCGTCTCTCCGCCACTGTATCGGCGTAATTTGGCGGCGAGGTACGGCCTTACGAAAGGCCGGATCATGCATCCGATTACCGTCAAGACCAGTCATGGCTGAAGTCGTCAATCTGCGGACGGCCCGCAAAAGAGCCCAAAGGCGGCACGTCGAAAAACGCGCCGCTGAAAATCGTCTCTCCCACGGCCGTTCCAAGCCCGAGCGCGATCTTGCGAAGGCGCTTGCCGACAAAGCCGACCGTGATCTCGACCAACATCGGACTAAAATGGGAGAGACTTAATGAAATCGCCGGTCGTGAAGCGTTCCATCGTCGTCGCCGGTCACAAGACTAGTGTCAGTCTCGAGGATGCGTTCTGGAAGGGCCTGAAGGAAATTGCCACCGACCGGAATATGACCTTGTCCGAGCTCGTCGCGGTGATCGATACCGAGCGCAGTCATGGCAATCTGTCATCCGCCATTCGGTTGTTCGTCCTCGATCATTATCGCACCCAGGCGGAAGCCGACCGCCCACGCATCGAGAGCTCCAGCGAATTGATGTCGCTGCACGCAACTCCGTCAGTTCTGGGCATTGGGGGATAGGTCGAGCGGCGGACGACGCGCCAACGGCAGAGCTGGTACCATCGGCTTCGGCGGCGCCGGCTTACGCGTTACCGTTGCTCCAACCCGAGGCTGTGCCGGCGGGCGCGCCGGTTGAGGGGCCGAATGCCCGGCAGCAGAGCCAGGCGCAGGGCGGACGGTGATCGGCGGCGGCAGCGCAGGTGCAGCGTTTGACTTTAGCGGCTCGTCGCGCAGACCGCGTCCCTCTCGCGTATTTACAATATCGGAACTTGAGGAAGCGGACGGCGAGCCCGAAACTTGCGAGCCGTCACGAGCGCTGGGCAGCGCCACCGGTCCGATACCGGATTCGTGGCTTTGGCTTTCGATGGCTTCGAGACGCTTCGACTGCTGCTCAATCGAGCGCAGCGTTAGCCAAGCGGCGAGCGTGCTGAAATCGACGGTGCGCTTCGGTTCAGTCATCGGTCCCTTAAGCGATACGAAGACGACGGGGACCTCGAGAGAAGCCGCTGTTCCTCTATGCCCCGACAAGGTCAGGCGCGCATTGAGGGTCTTTTCAGTGAGATCGATACTCGCCGCCACGATCAGTCCCGCGCCTTCGGTTTGCGCGATGGTGTTGGCCAGCCGCACCTGACCGGCGCTGATGGTAATCACCCCCTCCGCAGACGATACGTCGAGGCTGCCGCTCTTCAGCGCGGCATCGGCGATCTCGCTGACTTTGGCGGCGTCGGGGCTCATTCCACCATCGACGGCGCGAGCGACAACGTCAAAGACTTTGGGATCGAGACCGGCGAACTGACCGCCCTCCAACGAAATCGTGCCGTTCCCGGCAAGCGACCCGACCAGAGCCGCCGGGCTCAGGCCAGTGCCTTCGATGTCGATGTGCGCCGCAAGGCGCCCCGTCACCGGGGGCTTGTCGCCTCCTAGCGCTCCCGCATCGGCCTCGGCCAAACCAAAATGCGCGCGCGCCGATGTCCCTGCGCCGCTCTTGTTGAACACGAGTTCTCCGGTCAGTCCGCCATCCGCCAGACTTCCCTCCAAATCGGTAAACGCAATTTCTGACCGGCTGAACTTCGCCACGCCGCGCGCCTGGCGCAGCACAAGCGCCGGGGTGAACGCCGCCTGCGTTGTCGTGAATTCGACGCGTCCTTCGGCCTCGTCGAATAGTCCTTGAGCGAAGGGTTCCCGCGACCAGGCGGATGCATCGGCGCGGGCGCTACCCGAGCTCGGCATGCCGATGGCGACCGCGATGGCAGCCGGCGCGTCGAGCGCATCGGCCTCGATTCTGCCTTCCACGCGCAACGGCTGCGCCAACACGACGCCGAGCCGCCCGCGCAAACCGGTCCCGCCGAAGGCGCCGGAAAAATCATCGAGCGTCAGAGAGCTGCCGGCGATTGCGAGATTGCCGGTCAGCGTCGCGGGCAACGGTTCGGCAGTCCGCGACACCGGTCCCTGGCGAAGCGGCCGCAGGTCGGCGGCGGCCACCGCAACGCGCAGATTGCCTTTCGGCCCCTCGCCGCTCAACCGTATGGTCCCGGCGGCGGAAGCATCGAAACCGCCGGCAACAAGGCGGCTGTCCACCTGGAACTCCCCGCCGAGTGGACCATTGGCGGCGAGGGTTAGTTGGCCGGGCCGCTTGTCGACGGCGAGGATCTTATCCAGATTCAACAGAGCGAAGACTGCGCTGCCGTCATCCGCGTCGAGTTTTCCCTGCAAGTGGACGTCAGCCGACGTGAGCGCCGCCAGATCGCCTTTTGCCACTTCGGAATCCCGCCGCACGTCACCAAGCAAGCTGAGACGCATGACTCCCGACCGGCCTTCGATGGCGAGCTTTGCCGTCGTGCTGCCGCCAGCGCCTTCCATGCTGAGGATCGCATTCAACTTCGCTGGAGATAGGCTTTGCGCCATACGACGGAGAGGATCCGCCGCATCGGGCGCGAATTTCGCCGCTAGCGCCACCACGCCGTCGAGATTGCGCGCATCCAGAGTGAGATTCATCTGGCCGCGCGGCGACGGCGAGCTCGTTTCGATCTGGCCGCGCGCATCGAAACTGGCGCCGCCAAGATCGGCGACGGAAAAGCGCTCGACCTGAAGGCCGTTGGCGTCGCGGTGCAGTCGGGCGCTGACCTGTCGTGCTTCAATACCGGCGATGGTGGCGCGGCCAATGTCGATGCCGAGCGTCACCTCCCGCGGCATCTCGAATGTGGTGGCGCCACGCGCCGCATCGGCAAAAGACATCAGCGCGTCGAGGTCAAGCTCGGCGGCATTTAGCTCGGCTTCCAGACGCGGCGGGCGATCCTCAACAGGCCACGTGTAAGCCAGCCGTCCTTCGACGCTTTTGCGATCAATCTCGGCGTTGAGCCGATCGATAGCGAGCTTCTCGCCGCCAAGCGTGAGCTCGCCGCGGGCGCGCAGCGGCTTCATCGCGCCGGGCGACGTGTCCGCGCCGCCTTCCAGCCAGGCGACCAGCGCGCTGGGATCGCGTGAATCGATGCTGACGGGGCCGACGAATCCGAGACGCTTCGCCGCCAGATCGAGCCGCCCGCTGAGATTGACCTGAGTGACGCCGGGCGCGCGGAATTCGAAACCGTCCAGATTCCAGGCTTCGCCTTCGGTCGCCAGATCGCCGCGCACCGCCTGAAGCGTCGCTCCGGCGAGCGTCAGGGCATCGACGCTGATGCCGATCCGAGCCGGAATCGACGGTCCCAGCGCGCCGGAAAAGGCATCGCCGAGGAGCTTGATGGCGGTGAGCGGCAGCCGCCGCGCGGCGTCGGACGACGGTAGCGCACGGTCCAGATCGACTTGGCGCGCGGACAGCACCCCGTCGAAACGCGGCTTGTTGCCGAACTTCAATTCGGCGGTGCCGGTCAGCTTAACCGCCCGCTCCTCGGGTCCGTACTGAAACTCCACCTGTTCAAGCAGCGCGCTGGCAGCCGTCGCTTTGATGCGCGTGCCGAGACGCCATGGATCGTTGGTGACTGTTTGTCCGCTCGCCAGAGCGATACCAGCGAGCCGCGCGATGTTGAACGACCCCTCGAAACGCGGTTCGCCGCCTTCGAGGGAAAGCGCGCCGTCGGCCTCGATGGCGAAGGGGCGATTGGAAGGATCGACGTTGAGCCGCAGCTTGACCGCGCCGTTGTCGCCGGCCCGGCCGGCAGCGACACGGTAGGCATAAGGCTCGCCGGCAATGACAAAGGCGCCGTCGCCTTTAAACGGTCCGGCCAGCGAACGCAGATCGCCGTTGAACCGCAGCTTGTCGAGGACGACGCGCGAGCCGCTCCTGTTGTCGCTCAGGACGGCGTGGCCGTCTTCGATACTGACGTGGTCGATGGAGAGCGCGTCAGGATCGAAACTCGCCGCGAGCTTCGGCATCGTCAGGCGGCCGGCACTGTTGATGCCAAGATTGATCTCGGGTCCGACGAGACGCATTTCCGCGGCGCGCACCTCGCCGCGCATGAGCGGGCCAAGGCTGAATTCGACGCTGAGCACGCGCGCGCGCAGGCGGCGGTCGTCGGGCGCGCCGATTTCGATGCCGTGCAGCGTCAGCGACGGAGTCGGCAGCAGCGCGCCTTCGATTGGACCGGCGACGCGGACCGGCGCGCCCAGCAGGCGGCTGGCTTCGGCCTCGATCACCGGGCGAAAGCGGCCCCAGTCGATCAAGAAAGGACCGACGAGAGCCGTGACCAGCGCCAGGATGACCGCGATGGCTAAACCGAGCAGCGTCGTCTGCACGCTATCTCCGCGAGATGCATTGCCGAATGATGGCTTCCCAGTGGGACGCGCGACCGCTCTATTACCCACCTACGCCGCCCGACCGTGTAGCTGAATTGTCCGGATTTGGCGGCGAATCTATGTCCGCATGCGGCGGTATCTGTTTCTCGATGCGAGAATTGGCGGTAAACCCGTTCCATGCTCGACCGCGCCGATACCGAACCGGTGTTCTTTGCCCCTTTCGTCTCCTCGGTGATGGCGGTGGAGCCGCACTGGATCGACTATAACGGCCACCTCAACATGGCCTATTACAATGTGTTCTTCGACCGGGCTTTGGATGAAGTGCTGATCCTGCTGGGCATGAGCGCGGCCTACGTCAAAGAGCAGCGCCGTTCGGTGTTCACCGCCGAGGTCCATACCCGCTACCTGCGCGAACTACATGAGAAAGACCCGGTGCGGGTGTCGGTGCAGTTGCTCGACTACGACAGCAAGCGGCTGCATTGCTTCCAGAAGCTGTGTCACGCCACCGACGATTGGCTTTCAGCCACGTCGGAAGTGATGTCGCTGCACGTGGACCTAGAAACCAAGAAGACCTCGCCGTTTCCGGACGAGGTGGCGGAACGGCTGGCGAAAATGAAAGCCGCCCACGCCGGTTTGCCGCGCCCGGAGGCCGCCGGGCGGCGCATCGCCATGCCGGCGAAGCCCTGAGCGCATTGCCGCTGCGCCCTCGCAATACCCGCCCCCAAGTGCCATTTTGTGGACATGAGATTCGCGGAAAACCAGCGCCTTGGCTGATCCTCTCAAGCACGTCCATGCCTATGACCCGCCGGCTGCCGCCAGCGGCGGGATAGCCGCGCGCGCGGCCGCGGCGGCGTCGCCGCGCTATCTCCTTGATCTCAATCCGGAACAGCGCGAGGCGGTGGAGACCCTGGACGGCCCGGTGCTGGTGCTGGCCGGCGCCGGTACCGGCAAGACCCGGGTGCTGACCACGCGGATCGCCCATATCCTCGCCACCGGACGGGCGCGGCCGGCGGAAATCCTCAGCGTCACTTTCACCAACAAGGCGGCACGGGAGATGAAGCACCGCGTCGGCCAGATGGTCGGCCAGGTGGTGGAGGGCATGCCGTGGCTCGGCACCTTCCACTCGATCGGCGTCAAGATTTTGCGCCGCCACGCCGAGCTGGTCGGCTTAAAGCCCGATTTCACCATCCTCGACGTCGACGACCAGATACGGCTGCTGAAGCAGCTTCTGGAAGCGGAAAATATCGACGAGAAGCGCTGGCCGGCGCGGGTCCTGGCCTTGCTGATTGACGGCTGGAAAAATCGTGGGCTGACGCCGGAGCATGTGCCGCCCGGCGAAGGCGCGAGCTTTGCCAACGGCAAGGGCAAGAAACTCTACACCGCGTTCCAAGCGCGGCTGAAGACGCTCAACGCCGCCGACTTCGGCGATCTGTTGTTGGAGAACATCCGGCTGTTCCGCGAGCATCCCGGCGTGCTGCGGCAATATCAGGAGCGATTCAAATATATCCTGGTGGACGAGTATCAGGACACCAACGTCGCGCAATATCTGTGGCTCAGGTTGTTGGGGCAGAATTTTTCTGTGCCGTCTCCGCTCGCTCCTCTTCCCTCTCCCCTCGCGGGAGAGGGTGCCGAGCGTAGCGAGGCGGGTGAGGGGGTGGACTTAGCTGAAACCTTTGCCCCCTCACCCGGCTCGCCTTCGCTACGCTCAGGCGATCCACCCTCTCCCGCGAGGGGAGAGGGAAAGAAAGAGAAAAACATCTGCTGCGTCGGCGACGACGACCAGTCGATCTACGGCTGGCGCGGGGCGGAGGTGGATAACATCCTGCGCTTCGACCACGATTTTCCTGGCGCCAAAATTATCCGCCTCGAACGCAACTACAGAAGCACCGGCCACATCCTCGCCGCCGCGTCGCATCTCATCGCGCATAACGAAGGCCGGCTCGGAAAAACGTTGCGCACCGAGGATGTGCTCGGCGAGAAAGTCACCGTCACCGGCTCCTGGGATAGCGAAGAAGAAGCCCGCGCCATCGGCGAGGAGATCGAGCAACTTCAGCGCGGCGGTCACAAGCTCGACCAGATCGCGATCCTGGTGCGCGCGTCGTTTCAGATGCGCGAATTCGAGGATCGTTTTGTCACGCTCGGCCTACCCTATCGCGTCATCGGCGGTCCGCGATTTTACGAGCGCGCGGAAATCCGCGACGCGCTGGCCTATTTGCGCGCGGTGAATTCGCCCGCCGACGATCTCGCCTTCGAGCGCATCGTCAATGTGCCGAAGCGCGGCTTGGGCGATGCCGCGGTGCAGATGCTGCACGACCACGCGCGCAAGCAGCGCATTCCGTTGATGGACGCAGCCCGCGCCATGGTCGCCACCGACGAGATGAAGCCGAAACCGCGCGGCGCGCTGCGCGGGTTGCTCGAATGTTTTGACCGCTGGCGCGCGCAGAAGGATGCCCTGCCGCACAACGAGCTGGCCGAAATCGTGCTCGACGAGAGCGGCTATACCGAGATGTGGCAGAAGGACCGCAGCGCCGACGCCGCTGGACGCCTGGAGAACCTGAAAGAGCTGGTGCGCTCGATGGAGGAATTCGAGAACCTGCAAGGGTTCCTCGAACACATCTCGCTGGTGATGGACACCGACAAGGGCGAAGGCGTCGACAGCGTTTCGATCATGACGCTGCATGCGGCCAAGGGCTTGGAATTCGACACCGTGTTTCTCCCCGGCTGGGAGGAAGGCCTGTTTCCGCACCAACGCGCGCTCGACGACCAGGGCCGTGCCGGGCTGGAGGAGGAACGCCGCCTCGGCCATGTCGGCATCACCCGCGCGCGCAAGCGGGCGAAAATCTATTTCGCCACCAACCGGCGCATGCACGGCACCTGGTCGAGCAACATTCCCTCGCGCTTTCTCGATGAATTACCGGAAGCGCATGTGGAAGTCACCGAGAGCAAGGGCGGCTTCGGTTTCGGCGGCGCCTATGGCGCCTCGCGCTTTGACGAGATGAACGCCTTCGGCTCAAGCTACACGACGCCGGGCTGGCAGCGGGCGCAGGCAAGCCGCGCGCAATCCGCCCGCTCTGGCTTCGAGGAAAACGGTCAACGCCGCTACGATCCGCGCGAGGGCAAACCCTCCGCCGCGCGAATGCCGCTCACCATCGAAGGCGAGCTGGTGGCGAAATCCACCGGGGCGGTGTCGGACTTCGTCAAAGGCGACCGCGTCTTTCACCAGAAATTCGGCAACGGCAACGTGGTGGCGGTGGAAGGCAACAAGCTCACCATCGCCTTCGACAAGGCCGGCGAGAAGCGGGTGGTGGATAGTTTTGTGGAGAGGGTGTGAGGAGCTGTCGCCTGGAGAGAACAGATGATTAATGATGAGGTAACGCGCGTAATTCAAATCCTGAGGGATGTTGAAAGCTCCCTTGGCAGCGCCAGGACTTACGCTAATCGCGCCGCCCACGATGATGCGTCAGGTCAAGCTCGGCGAGCTAGAAATGAAATTGACAGCGCCCTTTCGGAAATTGAGAGAGCGATAAGGAAATTAAAAACTCTTAGCTAAAGACACAGGAGCATGGTTAGGGACGCTTCCCTCTATGACTCCATTCAAGCTATCGGTGTGAAGCGGCACTGGATATCCAGACCCGATACAGCTCAATGCCCCGAGCTTTCAAACGCGAATAGGATTTGGGAGAGGGTATCTATGAGGCGTGACATGAATCTCATTCGTGAATTGCTTTTGAAGCTTGAAAGTCTGCCAATTCGATCAGGCGGAATAGTTCATATTAGCCCCGGCGATGCCGAAGTTGCTATTCAGGACTACTCCGAGGATCAGGTCGGTTATCATCTTTCACTTCTCAAAGAACAGCGGTTAATCGAGACGCCCGGCTCGCAACCTATGATCGGGATAATATTCAGGCGCCTTACCTGGGAAGGCCATGACTTTCTCGATGCAGTCCGCGATCCAGAGATTTGGAAGAAAACTAAAAAGGGTACGGAAGCGGTAGGAAGCTTTACGTTTGAACTGGTGAAAGATTTAGCGAGGGGCTTTATCAAGACAAAGATTGAGGAACACACCGGAGTGAAACTTTAAGTGCGCCCGCGCTACCTTCGCGTCTAATACAATAGCCGCCGCTGCGCTCCAGACGCACGTGGTCTTTGCGCAGGTTTGCGCCACCATCAGCAAACCCTCACACCCCAAGAGCGCGCTTGAGTTGGGGAATATGGGCGAAGGTCGAGATGGCTCCCCAATTCACGATCACGGTGATGAAGACAATGACCCCGATGGCGATGAGCAACGTCATGCGCGACGGCCGGCTGTGCGTTTGATTGGCATTAATATCGTTCACAATCTTTCCCCCGGTTAAAATCCAAAAAGCGCGCCAGCCCAGGCCGGCGCGGGCGCCAAAACAGCAGCGTCGTCAAAAGTCGGCGACGTTGAGATCGTAGGAGCCCTTGCGGCCGCGCGCATAGACCTTCGCCGCGGTCGCGAGGATGCGCTCGCGGTTGCTATCGAAGGCCCGCAGAAGACCCGCCTCGTCCGGCTGCAAATCCGGTTGAATCCGCGCCAGCGCATCCGCGGTCACGTAGAACGAATTTTCCATGGAGCGGTCATAGCCCCAGAAACGAACCACGCGCCGCGTGGCATCGTAGCTGCGGCTCAGATTAGGGAAATTCACTGTCATGTTGATGCGACTTTCGCCGTTCTACGCGCCATGCAGGTCAGCTCGCGGCCACGCGCTTACCAGCGCCCGCCGCCGCGGATGAGGCGGATGACCAGGAGCAACAGCACCGCGCCGATGGTGGCGTCGAGGATTTCGCGCAGCAGGCCGGTGCCGAGCGCGATGCCGAGCCGCGGGAACAGCCAGCTCGCGATCAGCGCGCCGACGATACCGATGGCGATGTCGCCGATCAGCCCGAAGCCGGTGCCGCGCACGATCTTGCCGGCAAGCCAGCCGGCGATCAGGCCGACGATGAGAATTACGACAATGCTTTCGCCCGACAGATACATGGAAGTCTCCCTGCGCCGCCCCATGCGCGCGGCGGGATGCTAGCGCGTTTACGGTTGGGAAGCGACCGCCGCGAGCCAGCTCGGTGTCCGCCTGCGCGCAGGCCTCACGACACCTCAGTGCCGCTCGAGGACCGAGCTTCTCGCCTGCAGGTCGGATGCGTCAAAATACTCCTGGGCCATAAGCCGCAGGTCTCTCGCGATGCCGAGATCCATGCAGTTTCGCGACAGCCGCTGGCAGCGGTCGCCTTGCGCGCGCAGATACGTGGTGGACATGTGGTTTGCTGCGGTCTCGGCCATGACACAGCTCCTGGTATGAGAAAAGGCCGGCGGCCAATGGCCGCCGGGGATTGCGATGAGGGGGTTGCTCGGGCGCTTAGCGCCAGGCGCAGCGGCGGTGACCATTGTTGATCCAGCAATGGCGGACGCGCGCGTGCCTGACGAGATTCGGGCCGCCGACCACGGCTCCAATCACGCCGCCGACGACTGCGCCCGGAGGTCCCGCGATCACGGCGCCGGAGCCCGCGCCGATGGCGGCGCCTTCCAAAGTTCCGGCCTGGGCGGCAACCGGGAGGACCGCGAGCGCCAACACCAGCATTCCAGCCTTAAGCATAGAGCGCATGATCGATCTCCTTCGTTGACGTTATTAAAGCGAATGTTTGTTGGGTATCAGCGCAATGTGGTTGTGGTTCGGGAGCACGACGATCTTGGCGCCGAGTTCGATGCGGGCATAGAGATCGATCACATCCTCATTCAACATGCGGATGCAGCCGCTCGATACTTTCTGCCCGATGGTGTCCGGCATGTTGGTGCCGTGAATGCGATAGACCGTGCTGCCGAGGTAAATGGCGCGGGCGCCGAGCGGGTTGCCTTCGCCGCCGGCCATCCAGCGCGGCAGATACGGCTGACGGTCGATCATCTCCTGCGGCGGCGTCCAATCCGGCCACTCCGCCTTGCGGGTCACCGACTGCGCGCCCGACCAGGTGAAGCCGTCGCGGCCGACGCCGATGCCGTAGCGGATCGCCTTGCCCTCGCCGAGGATGAAATAGAGGTAGGTTTGCTCGGTATCGATGACGACGGTGCCGGCGGCGGCGTTGGCGGGATAATCGACCACCTGGCGGCGCAGGTCGGGGGAGCGGTCCGTGTCGTCGGCCTGCTCCGGAACATCGCCGCGCATCACCGATGCGAATAAGGCACCGGAATTACCCGGGTAGGCCGCCGGCAGCGGCGCCGCGACCGCGGTGCCGATCCAGAGGGCGGCTCCTGCGGCGAGGACGATAGCGGATGTTCGTGCGGCGCGATGGAAGTTCATGACCCTACCCCTGTGAATGCAGGGATAAGTCTCTGGGAAGGATAAGGTTCCTACGGATAAATAATTAGGCCGTAAATACTTGGGAATTATTTTACGGGGGGCGTCTAAATATTTAAGATTTACAGCGCAATTCAGCGGAAAGGCTGCGTTTTACAAGCATTATCCGGCACGTTAACTGGCGCTTTAGAAGTAATATCGCGCTGAATACCGTCCAGTACCGGAACTTTTAACCGCAATGGATGTTGTCGCCGTGGAAGCAGGATGCGTCCAGGGGGTTCAAATGCTCAAATCCATCGCCGCCAAATCCATCACCGGGGTTTTCGCCATCGCACTGGGCGCCAGCGCGGCGGCCTTTTTGTCAGCGGGCGTACCGGATGCGGAAGCGGCGACACCGGCCAAGGACACGCATCAAGCTCTCGCCAAGGGCGACCGCCTGTCCGTCCTGGTAAAAGGAGCGCCTTGCTCCGTGCGCAGCTGGCCCAATTACGAGCAACGCTGCCAGTTCGATCAACGAGGCTCGGCGGACGACGTGCGGACGGTTCGCGTTATCGCCCTTCGCTAAACATCACTTCGGCTTTTCCAACATCAGCGTGCCTTCCTTGCGGATCGTGGGCGCGATGCGCTCGGCGATCTTGTGCAACAGCCAAGGCAGCGTGACTTCCAGGCGAACGTGATCGGCGAAGACATCGATGACCCCGCCCGCCGCTTGGCCGAGCGCGGTGACATGGAAGCGCAGCTGGTCGCCGTTCCAGGTCTCCTCCTGCACCGACATTAAGTGGCTGTAGTGGCTGCGCACATTGCCCATGCCGGATTTGAGCCGGCGCACGGCTTCTTCCTTGCCGAGCCGGTGCGGAATGGAGACGACGAGGGGCTTGCTCATGTCAGAGCTTTTCCCGCCCGCTGACTGGATCTTCCGCCGCGCGGCGCAGCGCCTCTTCGACTTCGTCGAGGCCGTCCTCGGTCTCTTCCGGCCTTCTGGGATCCGGATTGGCGGTGACTTCGCTCATCGGCCGGCCGCCGCCTTCGTGGGACAAAACTTCCGCCTCGAAATCGCTCAGCGTCTCGTCCTCGGCCAAGCCTTCCTCGCGGCCGGTCGCGGAGGGCAGCGCGCCGGCATCGGCGTCGCTGACCTCGGGCGTGTTGGCGAATTCGGTGGGCGGGCGGCCTCGCACGCGAACCAGGTGCCGTTGTTTGCTCATGCTTGTTCTCCGCTGCAGCTCTCAAAGGGCAACGGTTCGTTAGGCATTCGGGTTCCGCGTCCAGCCGGCACCGGAACTAAAAGGCCGCGCCGCGATTGTTGAATCGTCGTCACTTTCCGCGCTGATTAGGTCATTCCCATGCAGCTTTCCCGCTTCCTCGCCGTGGCTTTCCTGGCCGCGGGGCTTTATAGCGCAACAACGAAGGCCGCGGACGCGAGCATCCTCGTCAGCATCGACAAGGCGGCGCAGAAGATGACAGTCTCGGTCGACGGCGAGCAGCGCTGGACCTGGCCGGTGTCCACCGGGCGCTCCGGCTATTCCACGCCGTCCGGCTCCTTCCGCCCGTTCCGCATGGAAGAGGATCACTATTCGAAGGAATGGGACGACGCGCCGATGCCGCATTCCATTTTCTTCACCGGCGAGGGTCACGCCATCCACGGCAGCCTCGATACCCGGCATCTGGGCTCGCGCGCATCGCACGGCTGCGTGCGGCTGGCGCCGAACAATGCCGCCAAGCTCTTCGCCCTGGTGAAAGAGCAAGGCATGAGCAACACCAAGGTGGTGATCAAAGGCGGCGAGGATGCGCCGGTGGTGGCGCGGCGCATGCAGCGCCAGCCTGAGGCGGACGAAACGATGGGATACGCGACGCGTTCCCTGCCGGACGACTTCTACGCCTATCCGCAGCCGGAGCGAGCCTATGGCTCGCGGCAATTCTACCGGCCATATTATCCGACTTACGGCAACTAAGCCTGTGGGTTTTTTTCACTGTGCTTGATGCAAAGCATGGCCGAGGGCGGACGCTGGCGTCACCAAACGCATCATCGAGACGTTGAAGTTGTATCCGATAGTATTAATCCCGACCAAAGCTTTTGATGAATTTGTTTGTTTTCCCCGTACCACATCGATGCTATAACGCGACTCCCATCAAAGATATTTCAGGAGGCTACATTGGCTAAAGGAACGAAAAAGCGGCGCGCATGGGCGAGCATAGACGTCAAGGCGTTGAAATCTTCCGCCAAGAGTTTGGTCCGCGCGTCGCAAATCGCCAAGCTGCTCAAGCGCACCGAAGGCGCGGTACGGCAGAAGGCGCTGGCCTTGGGCGTCTCGCTGAATTCACAGCGGCGCGGCAAGAAGCGCGCGGGCGCGAAGAAAAAGAAGTGAGCGCGAATCCGGCCCGGCTGGGGCTTCGTTAGATTTCGTTCATTACTTTTCCCGCTGCGAATCGCCGATAGCGATTCGTTCTTTGGGATCAAACAGAGATCAAACTGAGACCGGAGCAACTCCCCTTCCCTTTGGAAGCGGGAATTGCTGCCGGTGATCTGCGCGTCCGAACCAGCCGTAATCGGATGATGGAATAGGCGTAAACTTGGACTATGCCTGCGACACTATATCGCCTCCCGGCCTCCGGACCGGCTATGGCTTCAGAAACCAGCGTCACCCCCCGACATCATCGCCATCGGCGGTGCTTGCCGATAAAGGTTGGCGAGGACGTCACTCGTGCGCCTGTCGCATCCGGCTCGACGAGCCCTGCGTCCAGGCCGGGCCCGACAAGGTCGAAGACCAGCTCAAGTAAGGTCAGTGGGGCTTCCAGAATCACGTCCGCCGCCTTACATTGGCGTCATCGTCAACAACCGAAAGGAGGTGATCCAGTGTCTCATTGTCTCTCGCCGCGGTCGCCGGCGTCCACCTGGATCCTCGCCTCTACCGAGGTCCGCGCCGCGTGATGTGACGCATCACGGTCGTGCAGGCAAAACCTGCGGACCGCGGTCGACAATGGAAGGGCTGCTCTCGCGAGCAGCCCTTCTTGTTTTTTGAATCGCTGGTAATCGGAGCGGCGCGTAAGTCGCGCTGCGACGAGGCTACGTTGCGTCGTCGGGGGGAAGCGGCACGACGATGCGCGCGTGCAGCCCCTTCGGGCGGTAATCCAGAATGACCTTGGCCTGGCATTGGTCGGTGAGCGCCCGCTTGAGGATCTTGGATCCAAATCCCTCGCGGCCGGGCGGCGTCACCGGCGGTCCGTCCAACTCGGACCAATCAAAACGCAGCGTGCGGCCCTCGACGGATATGTTCAAGCTCCAGGTAATGTTGACGCAACCGCCGAACACCGACAACGAACCGTATTTGGCGGCATTCGTGGTCAATTCGTGAATCGCCATGGCGAGCGGCACCGCGATCTTTGACGGCACATCCACCGGCGGGCCCTTGAGTACCAGGCGTTTGGTGCTGCCGTCATCAAAGGCATTCAACTCATTGCATAGCAAATCTTTAAAGGGGATGCTGTCCCCTGCCTCTTCGGTCAGCATAAGATGTGTCCGCGACAGCGACCCTATGCGCGCGCCGAAGGAAACTTGAAAATCTTCGATCGTCGCGGACGCGCGCGCCGTCGAGCCCATGATCGCCTGCACGGTGGCGAGCGTATTCTTCACGCGGTGATGCACTTCGCGAAGCAGCAGTTCCTGCCGCTCCTCGGCCTGTTTGCGCTCGGTGATGTCCACAAGCATATTCACCGCGCCTACGAGCTTGCCCTGTTGGTCGCGAAGCGGGGTCGGATAGGGAATAAACGGGATTCGCGTGCCATCCGGCCGCTCGGCGATGGCCTCAGCGCCCCTAACCGGCCGATTTTCCTTCAGAGCTATCGCCATCGGGCACTGATCGTGGGGTAACGGCGTCCCGTCGGCCCAATAAAGCTTCCAGGACCCGCACCATTCGCTGGTTCCCAGTTGCGGGCGATGGCCCCATAGCTCGGCAGCGGCTTCGTTGAAATAAGTTATCCGCCCCGCGGCGTCGGTGGTGTAAATCGCGGCCGGCAACGCACCCAAAAGCTCGCGAAACCGGCGCTCACGCTCTTGCAGGGATTCCTCGAATTGTTTGTGCGCGGGCTCGAATTGAACGACATTGGTTGCCGCGCTCAGCCCGCCCGCAATCTTCTCAAGCTGGCCTTCGATCCCGGAGCGAGGGGGTACTTCCATGGAACTTTTTCTCTATTACTCGACATAAAATATTGCGGAGTGAAGAGGTTAACGTGGACCCTCAATGATTGTTCCAAGTCGACACGATTTTTGAGACGCCGGTGGAAAGATACCATCGACCGGCTACCGAGCCCTTAATCTGCACCGGCACCCATGTCCGATCCGACCAGCTCAACGCCAAAGCCGATCCGCATCTATGTCGATGCCGACGCGTGCCCCGTGAAGGACGAGGTCTATCGGGTGGCCGAGCGGCACGGCCTGCCGGTCTTCGTCGTCGCCAACAGTTTCATCCGCGTGCCGCAGGACCCGCTGATCGAGCGCGTCGTGGTAGCGGCTGGGCCGGACGCCGCCGATGACTGGATCGTCGAGCGCGCGGACGCCGCCGCCGTCGTCATCACCGCCGACATACCGCTCGCCAGCCGCTGCTTGAAGGCGGGCGCTTCGGTGATCGGTTCTACCGGCAAGCCTTTCACGGAAGAGTCCATCGGCATGGCGCTCGCCGTGCGCGACCTGATGACGGACATCCGTTCCGCGGGCGAGACCACGAGCGGCCCCCGCCCGTTTTCGCCGCGCGACCGCTCGGCGTTTCTCTCCGCGCTCGATCAGGCGATCCGAAGGCTGCAGCGAACGCGGACCTCATCCTGAGGAGGCGCGGTTTCAAGCCTCACCTGGCATACTGACTTTCGTGCGCCGTCTCGAAGGATGCAGGCGGCCCATCCTTCGAGACGCGCGCGCCGCGCGCTCCTCAGGATGAGGAAAGGTCAAACGACGAAGGGAATCCAGCGCTTCACGCACCGTTTGTAATCCGTGTATTGCACGCCGAATAGTTTCGTCAGCCGTTCCTCGTCTTCGGCCACGCGGCGTTGGAACCAAAAAATGTGAAAGGCGAGCAGCAGCAGCGCCGCCCACGACCAAAACGTGATCGCCAATCCAAGCATGAAGATGAGATGGCCGAGATACATGGGATTGCGCGTGTAAGCATAGGGGCCGAAATCGACGATGCGATCCGGCGGGATGGCGATGCCGGGGCCGCCGCCGCCCAGCCGCTCACGGAAATTCCCGACCAGACGGTACTGCGCGTAGCCCCAGATCAGCAGCGGCAGGCCCGCGTAGTGGAAATCGATATGCCCGCCGGTCCAAAGATATTGGAACGCGGCCACCAGGACCGGATAGACGGCGAAGGTGCGGTTCGACGTGCTCTCGAACCAGCGCCGCAGGCTTTTCGGGCGTTCGGCCTTGTGAGCATTGGGGGAATTTTCCATCACGGTGTTGGAAGGCAGATGCATGCGCGGGTCAAGTCCCGGCGCGTAAACTGTGGCTGTGAACAAGCCTGTGAAAACTGAGTGGATAGCGTGTGAAAGGTTGTGAAAAGCCGGGAGAGTTTCCTTGCCGTGAGTTCAGCCGGCTTTAGTGAAAAGCGCTGGAAGTAGCGCCGGGGCAGGCGTCCGGTCCCCTGAACAAGCTGTGGATAACCGCGCATGTTGCCGGTGGAAAAGGTGCCTCCGCCGCGTGGCGGGGCTTTGTTGCGCGATGGCAAAGAAACCAGCCCCGCCCGGCGTTACTCGTGTTGCCCGCCTCGCCGCTGATGAGGCAATGGCGCGGCGGCTTAGCGACACCCTCGCTGAGAACCTGGAAGACCAAGGCGCCGTGACCGCCGCCTATGCGCGAGCGGACGGCCGCTGGACGCTGGAAATCCACTTTCCCCAATCGCTAAACGAAACGGCGGTGCGGGCGCTGGTCGCTTTGGCCGCCGGGCCGACGCTAGCGAACGCGCTGGTGTTCGAAACCGTGGAAGCCAAGGACTGGGTGGCGGCGAGCCTTGAAGGCCTCGCGCCGGTTGCCGCCGGCCGCTTCGTTGTTCATGGCAAACATGATCGCGCGCGCGTACCGGTCAACCGCATCGGCATCCAGATCGAAGCCGCGCTCGCCTTCGGCACCGGGCACCACGGCACCACGCGCGGGTGTTTGCTGGCGCTGAATGGATTGTTGAAGGAAAGGATAAACCGGCGGCGCGTGAAAATGACCCCCACCCCAACCCTCCCCCTTGCAGGGGGAGGGAGACATCGCGGCGAGTCTTTCCTCCCCCTGAAAGGGGGAGGATCAAGGTGGGGGTCAACGAATATCCTCGATATCGGTACTGGCACCGGCGTGCTCGCCATCGCCGCGGCGCGCGCGTTGCGAAGACGCGTCCTGGCGAGCGATATCGATCCACTCGCGGTGCGCATTGCGCGCGAGAACGCGCGTTTGAATAAAGTCGGCACGATGGTTGAAGTGATCCACGTCGCAGGCCTCGATGCAGCGAAATTCCTGGCGCGCAGTCCGTTCGATATTATTTTCGCCAATATCCTGCTCAATCCGCTGAAAGCTTTGGCGCCGCCAATGGCGCGGCTGCTGGCGCCGGGTGGACGAGTGATCCTCTCAGGCCTGTTGGCGACACATGCTCAGGCGGCGCTGTCGGCCTATCGCGCGCAGGGGCTTCGCCTCGAACGCCGCATTCCGTTGCAGGAATGGATGACGTTGGTGATGCGCAAATGAATTCTGCTTCACCTCCCCCTTTCAGGGGGAGGGAGCATCGTACCGCTCGTGAAATGATCTAGAGTACTGTTATGCACCAAGCGCTGTTCCAATCCTTCGACGATGCCAGCGCCGGCGCGGCCACCGCGCCGCGCGTGGCGGCGTTGCGCGCCGAATTGAAACGGCGCGGCCTCGACGGCTTCATCGTGCCGCACGCCGATGGGCATCAGAGCGAATATCTGCCGCCTTCCGAGGAGCGGCTGGCCTGGCTCACGGGCTTTACCGGCTCGGCCGGCACCGCGGTTGTGCTGGTGGAACGCGCGGTGCTGTTCACCGACGGCCGCTATACTTTGCAGGCGCGCGAGCAGATCGACACAGGCATCTTTGCGATCGAGCACGTGGGCGAGAAACCGCTCGACGCCTGGCTCGAAGCCAACCTGCCGAACGGCACCAAGCTTGGCTATGACCCGTGGCTGCATACCACCGACGCCGTCGAGAAGCTCGGCAAGGCTTGCGTGGCCGTCGGCGCCACGCTGGTTGCGACCGAGCCGAATCCGCTGGATGCGATCTGGTCCGAGCGCCCGCAGCCGCCGGTCAGCGCCGTCGTGCTGCACGATCTGCGCTATGCCGGCGAGGATGCGGCGGCGAAGCTGGCGCGCGTCCGTGAGGAACTCGGCAAGCTGCGGGCGGATGCGCTGGTGGTGTCCGATCCGCCGGCGCTGGCCTGGATCTTCAACATCCGCGGCGGCGACATCAACCATGTGCCGGTGACGCTCGGCTTTGCCGTCCTGCGCAAAGAGGGCCGGCCGGCGCTCTATCTCGACGGCCGCAAGCTGACGAACGAAACGCGTCACGCCCTGGAACTGCTCGCCCACGTGCGCGAGCCTGCCGCGTTTGCCAGCGATCTGGGCGCGCTGGCGGCCGCGAAAATGAATTTGCGGCTCGATCAGTCCACCGCCGCTGACGCGCTGGCGCGCATCGTCGCGCAGAATGGCGGCAAGGCGACGCGCGGTCCCGATCCGATCGCGCTGATGAAGGCGGTGAAGAACGCCACCGAGATCGACGGCGCGCGGGCGGCGCATAAGCGCGACGGCGCGGCGCTGACGAAATTCCTCGCCTGGTTCGACCGCGAAGCGCCGGGCGGAAAGCTGAGTGAGATCAATGCGGTGGAAGCGCTGGAAAGCTTCCGGCGGGAGAGTGGCCGCCTCAAGGACGTGTCGTTTCCGACCATCGCCGGCAGCGGACCGAACGGCGCCATCGTGCATTACCGCGTGACGCGCAAGAGCAATCGCCGCATTGCCCCGGGCGAACTCTTTCTGATCGACTCCGGCGCGCAATACGAAGACGGCACGACTGACGTGACGCGCACGCTCGCGGTCGGCCAGCCGAGCGCCGAGATGCGCGACCGTTTCACCCGCGTCCTCAAGGGCCATATCGCACTCGCCCGCGCGATATTCCCCGACGGCACCAGCGGCGCGCAACTCGACACTCTGGCGCGGCAGGATCTATGGGCGGCCGGGCTCGACTTCGACCACGGCACCGGTCACGGCGTCGGCAGCTATCTCTCGGTGCACGAAGGGCCGGCGCGCATTTCCAAGCTCGGCACCACGCCGCTCAAGCGCGGCATGATCCTGTCGAACGAGCCGGGCTATTATAAACCCGGCGCCTACGGCATCCGCATCGAGAATCTGCTGCTGGTGACGGAAGCGCCGAAAGTGTCGGGCGCGGAAAAGCCGCTCAATCAATTCGAGACGCTGACGCTGGCACCCATCGACCGGCGGCTGATCGAGCCGGAGATGCTGACGGCGGCGGAGATTGCCTGGCTCGACGATTATCACGCGCGGGTGCGGGACAGTTTATCGCCGCTGGTGGACGAGGAGACGCGCGGGTGGCTGGAGGCGGCGGCGGCGGGGCTCTGAGTTTCCGTCGTCCCGGGCGACTGAGCGAAGCGAAAGAGGCCCGGGACCCATACTCCGCAGCCCATCGAGAGAACACCGAGTATGGGTCCCGCCTTCGCGGGGGGACGACAAATCATCCCCCCACCAGCTTCAACCAGCCATCTTCATCCAGCACGGTGACGCCGTGCTTCTGCGCTTCCTTGAGCTTGGAGCCCGCGCCCGGCCCGGCCACGAGATAATCGGTTTTCTTCGACACCGAGCCGGACACTTTGGCGCCAAGGCGCTCGGCCAGCGCCTTGGCCTCCTCGCGGGTGAATTTTTCCAGCGCGCCGGTGAAGACGACGGTCTTGCCGCTGACCGGCGAATCCACCGCCGGCTTTTCGGCATCGCGGATGCGTTTTAGCTGCATGACCAGCCGCTCCACCATGCCGCGGTTGTGCTTCTCGCCGAAGAAGGAGGCGACGCTGTCGATGACGGTGTCGCCGATCTGGTCGAGCGCGTCCATCTCCGCCCGCGCCTCCGCGTCGCCCTCGGCGACCTTGATCGCCAGGTCGTGGAACGATTTCCAGTCGCCGGTGCCGCGCGCCAGCGCCACGGCGGTCGTCTCGCCGACGTGGCGGATGCCGAGCGCGAAAATCAGCCGCTCCAGCGAGATGTCGCGGCGCGCGTTGATCGAGTTGAACAGGTTGCGCACCGAGGTCTCGCCATAGCCTTCGACTTCCTCAAGCTTGAGCTTGGAGTTGCGCTGTTCCAGCGTGAAGATGTCGGCCGGCTCCTTGATCCAGCCCTGCTCGAAGAAATAGTCGATCTGCTTTTCGCCCAGCCCATCGATGTCGAAGGCGCGGCGCGAAACGAAATGCTTGAGATGCTCGGTCTTCTGGAACGGACAGGCCAACTCGCCGGTGCAGCGGACGCGTACGCCCTCCCCGCCTCCCGAGACCGTTTCGCGCACCACTGGCGTATGCAGCGGACAAGGACAGCGCGTCGGCATCGCAAAGGGTTTCTTGCCGCGCGGCTTGTCGGTGACGACGCCAAGCACCTGCGGGATCACGTCGCCGGCGCGCTGGATCGTCACGGTGTCGCCTTCGCGCACGCCGAGCCGCTCTATCTCGTCGGGGTTATGCAGCGTCACGTTCTGCACCACGACGCCGCCGACCGTGACCGGTTCAAGCTTCGCCACCGGCGTCAGGATGCCGGTGCGGCCGACCTGGATCGCGATCTCCTTCACGATGGTGGTGGCTTTTTCCGCGGCGAACTTATGCGCGATCGCCCAGCGCGGATTGCGCGAGACGAAACCGAGGCGCTGCTGCCAGTCCAGCCGATCAACTTTATAGACGACGCCGTCGATGTCGTAGCCAAGCGCGGCGCGTTGCTCGCCGATCTGACGATGGAAGGCGAGCATCTCTTGCACGGTCGAAACCGTGTTCCACAGCGGGTTGGTCTTGAACCCGGCGCGCGCGAACCATTTCAGCATCCCGGACTGAGTCGGTGCTGGCATCTCGCTCATCTCGCCCCAGGCATAGGCGAAGAAATGCAGCGGTCGCGAGGCCGTGATCGCCGGGTCCTTCTGCCGCAGCGAACCCGCCGCTGTGTTGCGCGGATTGACGTAGAGCGGTAGCCCCGCCTCGGCCTGTTTCTTGTTGAGGTCGAGGAACGCTTGCTTGGTCATGTAGACCTCGCCGCGCACGTCGCAGATTTTCGGCGCGTCCTTGCCTTTGAGCTCTTGCGGAACTTCCTTCAGCGTCTTCACGTTGGCGGTGACGTCCTCGCCCTCGACGCCGTCGCCGCGCGTGGCGCCGGTGACCAGCGCGCCATTCTCATAGCGCAGTGACATCGAGAGGCCGTCGATCTTCGGCTCCGCCGTGAAAACCAGCGGCTCGTCGTCGCCGAGGCGCAGGAAGCGGCGGATGCGATCGACGAAATCGGCGACATCCTCCTCGCTGAAAGCGTTGGCCAGCGACAGCATCGGCACCGCGTGGCGGATTTTGGCGAAGCGGCCCGTGGGCGCCGCGCCGACGCGCATGGAAAGACTTTCGAGCGTGCGCAAATCCGGGAAGCGCGCCTCGATCGCTTCATAGCGGCGGCGCAGCACGTCGTATTCAGCATCGGAAACGGATGGCGCGTCCTGCTGATAATAACGCTTGTCGTGCGCGGCGATCTCGGCACCGAGCCGCGCATGCTCGGCCCGGGCTTGCTTGGCCGTGAGGGCGTCGATGGAGGTTTTGGAGAGGTCGCGGGTGGGCATGAGACCAACTAGGCTTCAACGTCTTGGCCGGGCTTGTCCCGGCCATCCACGTCTTGCTGCGGCAATCTAAAGACGTGGATGCCCGGCACAAGGCCGGGCATGACGAGAGGGTATTCGGATAAAACTTAATGCCATTCGGATGGGCGCCTCCCTACCCCGCCGCGGCGCGGATCAGGCGCTCGGCGGCGGCGCGGGCCTCGGTGGTGATCTCGGCGCCCGCCAGCATGCGTGCGATCTCCTCGCGGCGGTGATCGGCGGCCACTTCGGTGACGCGGGTGGCGACGCGGCGGCCCTTGTCGAACGCGTCCTTGCTGATGAGGAAGTGGCGCACCGCGCGCGCGGCCACCTGCGGCGCATGCGTGACCGTGATGACCTGAACGCCGCCGGCCAAACGCGCCAGCCGCACGCCGATGGCGTCGGCGACGGCGCCGCCGACGCCCGTATCGATTTCGTCGAAGACCAAGGTGGGCGCGGAGCCGCGGTCGGCGAGCACGACCTTGAGCGCCAAGAGAAAGCGCGCCAGTTCGCCGCCGGATGCGACCTTCATCATCGGCCCCGGTTTGGTGCCGGGATTGGTCTGCACCCAGAATTCCGCCCGGTCGATGCCGTGCGGTCCCGCGGCGTCGGCGGCGCTCGTAAGCTCCGTTGAAAATTTTGCACGTTCAAGCTTGAGTGGCTTGAGTTCCTTGTTCACGGCTTTGTCGAGCGCCTCGGCGGCTTTACGCCGCGCGGCGGAGAGCGCTGCAGCCGCCTTGGCGTAACGCTTCTGCGCTTCGTCTGCCGCAGCTTCGAGTTCCGTCAGCCGCGCCGCGCCGGCGTCGATCAGAGCAAGGTCACCCTGATAGCGGGCGGCGAGCGCGGCAAGATCGTCGACCGGGACGCTGTATTTGCGCGCGGCGGCGCGCAACGCGAACAGCCGTTCCTCGATGCGCTCGAGTTCGCGCGGATCGTGATCGGCCATGCGCAACGCCTGTTCGAGGTGCAGGCGCGCTTCTTCCAGCGCCGTCAAGGCGCTGTCGATTGCTTTCACCGCGGGTTCGACGAGACCCGGCGCCTGGGCGCCGCGGCGCTCCAGCCGGCGAATGGCGGAAGCAAGGGCGGGCGATGGAGACTGGCTGCCGGCAACAGTCTCGTGCGCCTCGCGCAAATCCTCGGCGACTTTTTCCGCCTGCATCATGAATGTGCGGCGGTCGGCGAGTGTCGTCTCCTCCCCCGCTTCCGGCGCCAGCTTTTGCAGTTCCTCTACCGCGTACCGCAGCCAGTCGGCCTCGCGCAAAGCGCGCTCGACTTCGGCGCGGTGGCTGTCGACCGCTTCCTGCGCGGCGCGTCTTGCATGCCACAGGCTCCCGATGGTGGCGGCTTCGGTTTCGAGTCCGCCAAAGGCGTCGAGCAGCCGGCGGTGGGTGTCGGCGTCCACCAAGGCACGGTCATCGTGCTGGCCGTGGATTTCCACTAGCAAGGCGCCGAGGCTTTTCAGCACCTGCACGCTGACCGGCTGATCGTTGACGAAAGCGCGGGTGCGGCCGTCGGCGAGTTGCACCCGCCGCAGGATCAGCGCGTCCTCTGAGGGGATGTCATTGGCAAGGAGCAGGGTTCGCGCCGGATGGCCCCGTGGCAGATCGAACATCGCGGTGACTTGGCCCTGTTCGGCGCCATGGCGCACCAGGCTCGCGTCACCGCGAGCACCGAGCGCCAGCGCGAAAGCATCGAGCAAGATCGACTTGCCCGCGCCGGTTTCCCCCGTCAGGACCGAGAGGCCTGAGGTGAAATCGATGTCGAGCCGGTCGATGAGAACGATGTCACGGATAGATAGGCGGGCCAGCATGCCCTTGCCTCGATGATTCCAGGTCAGCTATCCGGGTACCAAAGCAGAGAAAGCCTTGCTCATCCAGGAGGCCCGGTTCTCCTTTGGCTCGAATCCACCACCCTTCACCAGATTATAGGCGTCCTTGTACCAAGGACTCTCCGGGAAATTGTGGCCGAGCACCGCCGCCGCAGTCTGCGCTTCTTGGACGATGCCGAGCGACATGTAGGCCTCAGCCAACCGCATCAAGGCTTCCTCGACATGCCGGGTGGTCTGATATTGCGTCACCACGATCTTGAAGCGGTTGATGGCGCCGGTGAAGTTGCGCTTTTCCATATAAAAACGCCCGATGGCCATTTCCTTGCCGGCGAGCTGATCGCGCGCGACTTCAATCTTCTTCCGCGCGCTCACAGCGTATTCGGTGCCGGGATATTTGCGCGCGACCTCGTCGAGCTCAGCCATCGCCTTCTCGGTGCGGGCCTGATCGCGCGTAATGTCGGGTATCCGCTCGAAGTCGGAAGAGCCGACGAGGTATAGCGCGTAAGCGGCGTCCGCCGTTCCGGGATGAAGCGCGATGTAACGTTTCGCCGTCGCGATACAGTCGTCGTATTGGTTGGCTTCATAAGAGGCGAAAGCGCTCATGATCAGCGCCTTGCGAGCCCATTCGGAATAAGGGTGCTGGCGATCGACTTCCTCGAACCTCTTGATCGCCTCCTTGTATTCCTTCTTCTCATTCAGGAGGTATAGACCCTCATTGTAAAGCTTGTCCGCCGGCTCGTCCGCAGCCTGGGTATCCTTGTCGCCGAACAGATTGAATCCATCGAAGCTGCTACAGGCCCCAAGCGGAGCCGACAAAAGCGCCAGTACCAGCATCCCGGCAAGCTTTGGTCCGGGCCGGTGCAAATTGAATAAAGGCAACATTCGCCGCTAAATCCCATCCTGCGCGCTACTGTCGCGCAGCCCGTTAAACCGCATCATTTACCCGAAAAGTCGCGGCCGCCCCAAGGCATTATGCGGGCAATCGGCCGGGAATGTGGCGGAAGGTTAAAGCGCCTAGGGCGTTTTCAAGCGATGTGAGAACCGGCTGAACGCGCTCTTTAGGACATATCCGGCCCGTAGACCGGTGCCGCCAGCCCGCTGGTCACGTCGGCATAGCCGCGCACGCGCCGGCGCGGTGCTTCCGCGCCATCGACGAAGGTCCAAGCATCCGGATCGGCCATCAATGCCGAGAGCACGGCATGATTGAGTTTGTGACCGCCGCGGACAGTGCGGTAAGCGGCGAGCAACGGCGCACCGGCAAGCGCCAAGTCGCCGATAGCGTCGAGTGCTTTGTGGCGGACGAATTCGTCGGGGAAGCGCATCCCCTCGGGGTTGAGAACGCGGTTGTCCGTAATGACGAGCGTATTCTCGAAAGAAGCGCCGAGCGCGTAACCGGCACTCCACAGCTTGGCAACGTCGCGCATGAAGCCGAAAGTGCGCGCCCGCGCCAGATCGCGGCGGAAAGCTTGCGGCTCGACATCCATCGCGAAGGACTGCCGGCCTACCAGCGGATGATCAAAATCGATTTCGGCTTCGATGCGGAAACCGCGCGCATAAGGCCGCAACTCACCATAAGCACCGTCCTTGGCGACCCGCACCGGCTTGAGCACCTTGATGTAACGGCGGGCGGCGGATTGGGTGACGATGCCTGCTTGGTCGATCGCAGCAACAAAAGGTGCCGCGCTGCCGTCGGCGATAGGAGCTTCGGGGCCATCCAACTCGACGATGACGTTATCGACGCCAAGCCCACGAAGCGCAGCAAGTACATGCTCGGAAGTGCAGACCAGAGGACCGGAAGCGTCGCCCAACACGGTCTGGAAATCGGTGGCGGTCACCGCGCGCACATCAGCACGAATTTCGCGCTCATAGCGGCCTTCGATGCCCGAACGGACAAAGATGATTCCGGTATTGGCGTCGGCGGGATGCAGCGTGAGGGTAACAGGTAAGCCAGAGTGGACACCAATACCGCTGACAGCGGCCTGGGTGCGAAGCGTCGTCTGCTTACCGAATTTCATACTCTCGTCCCACACACTGGCCGGAGCGCTAACAGCGCTCTTGCCTATCCCCAACAATGCCGGGCCGCGATTTCGCCACGAAGGGAAAATGGATTTTGTACGTCTTTTTTTCCAAGTCCCGTCATCCCCAGAGACAAAGCCCCTTTAATGAAAGCACCTTAGTCGCGGCGGCTTACAACGCCAACTCACGCTTTTTTACCAAATGTTACCTTGAAGCCGCCCCAATCTCGCCACCCCCTGAGACAGCCAGCCATTGGGTATTAAGCCGCAACGCCTGCAGCGCCGGATTGTGTTAAAATATCATGGACGATCAGAAGGTTAGATGGCGTCCAGCGCTGTCGAATTCGCAAAGATGAGGCCCCGGCCTTGCAGCCGGGGCCTCGATTGATCCTTCCGCCTCAATTGGCTTGGCGGCGCAGGAAGGCCGGAATGTCCAATTGATCTTCCTCCACGGAGTTATGCACAGGCGTCTGCCGGCCTAAAGGATCGAGGCCTTGAGGCGCCGGTCGCTTGGCATATTCCGAGACCGGTTCCGGCGCCCTAGCCTCATGTGACCTTTGCAGCGGACGCGGCGGCGGGCGATCGAAGCTTGGCAGAGCCTGACGCGCCGCCGGACGGGCTTCCGCCGGTTCGGCCGGCTCCTCCTTGCGGCCGAGTCCGACTGACGCAAGACGCTGCAACAGCGTCATCCGCCGCTTCTCCGGATGATCGGCATCGTTTAGCGGATTACGCTTGGCACGGATCTGGTTCTGCGCCGGGATCGGCAATTCGTCGAGACGCGGCATGCGCGGGGTGCGAACACCGACGCGTTCGGGCTGCGGCGGGATGAAGGCGCTGGGCGCGGGTTCATGCGCCACAGGTTCGTTGCGCGCCGGCTCCAAAAACAGCGACGGCTTTGGCGGGATCGGTCGCACTGTCACTTCGTCCGAGTTTGTAGGCAATACCGCCGCCGCGATCGCAGCCTTCGCCGCAAATTCGATGGAGTCGGTGAAGGACGAACCCATTGCCACCGGCGCCGATGTGGCATCCGGCATGCGGTTGGATGCGGTCACGTCCGAACGCTCGATACGGTCGGCGATCCGCTGGTTGTCGGCGCGAAGCCGATGCGTCAGTTCGGCGATGCGTGTCTCGGTCGGGGTGGCGGCCTGCGAGATCGCAACCTTGTCGATGCCCGTCGCCACGACGGAGACGCGGATGATGCCTTCGAGGCTTTCGTCGAAGGTGGCACCAACGATGATGTTGGCGTCGGCATCCACTTCCTCGCGGATACGGGTCGCTGCCTCGTCGACCTCATAGAGCGTAAGGTCCTTGCCGCCGGTGATCGAAACCAGTAGGCCACGCGCGCCCTTCATCGATGAGTCGTCGATCAGCGGATTGGCAATCGCGGCTTCGGCAGCGGTCAGCGCCCGCTTCTCTCCCGAAGCCTCGCCGGTACCCATCATCGCCTTGCCCATTTCGCGCATCACGGCGCGAACGTCGGCGAAGTCGAGATTGATGAGGCCTTCCTTGACCATCAAGTCGGTGATGCAGGCGACGCCTGAGTAGAGCACCTGATCCGCCATGGCGAAGGCATCGGCGAAGGTGGTCTTCTCATTCGCGACCCGGAACAGGTTCTGGTTCGGAATGATGAGCAGCGTATCGACCACCTTGTGCAATTCTTGGATGCCCATGTCGGCAAAGCGCATGCGGCGCTGGCCTTCGAACTGGAACGGCTTGGTGACGACGCCGACCGTCAGGATGCCCGCTTCATGGGCGACCCGGGCAATCACCGGCGCCGCCCCGGTGCCGGTGCCGCCGCCCATGCCGGCCGTCAGGAACACCATGTTCGAGCCGTTGACCGATTCGAGTATCTCGTCGAGCGCTTCCTCGGC
>JAXDOS010000261.1:0-25313 GCA_034668785.1 Alphaproteobacteria bacterium
AGCGCGTACCCATGCCGTTGCCGGACATGTCGGCGGCGAGATCGATGGCCTTGGCAAACTCGGCGCTGCCGTCACCCAGCATTTCCACTTTCTCGGCACCGGACGCTTTCTTCCAGGCATCCTGCACGAAGGCGTCGTTGACCGAGGTGACCGCGACGGTGTCGACGCCCTTGGCTTTGAGCGCATCCACATTCTTCACGATGGTCGGCATATGCTGCTTGTGGCAGGTGCCGGTGAAGGCGCCGGGCACGGCGAATAGCGCCACCTTCTTGCCTTTGAAAACTTCGTCGGTGGTTTTCCATCCCGGTCCTTCCGGTGTGGTCACTCTGAATTTGACGTTGGGCAGCCGCTCGCCGACTTTGATGGGCATGTATCATCCTCTCCGTATGGGTCAGTGTTCTTGCTTTAGCGTAGCGCGCCGCGCGAATTAGTCGAGAGGGGTCGAGACCTCGATGGCCTCGTCGTCCGCGACCAACGTCAATTTCAGCAAAGCTCCTTGAACTTTGGCATCAGCCGGCACGCCGTCCATATCGAATGCAAAGCGTCGCCCTCCAGGCGGCGCTCCAGGCAGGGGTTCGGGTAAGGGCAGGGCCCAATCAGGCGTCGGCCCCTCGGCGAAGAGATCGACTGTCGCCGCTTGCGGCGCCACCACGTCCACAATCACCCGTGATCGGCCATTTGCAGGCTCGCGATGCACTGAGCGAATGATCAGGCTACCGGCCGTAGCGAGAGCGCGTGGCTTCGGCACCCGCGCCTCGGCGGTGGCGAGCGAAGCGTTTTCCGGCGATGCCGTAGAGATCAGGTTCAACTCCGCCTTGCCTTCCGCCGGAACGCAGAGCTTTTCGCAGATCGCATAACTGACCTTGAGGCGAAGCAAGACGGGCTTACCCGGCTCTTGCGGCATCACCTGCACGGGGAAAGTCACCCCGCCGTTGTAGCCGATGGAGTTGCCGCCGGCGCCATCAGGAAAGCGCCGCGGCGCCGGCCACAGCACGGTGGCGGACTTGACGTTCTCCGATCCGGCGAAATCGAATACCGGAGGCACGCCGGAGTCGCCCGGATAGCGCCAATAGGTCTTCCAGCCGGGCTCAAGCCGCAATTCGATCCCTGCCCGGAGCAGCGCCGCGTTGCCCGGCTGCGCTGCCGGGCCGGAAACCAGCCGTAGCGCCGAATGCAGATCGGTGTCCCAGGCCGAGGCATCGTCCGCGTGGCTCGCCCCGGCGCCAAGGAAGACGCCAAGGGCGGCGGCGATCGCAAGGGACGCCCATCGCTGGTTGGGTCCGGCTTTCATCCGCCAGGGTGTAGGCATAACCTTGGCTTGGTGCCATTGAAATCGTCGTGACCGAAGGGTGAACATGGCACGGCAGGACGGCGCGCCATGATTCGCCCTTTGAACTTTCCCCGCTCTCGTTCGTTTCCAAATCGACTGTGATCGGGTAACGTTTTTTCATGCGATTTCCACGAGCCTCAACGGACAAAGTGCGCGGTTATCTCGACGGCCAGATGCTGCTCGCGATGCCGACGATGCAGGACGAGCGTTTCGCTCGCACCGTCATCTATATGTGCGCCCATTCGCCCGAAGGCGCGATGGGGATCGTCGTCAATCAGCCGGTAACCAACATCAACTTTCCCGATCTTCTGGTGAAGCTCGACGTGATTCCCGCCGCGGAGCGCATCCAGCTTCCGCCGCAGACTGGGACCGTGAAGGTGCTCAAGGGCGGGCCGGTCGAGACCGAGCGCGGCTTCGTCCTGCACAGCAACGACTTCTTCATGGATAATTCCACGCTTCCAATCAACGATGGCGTTTGTCTCACCTGGACGCTCGACATCCTCAAGGCCATCGCGCGGGGCGACGGCCCTGCCAGCGTGGTTCTCGCGCTTGGCTATGCCTGCTGGGGTGCCGGGCAGCTCGAAAATGAGATCCAACAGAATGGGTGGCTGCATTGCTCGGCCGACCGCGAGCTGATCTTCGGCTCCGACATCGAGCGCAAATACGACAAGGCGATGCATAAGATCGGCATTGATCCCGGCATGCTGTCGAGCGAAGCCGGACACGCTTAGCTGAACCCGCCCGTATTTTCGTCATGGCCGGGCTTGTCCCGGCCATCCACGTCTTCGATAGCGCAGAATTAAGACGTGGATGCCAGGCACAAGGCCGGGCATGACGTGGTGAGATTTTAATTCTACCGCGCCATTTCGATCCGGCCGCGCTAACATCGGGGACGAGGTGGGAAACGAGGGGATCGCAATGACTCGTATCTTTGGCCTGGCGCTTTCGATCGCGATTCTATTCGCAAGCCCGGTCGGCGCAGCGGAGCTGAAGGTGATCTCCGCCGGCTCCGTGCGTGGACTGATCGCCGGGATGATCGAGGACTACACGCAAAAAACCGGGCAGAAATTCGACTTCGCCGTCGGCACCACCGGCCAATTGCGCGCCCTCATCGAGTCCGGTCAGCCCGCCGATCTGATCATTGCTTCGGCGTCGCTGATGGCCGATCTGGAAAAAACCGGCAAGATGCTGTCCGGAAGCCGCGCTGACCTCGGACGCGTCGGAATAGGCGTTGCCATTCGCGATGGTGCCCCGGCGCCCGACGTCTCGACCGCGGAGGCGTTCAAGAAGACGATCATGGACGCCCGTTCGGTGGCCTACACCGATCCAGCCGAGGGCGGCACATCCGGTCTTTATTTCGTCGGCGTCCTCGATCGTTTTGGCATCGCGGACGACATCAAGAAGAAAGCGGTGCTCACCAAAGGAGGGCGCGAAGCCGCGCTCGAGGTGGCGGAGGGAAGAGCGGAGATCGGCGTTACCTTCATCAGCGAAATCCTCGCGGTCAAAGGCGCGAAACTGGCCGCACCGGTGCCGGAGGCGCTGCAGGATTACACGGTCTATGCCGCCGCGATCCCGGCGAGCAGCACCGATTCCGCCAATGCGCGCGCCTTCATCGCCGTGCTGACGTCGCCGGAGATGGCGGGACGCTGGAAGGCTGCTGGTTTCGAACCGCCGAAATAAGTCGTCGGTTTGGGCACGTTGCTTCCCCCGTTTACGGGAGGGGGAATAAATCTATCGCGCCATTTCCAGCCGGTCGGCTGTCAATAACTCCGTTGCTTTTTCTGCCGTCATCGGCTCGCCGAAGGCGTAGCCTTGGGCGTATTCGCAGCCAAGCTGGTAAAGCTCGACCGCGTCGGAGTCGGTTTCCGCGCCTTCCGCCACCACTTCCATGCCGAGGTCGTGCGCCAGCGCGATGATCGAGCGCAGGATCACCGGCCGCGTGCCCTTGGTGGTCGTGCGCACGAAGGACTGATCGATCTTGATGGTGTCGAAGGGAAACCGCTGCAAATAGGATAACGATGAATGGCCGGTGCCGAAGTCGTCGAGCGCCAGGCCGGCGCCGAGCTCGCGGATGCGTGTGAGCATCTGCGCGGCATGTTCCGGATTCTCCATGACCAGCGACTCGGTCAGTTCGAGCTTCAGCGTACCGCGTATCAACCCGGAGCGTCCTAGCACCGTGCGCAGATCGTGAATGAGGTCGTGGCGCAGGAGCTGACGTGACGACACGTTGACGTTGGCGAATACCGGATAGCGCGCGCGAGATCCGCGCTGCCAGATGGCAAGCTGGCGCGCGGTCTGTTCCAATGCGAACAGCCCGAGATCGACGATGAGGCCGATTTCCTCGGCGATGCTGATGAATTCCGCCGGCGACATCCGTCCCATTTTCGGATGATCCCACCGCGCCAGCGCTTCGAACCCGGCGACTGAACGGTCCTCTAGCCGGATGATCGGCTGGTACAGGAGCGTGATTTCGTTGCGCTCCAGCGCGCGCCGCAGATCGGATTCCAGCGACAGGCGGTCGTTCTTGCGCGCGCGCATCTGCGGCTTGAACACTTCGATACGGTCCCCGCCCATGCGCTTGGAATGATACATCGCAAGCTCGGCGTCCTTGAGAACTTCCTCGGTACGGTGCGGCTGGCCGTCGGCCAGCGCGATCCCGATCGAGGCGGTGAGGAAGATTTCCCGGTCGTTGAAGGTGATCGGCGCGCGCAACGCGCGGCGCAGGGTTTCGGCGAAAGCAGTGACGCGGCCCGGCTCCCGCTCCGACAAAAGGATCAGCGCGAACTGATCGCCGGCCAGGCGCGCCAAGGTATCCTGCGGTTTCAGCAGCCGTCCGAGCCGGCGCGCCAGCGTCAGCAGGATCGAATCGCCGATGGCAATGCCGACCGAATCGTTGACCTGCTTGAAGCGGTCGAGATCGATGACGATGATGGCCGGACGGATTGCCGTGTCTGCTTTGGCGAAGCCGAGCACAGCCTCGAGCCGGTCGATGAACAATTCGCGGTTCGGCAACCCGGTGAGGTTGTCATGGACGGCGTCATGCAGCAGACGTTCCTCGGCGATCTTGAACTCGGTCACGTCGGTCAACGTCCCGACCAGACGCACCACCTCGCCATCGGAACCGACCACGGGACGTGCCTTGAGCGCGAACCAGAGGAAGTGCCCATCGGGAGTACGCAGCCGGAAATCCTGCACCAGCCGTCCGCGCCGCTGTTCCAGCACACTGTCCAAGGAGGCGCGAAAGCGATCCCGATCCGAGGGATGCAGGACTTCGAGCCAGCGCGCCGCCGGGCCTTCCAGCGCGCCGCGTTTGAGCCCAAGCAGTTGCTCGGTCTCGGGGCTGGTGAACACCTTGTCGGCGGAAACGTCCCAATCCCAGATCATGTCCCCGGCGCCCGTCAGTGCGAGAGCACGTCTTTCGACGTCGGAGACGATGCCGTGGGTAAGCCCGCCGGCAAAGGCATGCTGCATCACCGTGAAACCGATCAGCATCACGATCAGCACCAGGCCTCCAAGCAAGGCCGGGCCGACGATGTCGTTGGTCATGGACCCGGTGACGGTCAGCGCGGCGGCGAATACCCAGACCACGAGCAAGAACCATGTGGGGATCAGCAGCACCGCGCGGTCAAAGCCATGCGTCGACAGATAGATGACCAGACCGAATCCGAATACGGCTAGCGCCGCGAGCGACATCCGCGCGATGCCTGACGCCACCGCCGGATCGAACAATGCCAATCCCACCAGCGCGCCGAGAAAAATCACCCAGCCGAGCGTTATATGCACGTAACGCACGTGCCAGCGGTTGAGGTTGAGATAGGCGAACAGGAAAACCAGCAAGGTTGCCGCCAGGATCGCCTCGCCGGAGGCACGCCAGATCCGTTCGGTGGCGACGGGGAGGTCGAATACCTTGCCCCAAAAGCCGAAGTCGATGCCGATATAGACCAGCACCGCCCAGCTCAGCGCCGCCGCGGCGGGGAACATGACGTTGCCCTTCACCACGAACAGGATAGTGAGGAACAGCGCCAGCAGGCCGGCGATGCCGATGACGATGCCGTAGTAGAGCGTGAAGCTGTTGATCTTGTCCTTGTAGGCGTCGGGCTCCCACAGATAGAGCTGCGGCAGCTTGTCGGTGCGCAGCTCGGCGACGAAGGTGATGACCGCGCCCGGATCAAGCGTGATGCGGAAGATATCGGCGGTGGCGCTGTCCTGCCGCTCCGGCGGCTCGCCGCTGGAGAGAATGTAGACGATGCGCGAGAGGCCGAGATCGGGCCAGATCAGGCCGGAGCCGACCATGCGGTAGTGTGGCGCCACGATCAGGCGGTCGATCTGCTCGTCGCTCGAATTGGCAAGCGCGAAGACGGCCCAATTGGTGCTGCCTTCGCGCGCGGGCACCTGGATGCGGCGAACGATGCCGTCGGGGCCGGGCGCCGCCGATACTTGGATGCGGTCGACGTCGGTCTTCTGCCGCTCCACCGCGTCGGTAAGATCGATGGCCGACGCATCGAGGCGAACGTTCACCGCGTCCACGGCATGCGCGGCGGATGTGCCGATCAGAAGAGCGATGAGGATCGCCGCTGCTTTAGCGGCGCGCAAAAAACGCAAAGTGTGGACCTCCCTCGCGGCGACTATGTTGTTCGCAACTTTTGCGATGATAGGCGTCCGGCGAACATGCACACGTTATCCAACTTTACGCCCATTTCGCGGCCCGCTTGCCACGCGCGCGGACGGCGCAACGATGACTCGGAGAGTAGCGGGCCGGCAGGCCGAGAGCAAGGATTTGCCTGTTAGATCAAAAGGTAAGCACGATCTTGCCGATATGCACGCTGGATTCCATGCGCGCATGGGCAGCCGAAGCCTGGGTGAAGGGAAAGGTGCTGTCGATGACCGGCTTGACGCGGCCAGCCGCCAGCAGCGGCAGCACCTTGGTTTCAATGGCGCGAGCAATGGCGGTCTTATCCTCCACAGAGCGCGAGCGCAGCGTCGAGCCGGTATGATGCAGGCGTTTGAGCATGATCCGGCGGAAATCCACGTTGGCACGGGGCGAGCCCTGGAACGCGATCTGCACGATACGGCCTTCGATCGCCGCCGCCTCGTAATTGCGTTCGATATAGTCGCCGCCGATCATGTCGAGCACGACATCCGCGCCTTTGCCGCCGGTCGCGGATTTGGTGGCAGCGACGAAGTCTTCGCTCTTATAGTTAATCGCGAGATCGGCGCCGAGCTTGCGCGCAGCTTCGCATTTTTCCGCCGATCCCGCGGTGGTGATGACCTTGGCACCGAAAGCCTTGGCGAGCTGGATCGCTGTCGTGCCGATCCCTGACGTGCCGCCGTGGACCAGCAGCGTCTCGCCGCTTTTGAGCCCGCCGCGTTCGAAGACGTTATGCCAGACGGTGAAGAAGGTTTCCGGGATCGCGCCGGCTTCCACCATGGACAGTTTTTCCGGCACCGGCAGCGCATGTCCCTCATGCGCCAGGCAATATTCGGCGTAGCCGCCGCCGATCACCAGCGCCATCACCCTGTCGCCGACTTTCCATCGCTTGGCGTTGGTGCCGAGCGCTACCACTTCTCCCGCGATTTCCAGACCCGGAATATCCGGTGCGCCTTTCGGCGGTGGATAGAGTCCTTGCCGCTGCATCACGTCGGGGCGGTTGACGCCGGCGGCCGCGACCTTCACGAGAATTTCACCGGCGCCGGGCGAGGGGACGGGCCGCTCCTCGGGAACGAGGACCTCGGCTCCGCCTGGAGCGCTGATGCCGATGGCGGTCATGCGTGGGGGCAGCGTGGTCATGCTCTGTCTCACCTAAACGAAACTGTCGAAGCCCCTGCTCAAAGGTTTCTTTAGTAGGCCTTGCCGCATGTGACAACCGCTGCTCGCGCCGCTATTTTCGGAAGGCAACGGGAGCAGACGGCGATGGCGCGGGACGATGAAGAACTGCCGAAGAAGAAAATTGCCCATGAGATCGGGCAGGATCTCTATCTGATTTCGGCCGAGGATCTTGCCGACCGGATCACCCTGCTTAAACAGGAAATCGCCCGGCTGGAGGCGGCTATGCAGAAGGCCGCAGCCTCGCGCAACATGGCCGATCAGTTTTTCAAGAAGTGAATTCGGTCCAGGTGCTTTAGGCGCAGGGATCGCCTCGTAACCTACAAAATTGCAATTGGCCGCGCTTGCTTAACCTATTGTTAAGCTTTCTCGTTCATTACTCGCTTGTCCAACTTCTTGGATGCGAGTGGCTCCTGTCCACTCTGTTTGACGCCTCCCTGTTATCAACTTTGAGCCGCCGTATGGCGGCTCTTTTTTATGTTCTGTGCCATTTCGGACCAGTCTGACGTCGCTCCGCTTCCCCGGCAACTATGTCTTCAGCTTTACCGGCCGGGTGCTGGACAGGTTGGCCACGCCGCGCCATGCTGCCTCCGCGTGGGCGTATGTGTGGGTGAGGCGTAAAAAATGTTCGACAAGTCCGCCAACGATGCGGGACCTGTATCCTTCGGCGAGAGGCTTGCCAATTCCGAGGTCTTTGCCAGTTTGTTCCGCGACGGCATGGCGCTGGTCGAGGAGACGGCGACCTATTTGGACGGACCCGGCCGGCAGGAATCGAAGAAGCTAGAGCGCATGGCGGCGTTGGCCTATGCCACCGAGAGCATGAGGCTGACCACTCGGCTGATGCAACTCGCCTCCTGGCTGTTGCTGCATCGTGCGGTGAAGGAAGGCGAAATGTCGCTCCTCCAGGCCAATAAGGAAAAGGCCAAGGTCAAGCTTTCGGCGGGTAGGCCGAGCGATGAGCAGAGCGCCAAAATGCTTCCGCAAAAACTGCAGGATTTGATCGAGCGCTCGACGCTGCTTGAGGTCAAGGTTCGCCGGCTCGACGCCACCATTCACGCTCCCCTGGTGCCCGATCGCGCGGCGAACGGCAATCCGGTCGAACGCCAGCTTGGTCTGCTTAAGGCAGCCTTCGAGCAGGACGGGGTGTAACTTCGGATAGCTCTGATCGTCATGGCCGGGCTTGTCCCGGCCATCCACGTCTTGCTTATTAAACGAAGAAAGACGTGGATGCCCGGCACGAGGCCGGGCATGACGAGATAAATCATATGGATCTCTACCCAACAAAAAACCCCCGCATGAGCGGGGGTTTCGATTTAGCGTGGCAACAGCGCGAATTACGTCTTGATGCCCAATCCCGCGAACTTCTTTTGGAAGCGCGATACCCGGCCGCCGCGGTCAAGCAGATGCTGCCCGCCGCCGGTCCAAGCGGGGTGCGACTTGGGGTCGATATCGAGATGCATGGTATCGCCCTCCTTGCCCCAAGTGGTGCGCGTGGTGAATTCAGTGCCGTCGGTCATGATGATTTTGACGGTGTGATAGTCGGGATGCGTTTCGGACTTCATGGCTCGTGGTTCCCGCGCGGAAGCCGCGCATTTGGCATCGATATGGATGGAAATGTTGTCGGCTCTATAGCCCAGGCCCGCCGGTGAGACAAGCCGCCACGGAAGTCCGTAGTTCCGTCCATCCGAGGTGCCAAGGCATAATCCAGGAGCGACGGACAATTGCCACTCGTGCGCTACCGGGGCATTGTCGCGCCGGAATTGACGTTGGTGGCGCTGACGCAAGGGCTTTTGTGACGTAATGAATGGTGCCCGGGACGGAAACAAGCATGACCCGGAAGGTTCCAAGCCTGCGGCGGCACGCCGCCTCAAGCCGCTTGGACTGCTTTTACCCTATGTGCGGCGCTATCGCAGTCAGGCGCTCGCGGCGTTAGCCGCGCTCATTATCGCCGCGCTCGCTACTCTGGCGGTACCGCTCGCTGTGCGGCGGATGATCGATTTTGGCTTCTCCGCCGAGAACATCTCGCTGATCGACAATTACTTCACCGTGATGATCGCGGTTGTCTTGGTGCTCGCCTGCGCCAGCGCATCGCGCTTCTATCTCGTCACCACGCTCGGCGAGCGCATCGTTGCGGACCTGCGCAGCGACGTCTTCGCGCATCTGACGGGGCTATCGTCAGCCTTTTTCGATCAGGCGAAGACCGGCGAGATGATCTCGCGGCTCACGGCCGACACGACGCAGATCAAGTCCGCGGTCGGCGCTTCGGTATCGATCGCGTTGCGCAATCTTGTCCTCTTTCTCGGCGCCAGCACGATGATGGTGGTGACGAGCCCGCGACTGTCCGGCTTCGTGCTCGGCGCCATTCCGTTGATCGTGCTGCCGCTGGTGGCTTTCGGCCGTTCGGTGCGCCGCCGCTCACGCTACGCGCAGGACACCCTGGCGAACGCCGCCGCTTATGCCGGTGAGCTGCTCGGCGCGGTGCGCACACTGCAAGCCTTCACCAACGAAAGGCTGGCGCGGTCGCGCTTTGCCGCCGCCGTGGAGCTTGCCTATTCCACCGCCCGCGATTCGACGCGCGCGCGCGCCTTTCTCACGGCCTTTGCCATCTTCATCGTATTCGCCAGCGTCGTCGTCGTGCTCTGGGTCGGCGCCCAGGACGTGATGACCGGCGCCATCAGCGCCGGGCGGCTGTTTCAATTCGTGCTGTACGCCGTGCTCGCGGCGAGCGCGCTCGGCGAACTCTCGCAGGTTTGGGGCGAAATTTCCCAGGCGGTGGGCGCGGCCGAACGGCTGTTTGAAATCCTGGCAATCAAGCCCGCCGTCGTGGCGCTGGCGCATCCGATCCCGTTGCCGGCACCCGCACGCGGCGAGGTCGGGTTCGAGGATGTGCATTTCGTCTATCCGACACGATCGGACGCTCCGGTTCTGGAAGGCGTGTCGTTCCGCGTGCAGCGGGGCGAGAAGGTCGCCATCGTCGGGCCCTCGGGCGCCGGCAAGAGCACGATCTTTCATTTGCTGTTGCGCTTTTACGATCCGATTTCCGGCGCGGTCACTTTCGATGGTGTGCGGCTCGCTGATGCCGATCCAGTCGAACTACGCCGGCGCATTGCGCTCGTGCCGCAGGAGACCGCGATCTTTGCCAGCTCGGTGCGGGACAATATTCGCTTCGGGCGGCCCGAAGCGACAGACGACGAGGTCGTGCGCGCGGCGGAGCTGGCGCTGGCGTCTGAATTCGTCCACCGTTTGCCCCAGGGCTTCGAGACCCAAGTTGGCGAGCGCGGCGTTACTCTGTCAGGCGGGCAGCGCCAACGCATCGCCATCGCCCGCGCGATTCTGCGCGACGCGCCTTTACTCTTGCTCGATGAAGCGACCTCGGCCCTCGATGCCGAGAGCGAAACCCTAGTCCAGACCGCCCTGGCGCGGCTGATGACCGAGCGCACGACGCTGGTGATCGCGCACCGCCTGGCGACCGTGCTCAAATGTGACCGCATCCTGGTAATGGACCACGGCCGTATTGTGGAAGAAGGTACGCATGAAGCCCTCGCCACCGCCGGCGGGCTTTATTCGCGGCTGGCCAAGCTGCAGTTCGAGGGGGCATGAGCCTGATTTGCGGCGAAACGTTAGGGCCGCCAGCTCATCAGATAAGTGGGCCGCCCGGAGATCGCGTTGGCATGCGGGCCGGCGATAACGAATCCTTGCTTCTGGTAAAAACGAACGGCGCGCTGGTGGTCCTGGTTGACGTGAAGGTCGAGACCTTTCGGCGAAAGTCGCTTGGCTTCGGCGATGAGCATGCCGCCGGTTCCCGAACCCCAGGCTTCCGGCGCCACCACGATCTGGTCCAGATAAAGCGTTTCGCACTCGACGGTCACAAAACCAGCCATAGTCGCGTGCTTTTCGGCAATCACGATGTCGGCTCGCGGCACAAGCTCGTTGCGCCACCGCTCGCGCCACCAGGCAACGCGCGCGACGAAATCGATATCCGGATAGGTCTGCTGCCACGACCGCAGCCACAGATCGATCGCCGCGTCCTCATCAGCGGTGGCGTAGCGACGTAGTGTGGGTGAGACTTTGCTCACCGCTCCGTCAACTTCAACTCGATGCGGCGGTTGCGGCTAAAAGCGGCGTCTGTGTTGGCGGCGTCGAGCGGCTGGAATTCGCCGAAACCGGCCGCGACCAGGTGCTGCGGCGAGACGCCTTTACTAATCAAATACTGCACCACCGAAATCGCGCGCGCGGCGGAAAGGTCCCAGTTGGATTTGAATTGCGCGCTGGAAATCGGGCGTATGTCGGTATGCCCGTCCACCCGCATAACCCAAGCGATATCCGTGGGAATTTGCTTTTCCAGTTCGAGCAAGGCGCCGGCAACCGTATCGAGCTCGGTCATGCCTTCGGGTTTGAGGACTGCTTGGCCGACGTCATAAAACACCTCGGATTGAAACACGAAGCGGTCGCCGACGATCCGCACGTCAGGCCTGTTGCCGAGGATAGCGCGCAGCCGGCCAAAAAAATCCGAGCGGTAGCGTGAGAGTTCCTGCACCCGCTGGGCCAGTGCCACGTTGAGGCGCTGCCCAAGCTCCGCCAGCCGCGTCTGCGAATCCTTCTCGCGCTTCTCCGATACGTCGAGTGCCGCTTCGATGGCGCTGAGCTGACGGCGCAGTGCCGCGATCTGCTGGTTAAGCGCCTCGACCTGTGCCAGCGCCCGCGCCGAGAGCTGCTTTTCCGCATCAAGCTCGTTCGATAGCTGCGCGGCCTTGCCCTGCGCCGCCGCGGCGCCGCTGGCGTTCTCGGCAAGGCCCTTGAGGCGATCGCGGTCGTTCTCGGCGGAAGCGAGACCTGCGTGGAGTTGCGCGATCTCCTGCTCGAGGTCGAGCTTTCCGGTTTTCTCCAGCGACAGAAGTTCGGTGAGCTGGGCGATCTGCGCGGTCAAACGCTGAAGCGCGGTGTCCTTCCCGGTCATCTCTTGTGCCAGATAGAACTGCACGATGACGAAAACCGAGAGCAGGAAAATGATGCTGAGGATCAACGTCGACAGCGCGTCGACGAAGCCCGGCCAATAATTCATGCCGGCTTCGCTGCGACTCCTGCGGGCAAGTGCCATGCGGTCCTATTTGTTGACGTTCTCGCGCACCAGCAGTTCCAGCAGGCGGCGAATGTCGCGGTGCTGCTCCGCTTGGGAATCCACCCAATCGCGGATCATCTGCTGCTCGGTGCGCATGTGGTGGACGAGGCCCTGGACGGCTTCGGCGAGATTAGCCATGGCTGCGGTTGCGGCTTTACCGGAGCCGCTCTCGCCACCGGCCTCACGCAATCGCTCGATAGCGCCACTGGCCGGCTCGGTCACGAGATCGCGGACCGTCGTCGACAGCCAATCCTCCAGGTCGATGTAGAAACGATTCTGCGCCTGGCTCGATTGCAGATCGAGAAAGCCGAGGATGAGAGAGCCGGCGAGACCGAACAACGAAGACGAAAAGGAAATGCCCATGCCGCTCAGCGGCGCCGCCAAGCCTTCTTTCAAGGAGTCGAAGACTGCGCCCGCGTCGCCGCCGATCTTGAGATTGTCGATCACATGGCCGACCGATCCCACCGTCTCGATCAATCCCCAGAATGTGCCCAGCAGGCCGAGGAAGACCAGCAAACCCGTCATGTAGCGCGAAATGTCGCGGGCCTCGTCGAGCCTAGTCGCTATGGAATCGAGGATGCCGCGCATCAATTGCGAGGACATCGCCATGCGCCCGACGCGGTCGCCGAGGATGGTCGCCATGGGCGCCAACAGCACCGGCGGGCGGTCTACCGCCAGCCCCGGATCGGCGATGCGAAAGCTATTTACCCAGGCGACCTCCGGATAAAGCCGGAGCACTTGGCGGAAGGCCAGCAGGATGCCGATCAGCAACACGCCCGCGATCAGCGCGTTGAGTCCCGGGTTGGCGAGGAATGCCAGCCAGATTTGTTTGTAAAGCACGATGACAACGAAAGCGCACAGAATCAGGAACACCAGCATTCGCACCAGGAAGATGCGGGGCGAGGAAAGCTTCAGGAGATCGAGATCCTTGGCCATGCTGGTCATTCAATGCGAGTTTTAAGTCTCAATATGGCATAGGCGCGGCGAAAGAAGCCATCAGGACCGAATGAAGTCGCAATAGCGACCCGGGCAGCCTATTGTCATGGCCAGGCACAAGGCCCGGCTTGACGAATTAGGCGCGGACGACGCGGCTACCCGGCGCTCTGCAAAAGGCTCAGCAGTTCGCGATGCATCGTCTCGTTACCGGCGATGATGTCGCCTTTGGCGAGCATGGCGTCGGCTCCGTCCAGGTCACTGACAAAGCCGCCGGCTTCGCGCACCAGCAGGATGCCCGCGGCCATGTCCCACGGCGACAACCCGCGTTCCCAGTAGGCATCGAAACGGCCGGCGGCGGTCCACGCGAGATCGAGCGCGGCAGAGCCAAACCGCCGCAGTCCCGCCACGCGTTCCTGAACCGCCGAGGTTTCCCTGCCGGCGAGGGCAAGATCGCCGCGGCCCAGATGCGGAAGGCTGCAGGCAATAAGCGAATCGCCGAGGCGTTTGCGGCCCGCCACGCGCAGCCGCTTGTCGTTGAGAAAGGCGCCCTTGCCGCGTTCGGCGGTGAACAGCTCGTCGTTTGCGGGATTGTAGACCAACCCGGCCACGACAGCCCCCTCCCGTTCGAGTCCGATGGAGATGGAGAATTGCGGGATTCCATGGAGGAAATTCGTGGTGCCGTCGAGCGGATCGACAATCCAGGTGTTGGTCTTGTCGATGCCGTCGTGACGTCCGCCTTCCTCGCCAAGAAAGCCGTAATCAGGTCTGGCCTTGGCAAGCTCCTGGCGTAAAATTTCTTCGGCCTTGCGATCCGCCGCCGTGACGAAATTGCCCGGCCCTTTGAGCGAGACCTGCAGGTGCTCGACCTCGCCGAAGTCGCGCTTGAGGGTGCGCGCCGCCTGGCGTGCAGCCTTGATCATGACATTGAGGAGGGCGGAGTGGAGCATTTCGTCCTTCATTCTCCCGTTCGAGCGGAAGAAGGATGTCCGTGCCCGCCAGCGCGGGTCACGTCAAGGGCGGGACGCCGCGACCACCTCGAGCCAAGGCCTAGCCGCCTTCTCCGCGGCGGCGCGGTCTTCCGGCGTCATCTTGGCGACGAAGTCGTCCATTCCCATATCGCTATCCCCGCCCGCTTTGGCGATGAGGTGCCACTTCGCCGCCTCTACTGCGTTGGCGGTAAGCCCACGTCCCCGAGCAAGGATGTTGGCAAGGCGATTCTGCGCGATCGGACTGCCCTTGCGCGCGGCCTTGAGGAACAGGACTGCGGCTGCGGCTTCGTCCTTGGTGACGCCGACGCCGTTGAACAAGGCGATGGCATATTCCACTTCCGCATCTGAGTTGTCGGCAAGCGCCGCTGCGCGCAGCAACCGCGCCGCCTCGGTAGGATCCTTGGCAACGCCGCGCCCTTCCTTGTAAAGCGTGGCGAGAGCGTATTGTGCGTCCGAATTTCCCGCGCGCGCGGCGGCTCGGAACATGTCGGCGGCGCGGGAATAATCCTGCGGGAATTGCTGGCCTTCGAGATACAGCAGCCCAAGATCATAGGCCGCCCCCGAGTGTCCGAGCTTTGCAGCGCCCGCCAGGAGCTTTGTCGCCTCATCGCGGTCACGCGGGCCACCGCGGCCGAGAAGGCGGAAGATCGCGAGCGCAAACATCGCCTCGCGGTCGCCGCGGTCGGCCGCAAGCTTGTACCATTCGACCGCCTTTTGATCGTTGAGCGGCACGCCGTAGCCATTGGCATAGAGTTCGCCTAGGAGCGTCATCGCCTTCGGGTCGGACTTTGTTTCGACGCGGCGGGTGGCTTCCTTGAAAGCCGACAGATAGTGGCCGCGCTGATAGGCGGCGTAAGCCAGGTCCAACTCGCCTTCCGACGAACGTTCAGGTGCTGGAGTAGAAGTCTGTGAGCTACTCTTGGCGGCAGGCTTCGCCGGTGGCTTTGTGGGTGCCCGCTGGGTCTGCGCGGCAGACATGACCGGCACCGCCATCAGCATGGCTGCAAGCACGCATAGGATTGCGCGGTGGGCCTTCATCAGACCTTTTCCCGTTGCGTGAGCCGCTCGACCGCGTCGCTGATCGCCACGACAGGGCCGCGCGCGTCGCGCCAGATGCAGTCGCCGACAGCTATAAAATCAGCGCCCGCCACCACTAGCGGAGCAACTTCATCGAGATGCGCAGCGAAAGCGACGCAAGGAGGTTGAAACACTTCCTGCCACCAAGCCACGCGATCCTCGATGGCGCCGAAGCTCGGCCGCTGGCCGTCGACGTCCGGCTCGCCGAACATCACATAGTCTGCCCCGCCTTCCGCGGCGAGCATGGAATCGTGCCGGGTATCCATGCCGCCCGCACCGGTGATGCGGTCAGGCTTGAGAGTTTCGATGGCATCGTTGAATGCGTCGATGCCAGCTAGATGCGCGCCGTCGGCGCCGGATCGAGCGACGATGTCAGGATGGCCATCGAGAATAAGAGCGGCGCCCGCGCGCTGGACGATGGGCGCCAGCGTCTTGACGCGGCGGATCAACTCCGACTCGCCGCCCGGGGTGAGATGCAGAAGCACGGCGGCGATGTCCGCCGCCGCGAGCACAGGCTCCAGCGCTAGACCGAATGCCGCCGCATCCTCCACCTGCGGAGTGATGAGATAGAGGCGAGGGACAACGCGCGTTGCTTCGGTGGGCGGGGGTGAAGCCATGCCTTCGCATGCTACCTCAATCAGGCGGCAATTTGACTAGGTGAACTCCGCAAGCCAGCGCCGCTTAAGCCGCCTTCTTTTCCATCTCCGCTTTCCACTTGCCGAGGGCGGCAAGGCCGTTCATCTCGGCGCGGTGAGCGAAGGCGCGCTGCGCCGCGGCGACGTTCTCGCTCTTGCCCCGCCAGGTCTTCTGCACCGGCGCTTGCAGCGCGCGGCCATAGGAGAAAGTAAGCTTCCACGGCAGTCCGCCGATCTTGTTCATGGCATCGAGATGTGCGGTAGCCAATTCGTCGGACTGGCCGCCGGACAGGAAGGCGATGCCGGGCACCGCGGCAGGCACGCAGAGCTTGAGCACCGTGACGGTTTTCTCCGCGACTTCCTGGACGGAAGCTTTCTTGCCGCTCTTCTTGCCCGGCACGATCATGTTCGGCTTGAGCACGATGCCTTCGAGCTGCACATGGGCATCGAACAGCTCGTTGAACACGATCTTCAGCGTCTGCTCGGTTACCTCGAAGCAGCGGTCGATATCGTGGTCGCCGTCCATCAGCACTTCCGGCTCGACAATCGGCACGATGTCTTCCTGCTGGCACAGCGCGGCATAGCGCGCGAGCGCATGCGCATTGGCTTTGATGCAGTTATAGGTCGGGATGCCAGGTCCGATATCGACTACCGCCCGCCATTTGGCGAATTTCGCGCCGAGCTTGCGATATTCGGCGAGCCTTTCGCCGAGGCCGTCGAGACCTTCGGTGATGACTTCGCCCGTGCAGAAGGGTAGGGGCTTGATGCCTTTGTCCACCTTAATGCCGGGCAGCGAACCCGCCTTCTCGATCACCTTGACCAGCGGGGTCCCATCCTTGGCCTTTTGCCGGATGGTTTCGTCGTAGAGGATGACGCCGGAGATATATTTCGACATCGCCTCGGTCGAGCGGAACATCAGCTCGCGGTAGTCGCGGCGGTTATCCTCGGTGCATTCGACGCCGATGGCATCGAAGCGCCGCTTGATGGTGCCGGATGACTCGTCCGCCGCGAGAATGCCGCGGCCCGGCGCCACCATCGCCTCGGCGACCTTATTGAGCTCTGCCAAGTTCATCTCAACTGCTCCCTTTGCCTTTATTCTTTTTGCCTCAATGCCTCTACTCCGGGCAAGGCCTTCCCTTCCATCCACTCCAGGAACGCGCCGCCCGCGGTCGAGACATAGGTGAAGCGTGGTGTCACCCCCGCCGCGTTCAGCGCGGCCACGGTATCTCCTCCGCCGGCAACGGATACCAGCTTTCCGACGCTGGTAAGTTCCGCTGCCGCCTTGGCGACCGCCATTGTTCCCGCGTCGAACGGCTGCATCTCGAATGCGCCAAACGGGCCGTTCCACACCAGCGTCCGAACCCGGCCGAGGACGGAAATCACCTGTTCGACGCTGCGCGGTCCGATGTCGAGGATCATGTCGTCTGCGGCGACATTTTCCACGTCTACGACGCGCGACGGCGCGTGCGCCGCGAATTTCTGCGCCACGACTGCGTCGACCGGCAGCACGATCTCGCGTTTTTCCGCCTCGGCTTTGCTGAGAATTTCCTGCGCCGCGGGTATCAGGTCCTGCTCGCACAGGGATTTGCCTATCGGCTTGCCTTGAGCGGCAAGAAAGGTATTGGCCATGCCCCCGCCGATGATCAGTACATCGACCTTGGCGAGCAGGTTCCCAAGCAAATCCAGCTTGGTGGAAACCTTGGCGCCGCCGACGATGGCGGCTACGGGACGCTGTGGCGCTTCCAAAGCCTTTGACAGAGCTTTCAGCTCGGCTTGCATCTGGCGCCCAGCATAGGCCGGAAGCTGGTGCGCGACGCCCTCGGTTGATGCGTGCGCCCGGTGCGATACCGAAAAGGCATCGTTGACGTAAATGTCGCCGAGCTCGGCGATCCTCGCCGCGAAGCCCGGATCGTTCTTCTCTTCCTCGGGGTGGAAGCGGGTGTTCTCCAGACAGAGGATGTCGCCCGGCTCCATGGCGCTGACCACGGCGTTCGCCCGCTGACCCACGCAATCCTCGGTGAAGGCGACCCGCCGTTTGATGATCTCGGCAAGTTTGGCGGCAACGGGCTTGAGCGAGTCCTTGGGATCCGGTTTCTTCGGCCGGCCGAAATGCGACAGCAGGATTACTTTGCCGCCCTTGTCGGCGATCTCGATGATGGTCGGAGACACGCGCTCAAGACGCGTCGCGTCGGTGACCTTGGCGTTCTCCATCGGGATATTGAGGTCGACGCGCAATAGGACGCGCTTGCCGTTCACATCGACATCATCAAGGGTACGAAAACTCGACATGCGGTGATCTAGTGCGCTGCGGCCGGACCGGCGTCAAATCAGCTTCCCCATCGCCACGGCGGTATCGGCCATACGGTTGGAGAAGCCCCATTCGTTGTCATACCAAGACATCACTCGCACGAAGGTGCCATCCATCACCTTGGTCTGATCCATGTGGAAGATGGACGAGCGCGGATCGTGGTTGAAGTCCATAGAGACGTTCGGCTGATCGGTGTAGCCGAGGATGCCCTTTAATTGCTGCTCGCTGGCGCGCTTCACCGCGCCATTAATCTCATCCTTCGAGGTCGCGCGCTTGGCGACGAATTTGAAATCGACGACCGACACGTTAGGCGTCGGCACACGGATGGCGACGCCGTCGAGCTTGCCGGAGAGCTGCGGCAGCACGAGGCCAACCGCCTTGGCCGCTCCGGTCGAGGTCGGGATCATGTTCAGCGCCGCCGCCCGCGCGCGATAGAGATCCTTTTGCATGGTGTCGAGTGTGGGCTGATCGCCGGTATAGGAATGAATGGTGGTCATGAAGCCCTTGTCGATGCCGACGGCATCGTTGAGCACCATGGCGATTGGCGCCAGGCAGTTGGTCGTGCAGGACGCATTGGAGATAACCACGTGCTCCTTGGTCAGCTTGTCGTGGTTGACGCCATAGACGACGGTCATGTCGACGCCATCGGCAGGCGCGGAAATAATCACGCGCTTGGCGCCGGCGGTGAGATGCGCCGAGGCTTTCTCTTTGCTGACAAAGATGCCGGTGCATTCGAGCGCAATGTCGATGCCGAGATCCTTCCACGGCAGTTGCGCCGGGTCTTTGACGGCAGTGACTTTGATCGGGCCGGTGCCGCAATCGATGGTGTCGCCTTTGACCGTCACCTCGCCGGGGAACCGGCCATGCACGGAGTCGAAGCGCAACAGATGCGCATTCGTCTCGACCGGGCCGAGATCGTTGATCGCCACGACCTGGATGTCCTTGCGGCCTGACTCCACAATGGCGCGCAGGACATTGCGGCCGATACGGCCGAAGCCATTAATGGCGACGCGAACGGTCATTCCTAATCTCCTCCAACGCTAACAGGCGGTCAGACGCTTATATGGTGTCTTTACCGCACCAAACTAATTTTTCCCAAGTCTGCTCAATGCCGCCTGCACGATGGCCTCGGGCGTAATGCCGAAATGCTTAAAAAGGTCCTTGGCCGGCGCGCTGGCGCCGAATGTCGACATTCCGACGAAAGCCCCGTCGCTGCCGATGATCTGGTCCCAGCCTTGCCTCACCGCGGCTTCGATGCCGATCCGCACCGGCGCCGTGCCGATGATAAATTCGCGATAATCGTCCGGCGCGGCGAAAAACAATTCGAAACAGGGGACAGAGACGACGCGGGCGGTAATATCCCGCTCGGCAAGGAGCTTGCGCGCCGCCATCGCGACGGAAACTTCCGAGCCGGTAGCAAAGATCGACACGGCAGCCTTACCCTCTGCGGGCGCAATCTCATAAGCACCGCGCGCGCAGCGGTTCTCCTCGTCGAAGCCCAGTCGAAGTTGCGGCAGGTTCTGCCGCGTCAGCGCCAGCACGCTCGGGCTCTCGCGTGCTTCCAGCGCGAGCTGCCAGCATTCCAAAGTTTCAACGGTATCGCAGGGGCGGAACACCAGCAGGTTCGGCATCGCGCGCAACGAGGCGAGATGCTCGACCGGCTGATGCGTCGGCCCATCTTCGCCAAGTCCGATGGAGTCGTGGGTCATCACATGGATGACGCGCTCGCCCATGAGTGCGGCCAAGCGGATCGCCGGCCGACAGTAATCCGAGAAGATCAGGAACGTCCCCGAATAAGGAATGATGCCGCCATGCAGCACCATGCCGTTCATGGCGGAGGCCATGGCGTGTTCGCGAATGCCGTAATGGATGAAGGTCCCGCCGTAGTCGGCAGCGGATAGCGTCTTCATGCTCTTGGCGCGGGTATTATTGGAGCCGGTGAGGTCGGCGGAGCCGCCAACGAGCTCGGGCAACACCGGGACCAGCACCTCCAAGGCATTTTCCGAGGCGATGCGGGTTGCGATCTCCTTCGGCGCGGCAACAAGCTTTTCCTTCGCCGCGCGCACGGTGGCGGCGAGTTTATCCTTGGGCAGTTCGCCGCGTAGGCGGCGTTCGAGTTCGGCGCGCTTCGCCGGATCGACAGTCTTGAGCTTTTGCTCCCACGCCTTGCGCGCCCCGTTGGAGCGCCGTCCCGCCGCTTGCCAGGCGTTACGCACGTCGGCCGGAATCTCGAAGGCCGCTTCGCTCCAGGAAATCGCCTTGCGCGTGCCGGCGATCTCCTCCGCGCCGAGCGGCGAGCCGTGCGCTTTTTCGCTTCCTGCCTTGGTCGGCGCGCCAAAGCCGATGGTGGTGCGGCAGGCAATAAGCGTCGGGCGATCGGATTCTTGCGCTTTCTCGATCGCTGCCGCGATAGCATCCGGATCGTGCCCGTCAACGCGGCTCGCCGCCCAACCTGCCGCCTCGAAACGCTTCACCTGATCGACGCTGTCGGCAAGCGAGAGCGGACCATCGATGGAAATGCCGTTGTCGTCGAACAGCACAATCAACCGCGCCAGCTTCAGATGCCCGGCCAGCGCGATCGCTTCCTGGCTGATGCCCTCCATGAGATCGCCGTCGGAGGCCAGCACATAGGTGCGATGGTCGACGATGTCGCCGAATTCCGCGGCGAGGTGGCGTTCGGCGATGGCCATGCCGACGGAGTTGGCGAGCCCCTGGCCCAGAGGACCTGTCGTTGTCTCGACGCCTTGGGTAATGAAATTTTCCGGATGTCCAGGGGTCAGCGAGCCGAGCTGGCGGAAACGCTTGATCTCATCGATGGTCATCTTTTCGTAGCCGAGCAGATGCAGCAGCGCGTAGATCAGCATCGATCCGTGTCCGGCGGAGAGCACGAAGCGGTCGCGGTCCGGCCATGCCGGATCGGTAGGATCGAATTTCAGGAAACGTGTGAACAGGACTGTCGCGATGTCGGCCGCGCCCATGGGCAGGCCGGGATGGCCGGATTTCGCCTGCTCGACCGCGTCCATCGCCAGCACCCGGATGGCGCTCGCCATGCGGTCGTGCCCAGCACGCGCTGCGGCGGGCATTCCGCTGTCGCGGTCTTGCGGAGAAAGCGCGACGGCTGCTGCCGCTGAGGATTTTGCGATCATGAGGGGGCCTGTTCCAACAGGGGTGGGATAGCACGCGGAAAACATGAGTCAAACCAAGCCCATGCCGCTGCCGCAGTTCATGCACAGGACTGGGAATAAGACTCGTCCGGAGCACTGCGGGACATTGACGCTAGGATGCTGCGCCACGTAAAGTTCCTTATCTAAACTCTTGCCGGCGCAAGAGATTTCAAACCATATTTCCCGAAGCGGGAAATCGGCGGTACGGGGCGGCCATGGCGGATACAACCGCGCTCGATGCGGCCACAAAGCGTCTCGCTCAAGCGCTCGATGGACTCGAGGCCGCGGTAGAGCGCCGGCGCGAGGCCGACCGGGGCAATCAGTCGCTGGAGGCGCAGCTTCACGCGCTCGGCGGCGACCGCTCGCGGCTGGCCTCCGAACTCGACGGCGTGACCGCGCGGTCGCGTGAAATCGAGGCGACCCATTGCGAGATCGCGCGCCGGATCGACCTGGCCATCGACGGCATCCGGTCAGTTCTCGACACCAACGATCGTTGACAGGACGGAGCGCAGCAGCATGGCCACCGTGAATGTCACCATCAACGCCCGGCAGTATCGGATGGCCTGCGAGGACGGGCAGGAACAACATCTGCTGCGGCTCGCCGAGAATCTCGATGCGCGTATCGCCAAGCTGCACGAAAGCTTCGGCGAAGTCGGCGACACCCGGCTGACGGTGATGGCGGCGCTGACGCTCGCCGACGAGCTCGCGGAATCCGCAAAGCGCATCCGGCGGCTGGAGGAGGAACTTGCCGGATTGCAGGACGCGCGCGTCGTCTCCGCCGACCGCGCCCAGGCGACACAGGCCGCCATCGCCTCGGCTTTCAACTCCGCCGCCGAACGCGTCGAGAATTTAGCCAAGAGCTTGAATCAAGGCCTCGGCGATGGCGGCGTTGCGATGGGCTAAAGCGGCGGGTGGCGCTCGGGTCGTCTCGGCACTACATTGTCCTGGCGGGGCTGCGGGGTTTGACGGAATACATTCCCCGGGGCCTTACGATCCTGAAGGGAGCTGTCCCTGGCCGAGCTCCTGGGTTCGGTCACATGGCGCCCACCTACTTATGTAGGTTCCCGGGATCAACTCCGGCGGCTTTCGCGGCTCCGCACTCTCCTCTCTATCGTCATGCCCGGCCTTGTGCCGGGCATCCACGTCTTGTTTCCTGACATCACGAGAAAGTAAGACGTGGATGCCCGCAACGAGTGCGGGCATGACGGAGAAAAAATTGCCCCCCATCGCGGATAAAGCCGAACTCCGTCGCGAAGCCCTTGCCCGCCGCGAGGCGCTACCGGCAGCGGAACGCGTTGCCGCTGCCGAAACCATCGCCGCGCGAGGGCTGCCGCTGGTGGTCCCACCGGGCGCCATTGTCTCCGGCTTCTTTCCGATGAAGAGCGAGATCAGCCCGATGCCGCTGCTGCGGCGGCTGGCCGGGGCCGGAGCGAAGCTGGCGCTGCCAGTCGTCGCCGGGCGCGGCAAGCCGCTGATCATGCGCGCCTGGGCTTTCGGTGAGCCGCTCGATAGCGGTGTTTGGGGCATTCGCGAGCCGAAACCAGAAGCACCCGAGGTCGAGCCCGACATTCTCATCGTGCCGCTTGCCGCCTTCGACCGCAGCGGTCATCGCATCGGCTATGGCGCCGGCTATTACGACATGACCATCATGCGGTTGAGGGGGCTCAAGACCATCACCGCCATCGGCCTTGGCTTCGCCGCTCAGGAAACTCTGTCCGTCCCGGCCACGGAACGCGACGCTCGCCTCGACATTGTGCTAACCGAACGCGAAATTATCGACTGCCGTAAGACCTGAGCACATGCGCATTCTTTTCATCGGCGATATTGTCGGACGCAGCGGGCGCAACATCGTCGCCGAGCGGCTGCCCGGGCTCATCACCGACTGGAAACTCGATCTCGTCGTCATCAACGGCGAGAACGCAGCTGGCGGCTTCGGCATCACCGAGGTGATCTATCAAGATCTGCTCGACGCCGGCGCCGACGCGATCACGCTCGGCAACCACGCCTGGGATCAGCGTGAGGCGCTGGTCTTCATCGAGCGCGCGCCGCGGCTGATCCGGCCGATCAACTATCCCAAAGGCACGCCGGGCAAAGGCGCTGCCATGATCGAGGCGAAGAACGGCGCGCGCGTCTTGGTCATCAACGCCATGGGCCGCATCTTCATGGAGCCGCTGGATGACCCCTTCACCGCAATCGAGCATGAGCTGGCCGCCTGCGCGCTGAAGTCCGGCGCTGACGCCATCGTCATCGATTTCCACTGTGAGGCGACCAGCGAGAAACAGTCCATGGCGCATTTCATCGATGGACGCGCGAGCCTACTCGTCGGCACTCACACCCACGCTCCCACTGCCGACCACCGCATTCTGCCGGGCGGCACCGCCTTTATCTCCGATGTCGGCATGACCGGCGATTATGATTCCGTCATCGGCATGAACAAGGATGAGCCGGTCGGGCGATTCCTGCGGCGCATTTCCTCATCGAAATTCGAAGCCGCCACTGGGCCGGGCACGCTGTGCGGAATTGTCGTGGAGACCGACGACGCCACCGGACTCGCAACTCGAGTCGCGGCGGTGCGCCTCGGCGCCTGGCTTGAAGAAGCCCGGCCGGGATTTTGGGATTGATGTTTCTTTATTTTTCGCCAGTCACATCTTATAACGCCGCCGCATCAACAAATCGCAGACGAAGCCATGGCCGGACATTCCCAGTTCAAGAACATCATGCATCGCAAGGGTAAGCAGGACAAAGTCCGTGCCCAGCTCTTCGCCAAGCTCGGCCGCGAAATCACGATCGCGGCCAAGCTCGGCATGCCCGATCCCGCCTTCAATCCGCGCCTGCGCGCGGCGATCATCGCCGCCAAGGCGCAGAGCATGCCGAAGGACAATATCGAGCGCGCGATCAAGAAGAGCCAGGGCGGCGATGCTGCCAGCTATGAGGAAATTCGTTACGAGGGCTACGGCCCCGGCGGCGTGGCGGTGATCGTCGAAGTGGCCACCGACAACCGCAACCGCACCGCCTCCGACGTGCGCTCCACCTTCACCAAGAACGGCGGCAACCTCGCCGAGACCGGCGCGGTCTCCTTCATGTTCGATCATCTCGGCGTGGTGGAATTCGACGCCAAGGTCGCGAGTGCGGACGAGATGCTTGAAGCCGCGATCGATGCCGGCGCCGAGGACGTCGTGTCGAACGGTGGCGGCCACGAGGTCTACACCTCACAGGACTCGCTGCGCGAGGTGGCCAAAGCACTGGAAGCGAAATATGGCGAACCGCGCAAATCGACGCTGCTGTGGAAGCCGCAGAACATGATCGCCGTGGACGACGAACAGGGCGAGCAGCTCATCGAACTCATCGAAGCGCTCGAAGAGCTTGACGACGTGCAGAACGTTTATGCCAATTTTGAAGTGTCCGACGCGTTGATGACGAAGATGAGCGCCTAGTTCCCCTCTGTCACTTGTCCTCGTAAGCGCGGCGGGTGGCGTCATCCCGCGCCCGCTCCGTCGCAGGATCTTTCGGACGCTTACGCCAGGCGATGGTGCCATAGGCTATGGCGGCGCCGAGCAATGCCACCGCGACCACGTCGATTAAAAACCACAGCCATCCGCCGGCATCGTCCATGGGTCTGCTCCTTGCATGATGCTGGGGTAACGCTCGGGGGTGGTTTAGGTTCGCGTTTCTCCTGCATCTTGGCCGTCTAGGCGGCTCTGCATCGGCGGGCTATCACAGGCCATGCTGCGCCGCCCGATTCGCATTCTCGGCATCGATCCGGGGCTCCGCCGCACCGGCTGGGGCGTCGTCGATATTGACGGCAATCGACTGATTTTCGTGGCCTGCGGCTCCGTAGATACCGACAGCAAGGAGGATTTGGCCTTGCGGCTGCTGGGCATACACGACGGGCTGGTGCGGGTGTTGGAGGAATTCGCCCCCGACGAGGCGG
>JAXDOS010000262.1:0-34425 GCA_034668785.1 Alphaproteobacteria bacterium
ACCGCGTTGTTCTGGTCGATCCGGCAACGAGCACGGTAGTCGGCGAGATCGTGGAATAACGGCAGAAATCCTGATTGGTATAAAAGCCCGGCACAAAGGTGCCGGGCTTTTTCTCATTATGAGATTGGATGCAAGACAACTTGCTCTTGGCCAGAAAGTTCCGGTCGTACACTGGATGTTAGTTAAAACGCGGTAGAGATGTCCGAATTCGGGGACGGGGGAACGGAATGCGCAGCGCGGCGTTTTCCCGCCATCAACGAACGACAACAATGTGGTTCGAGAAAACTAACGGGATGACCATGGCAGACAAAAGCAGCCTCGGACGTGTCGGTTTATTCTTTGGCGGCATAACTTTCGCGGTGATGCTGGTGGCTGTTGTGGTCGTGCAAAGCCACCTTGAAGGCCGTTTAGCCCTCGACGATGCCGCGTCAGGGCCGCAAGTCGTCTCTTTTTCCACGCATTAGTCTTCCGGCGCTATATTGCACTGTGACTTGCAACGGCGAGTGCTGAGAGCCTGGAGGGGAAGCGACCGATCACCATGGCGGATCACCGTCTCGCATTTGTCGGCTTTATTCTCGCCGGCGTGACCGTGGTGCTGGCGATTCTGACTGTCGTCATCCATGAAGCCCAGCCCGGTCGTAGCAGTGTGCTGAAGCTTGAACTACCTCCCGCTGCGCCGAAATAACGTTGCATGACGCCGTTGTGCGCTCTGAAGGCGAGCGGTAGCCTCTTAACCATCCCGTCGCGGCCCTCGCGTTTCCCCCATTCGTACCTATATAATGAACTTCGTTTGGGTGATGACCATTCAAATGACGTTTAATCGATATATCGCTACCTCGATTGAGGCGGTGTCGATTGAAACGCCGCCTGCCTGCGGCTGATAATTTCGAGTAAAAGGAGATAATCCATGTCGCAGCTCGCCCCCAATCAGATGCGAGGGCCCATGCGGGATCTAGGCACGATTGACTACAGCGCGCCGGCGGAGTTGTTTCCCAGCCGCAGCCGCAAGACTCGAAGCCCCATGAGCTACCGCCGGTTTGATACCGCGGCGGAAGCGGTGCGCTTCGCTATCGAGGAACTGCCGCCGACGCTTCTGCTCGGCGCCTTCCTGGAAGTAAACGAAGTGCGTTTTAGCGGCGACGACATCCGGCGGCTGTACGACAGCCCGGATTATCCGCTGCCGCGAGCCGTCCCCGCGAATTGATCTGCTGTCGCGTGAGCGTTGGAAGAGGGGGCCCTTAGGGCCCCTTTTTGCCGTAAGGATTGCTGCCCGGCTGGCCCTGGTTTTGCGCCATCCCGAACGACGAAGAGGAACCTTCCTTCTTCTTGTTCTTGTCGGCCTTTGGTTTCTTCTTCTCTTTGTTACTTCGCATCTGACCCTTGGCCATGACGTTCTCCTGCGCGCTGTTGCGATGCCGGATTGATCCGGTGAGAGGGCGGCATTTTGCGCTTTTGCGCGGCGGGAACAAGGGGCGGTGCTTTTGTACACAGCAGACGCGACACCGAAGATTTGCAGGCATGGCTCTGCTTCAAACATGAACATGTATTCAGACAGACTAATGCGCGCGCGCCCAAGTATAAGGAGACATACGCAGGAACAACTCCGACACCTGCGGGTTGTCTCGGACAGAGAACGAATACCCGTTGTTCTCTATTCTATTTATACAAGGAGGATCTCATGAAAAAGCTTGCTCTTGCGTTCGCCGCTGCTGCGGTGACGATTGCCTTTGCTGCCCCGGCTTCCGCTGAGGAAGTCAAACTCCGCGTCGGAGAAGCTCATCACGCTCGCGCGCAGGCCCGTCACGTCACTATCGTGCATCGTGACCGCGGCATGCATCGTGGCTGGGAACATCAGCGCGAGCGTCACGCCGCCAAGAAGGTCATCATCAAGCATCGCTACTAAGATCCGCATACGGATCGTGTGAATGGCCCTGGCTTCGCCGGGGCCATTCGTTTAAGCGGCAGGCGCGGATGTTATGAGCCCTGCACCACGCGGTGATCGCTGAGCTTCTTCACGGCGCCGGATTTCAGCGCGGTTTGTACGGCAAGCTCGACACTGCAGACCTGTCGGCAATGGTGGCAGGTGATACTGCTGTCCGGCGTCAGCATGGCCGGGCCGGAAAAGCGGTGATCGGCACAAGCCGGGCACTGCCCCACCGCGCCGAAGATAAAATAGGTGGCCATACAGCGTCCTCCGCAAAGCTGTGCCTCGTTCATGCGGACCCAGCAGGCAAGTAGCGCCTCTATAGGGTTTTTTCGTCGCCGCCTGCAACGAGTTGGCTCCCAGGACGTTGTACTTGGAAGTCCTCTGCAACGGGAGTATTCATCATGCAACGCTCTTTGCGCTATGGCGTGATCGCGCTCACGCTGCTCGCCGGCGCCGGGCTCGCCCAGAGCCAAGAAAAAAGCCAGCAAAATACCGCTGACGAGGCGCTGACAAACCGCACGCCATCGCAAGGCGAGCGTCAGGGCAATGAGGCCAAGCAAGACGCTGCGCCGCAGACCGGCCCGCAGATGGCCATACCGGGTACCCAGGCGGTTGGGCAGGATAAGGTTTTCCAGGACGGCAAGCTTGCAGCCCCCGGCGCCCCGCAGGGCACCCAGGACGAGCCGGCTAAATTCTCCGCCAAGAACAACGCCGACGACAAAACCCCGACCATGGCATGGCCGCCGGCGCTCACCGCCGAGCAGAAACAGGCCATCTACAGCAGCATCAGCAGCGGGCAAGCGCCGATCGTGATCAGCGACGCGAAACCCGCCGACAAGTTCAACGCCTGGGCCCAGTACCAGGACTTGCCCTCGGACGTGACGGATAAGATACCGTTCGTGCGCGACTACAAATACGTCCGGCTGCAGGACAAGATCCTGCTGATCAACCCGCGCGAGCGCATCGTGGTCGGCGAGATCACCAAGTAACAAAGTTCAAAAGTGGTGCTCGCGGCTAGGCCGTGAGCACCACGAACAAATACACCACCACAGCAGCCCAGCCGACCACGAACGCGTGCGATATTCGCCGCTCACGGGGCGCGGTCCGTCGACGATCCACACATCCGGCGCGACGAGCTTCGGGATGTTGAGCGGGGGATAGGGGGAGAGGGCGGGCATGAAAGAGGAAGGAGCGAGTGCGGCGTTAGTTCCGGTAGGTTAGACGGCGCAGGCTTTACCGCTTCCTCCCCTTCCTCCCCCCATGCATGCCGCCACGGCCCAGCGTCGAGCGCGGGCTGGTAGCGGATTTTGCGCCGGGGATCGATTCTACGCCTGGGCCCATTTCATCGAGCGATGGCTTGCGCGGTCCGCCTTTGCCCTTGCCGCCCGGGCGATGCGGGGCGACTTCGTGATAGAGCGCGATGCCCATCTCATCGAGGTCGGGTTTGTGCGGTCGCGACCTGGCGCTGCCTTTCGCGGGTAGCTGCACGAATTTCGCCGTGGGATCGTCCATCACCGCCAGCTCAGTTTGGCGCAAGCGCTTGAGCTCGTCGCGCAGGCGGGCGGCTTCCTCAAAATCGAGATCGGCGGCGGCGGCGCGCATGCGCGCTTCGAGATCGGCGAGCACGGCTTCGAAATTGTGCCCGATGGTGGCGGCGTCGGCGAAATCGCCGGCCTTGCCGTCGCCGGTCGAGATCAGCACGTGGTCGCGCTCGTAGACGCTGCCCATGATGTCGCCGATGGTTTTCTTGATGCTCTCGGGTGTGATGCCGTTCTCTTTGTTGTATTCCACCTGCTTCTCGCGGCGGCGGTCGGTCTCGGCGATGGCGCGTTGCATGCTGCCGGTGATTTTGTCGGCATAAAGCACCACCTTGCCTTCGATGTTGCGCGCGGCGCGGCCGATGGTCTGGATCAGCGACGTCTCGCTGCGCAGGAAGCCTTCCTTGTCGGCGTCGAGAATCGCGACCAGCGCGCATTCCGGAATATCCAGGCCCTCGCGCAGCAGGTTGATGCCGACCAGCACGTCGAAAGCGCCGAGCCGCAAGTCGCGGATGATCTCGATGCGTTCCAGCGTGTCAATGTCGGAATGCATGTAGCGGACGCGAATGCCCTGCTCGTGCAGATATTCGGTCAAATCCTCGGCCATGCGTTTGGTCAGCACCGTGCAGAGCGTGCGGAAGCCCGCTTGCGCCGTCTGCCGCACCTCGCCGACGAGATCGTCCACCTGCGTGCGCGCGGGACGTATCTCGACCGGCGGGTCGATCAGGCCGGTGGGGCGGATCACCTGCTCGGCGAAAACGCCGCCGGCCTCATTGATCTCCCACGGACCGGGCGTGGCGGACACGCCGATGGTCTGCGGACGCATGGCGTCCCATTCCTCGAAGCGCAGCGGCCGATTGTCCATGCACGACGGCAGGCGGAAACCGTATTCCGCCAGCGTCGCCTTGCGGCGAAAGTCGCCACGATACATGCCGCCAAGCTGCGGGATGGTGACATGGCTCTCGTCGACAAACACCAGCGCGTTGTCGGGAACATATTCAAACAATGTCGGCGGCGGCTCGCCCGGCTTGCGGCCGGTCAGATAGCGGGAATAATTCTCGATGCCGGCGCAGGAGCCGGTGGCTTCCATCATTTCCAGATCGAACAGCGTGCGCTGCTCCAGCCGCTGCGCTTCCAACAGGCGACCGGCCGCGTTCAACTCGCCCAAACGCCATTTCAGTTCCGCCTTGATCGACTGCATCGCTTGAATCAGCGTCGGGCGCGGCGTCACATAGTGCGAGTTCGCGTAGATCTTGACGAATTCCAGCGCATCGGTGTTGGCGCCGGTGAGCGGATCGAATTCGTGGATCGCCTCGATCTCGTCGCCGAACAGCGACACACGCCAGGCGCGGTCCTCATAGTGTGCGGGGAAAATCTCAATCGAGTCGCCGCGCACGCGGAAGGTGCCGCGGGAGAAATCGCCGGCAGTGCGCTTGTATTGCAGCGCCACGAGGTCAGCGATCAGCCGGCGCTGATCGATCTTCTCGCCCTGCTTCAGCGCAAACGTCATCGCCGAATAGGTTTCGACCGAACCGATACCGTAGATGCACGACACCGAGGCGACGATTACCACGTCGTCGCGCTCCAGCAGCGCCCGCGTCGCCGAGTGGCGCATGCGGTCGATCTGCTCGTTGATGGACGAATCCTTCTCGATGTAGGTGTCGGTGCGCGGGATATAGGCTTCCGGCTGGTAGTAGTCGTAATAGCTGACGAAATATTCGACCGCGTTGCCGGGAAAGAAAGTCCGGAACTCACCATAGAGCTGCGCCGCCAGCGTCTTGTTGGGCGCGAGGATCAGCGCCGGGCGCTGCGTTGCCTCGATCACCTTGGCCATGGTGAAAGTCTTGCCGGAGCCGGTGACGCCGAGCAGGACCTGCGTGCGGTCGTGACGCTTCGCGCCTTCGACCAGATCTTTAATGGCTTGCGGCTGATCGCCCTTGGGCTCGAACTCAGACTTGATGACCAGCGGCTGGCCGCCCTCGGACTTCTCCGGCCGCGGCGGACGGTGCGGCGTCCAGGGCTTTTCCTCGAATTCCTTGCGGCCGGAGCGCAGCAGCGTTTCCAGCGCCTGCACGGTCGCGGTAACGCCGGAGGAGCGCAGGCCGGAAATCTCGTCTTCCTTATAGCCGAGCGCCTCCGCCATCCCCTTGTTGATCTCTACCTCGCCCTTGCCGACGTAGCCGGTCTGCGAGGCTTCATCGAAGCCTTTCGGCGTCGACTTGCGCGCCTTATGGGCGTTGGCGAAATCGGCCCGGCGCTCAAAGGAATTGTCGGCCGGCGGCTGAAGCCCGGTCTGGGCGCCGACCCCCGCGGTGCCTTTTGCGATAGCCGGGTTGAGCAGCTGCTCCAAAGCCGGAGCCAGTGGCTTCATATGCTCTGCCGCGGCCTTGCTGCGCGTCGGCGCCGCCGGGTCCTTTTTCGAATGCTTGGCCGGGTCGCGGGACGGCTTGCTGGGGGATTTAGCCATGCACGGAATATGGGTCGCCGCGGCCCAGGGCGGAAGGGCTTCGCCAGCGGGATCTAGTTCGCCACCATGGTGTGGCTCGCGAGATCTATCGTGACCATGTCGAAGCGCGATTGCGCGAGCGTGCTGGCTCCCACCTGGTGAAAGCCGATCTTGAGCTGCTCCTTGTCGACATGAATCCGCAGATATCCGTAGTTGGTGTCATCGTATTTTTCGAGAAGCAGTTCCTTTACCTCGAGGGCGGGATGAGATTCCATATAGTCGACGCGGGAGCCGGCGTGAGGCTCCGCGGCGACCTCGCCCTTGCCAGCGCGGACCAGAGGATTCACGTTGTGACCTCCGTCGCCGCAGACGATAAACGGAACATCGCGCTCCTGGCCGGCGAAATTCACGATCCGCGTATAGCGCTGATAATTGTGCGCGTGGGCGGAGAGGAAAGCGTGCGGATAAACGCCCTCCTGCTTGCAGATGGTGTCGATCTGCCGGAGCATCGCGGAACTGCTTCCGTGATTTCCTCCCTTTCCTCCATCTTTCGGGCCTGGCGAATAGCTGAAGGGCGGGTGGTGGACCGCAAGCAACAGTGCGCCCTTGAACTGCTCTTGCTTGATCCGTTTGAGTTGCGCCGCCAGGAATTTTAGCTGCAGGTCGGAAACGGCCGGCCATTTGGTGTCTTGATTGGAGATCACGCCGGGGCCTTCAAGGGAGTTGCTGAACAGGCCGATGATGCGCACGAAGGGCGCGTGCAGCGTGAAATATACGCCCGGCTGGGTCATCGCCGTGCGATGCAGCGAGCCGGCTTCCGGGGTAATCGTGGGGGCCGCGGCGCAAAAATTGCGGAGGAAGGTTTTCAGCGGCTCCTTAGCCGGCGGCGTGCCAGGTACGATGAAGGAGTCATGGTTGCCCGGTATTGCGAAGATTGGAGCCGGATAATTTCGGAATGGTTCGTAGAACTGATCGTAATAATATCGGGCCTCGCCGAAATTGTAGATGACGTCGCCAAGATGGAAAAGAAACGCCGGGCGGTTGGCGTCGTTGGACTGCGCGGCGTCCATGGTGACTTGGTCGGTGACGCGCAGCTCTTTCGAATACTTGCGCACGTTCGACGCGCCCGAATCGCCGAGCGCGTGAAAGATGATCTTGCCCGCCTGCGTGATCTTCTTGACGATCTGATCGCCGTGGTTGCCGTAAGCTTGCGCCAGCTCGAACATTTCATTCGCCGCGGCGCGCGATTTTGGAATTGCTACGACCTCTTTCTTCAATAGGTTCGAAACTTCGGTGTAGGTTTCGGTGTCGCTCGGGTGCGTGGTATGAAAGCCCGTTGGGTCCGGTTGCGCCGCATCTTCACCGAAATAGGGCTCGTGAAAGATCGGTTGCGAAAGATGTAAGACGGATTCCCTCGGCATGGCTGACCTCCCCCACGAGGCTGCAACTTATGAGAGTAAGTGGCGCAACTTAGGGAAGTTGTGTGAAGTCTGCAAGACAGCCGCGGGCGGTCTTCGGTCTAAGCCAGCCGGCTTTAATCGGCTGATCGTGTTTGACCGGCAGGGACAGAGAGTTTCACCGTTCCGCGCGGGCTCCGGAGCAGGCCGGAGCGAAGTTGCCCTCGCCACGCGTCAGCATGCTGACGTTTTCCCGCAACGGCGGGGGAAAATCGTAGACCGAGATGCCGCCCTTGTTGAAGGCCGTCCGCACCGAGTCGTGGACGCGTTGGTCGAAAGGAGTGGAGAATGCCACGGTGGCGACTTGCAGTTTTTTTTCATTGCAGCCGCTGAAGCCGCAGCCCATCTTGTCGCGCCAAGCCTTGGCGTAGGCGCTCACGGCGGCGACGAAGTTGGCCTTCGTGGTGCTGTCGCAAGGGGAAAGCGCATAAGCTTCGCCCGCCGTCATCGCCGCCGACCTCAGCTTGTCGCGGATAACGTCGCCGTCGCTCTGCGGCGTTTGTGAGTTGGGTCCCTCATGCTGGATTCCGGCTTGAGCCGAGGTCTCGATGGCCGGAAGGGTCGCGTCCGGTGTTAGCGCCTCGACGGTAGCCGCAGCGGGCACCGGCGCATCCATCTTCATCCAGATACCGCCGGAAACAGCGGTGACGAGTATTCCGGCGATGAGAACTGAGAAGCGAAGATCCTGCACCATGACTTTTCCCCGGCATAGCCTGAGAAGGTCTTTATAGGTGTGGGCGCGTTATTTTCATCTTAAGACTGCGGGCGCGTAGCCGGTGACCGTGATTCTGGTAAGCGGATGGTTAAGTGATCAGCTCAAGTTGAATCGGCAAGGCGCCGCAGCGGCTTCAATGAAGCATTATTGCGGTGGCGCGGATTAGAGCCGGTTGGATAACGGCGTCCGCGGAGTTACTCCGCGGCGGCGTTCACGGCCTCTTCCGGCCCGGCGTCGATGAAGCCGCCCGACTGCCGTTTCCACAGCGCAGCATAATGGCCGTCGGCGCGCAGAAGCTCGGCGTGACTTCCCTGCTCGACGATTTGTCCGCGATCCAGCACCACCAGCCGGTCCATCCGCGCAATAGTCGATAGTCGGTGCGCGATGGCGATCACGGTCTTGCCTGCCATCAGCGTGTCGAGGCTGGCCTGGATCGCCGCCTCGACTTCGCTGTCCAGCGCCGAGGTGGCTTCATCGAGCACCAGGATCGGCGCGTTCTTCAGGATCACGCGCGCAATAGCGATGCGCTGGCGCTGGCCGCCGGAAAGTTTCACGCCGCGCTCGCCGACCTGGGCGTCATAGCCGCGGTTGCCGCGCCAATCTTCCAGCTGGTGGATGAATTCGTCGGCTTGGGCAAGCTTCGCCGCCTCGACCACCTCCGCCTCGCTGGCGCTGCGCCGGCCATAGCGGATGTTGTCGCGGATCGAACGGTGCAGCAGCGATGTATCCTGCGTCACTACCGAAATCTGCGCGCGCAACGACTCCTGCGTCATCCGCGCAATATCCTGGCCGTCGATCAAAATGCGTCCGCCTTCGAGATCGAAGAAACGCAGCAGCAGATTGACCACGGTGGACTTGCCGGCGCCGGAACGTCCGACCAGACCGATGCGTTCGCCGGGCTCTACCGTGAGCCTGAAGCCGTTGAGCACACCATCGCCGCTCTTGCGGCCATAGCCGAAGCGGAGATTCTCGAACTCGATGCGGCCTTCATTGATGACGAGAGGCTCGGCGCTGGCATGATCGACGAGCTGTAACGGCCGGGCGATGCTCAACATGCCTTCCTGCACCACGCCGATATCCTCGAAGATGTCGGCGATCTGCACGGCGATCTGTCGCGATATGTTGGTGAGCTGGAAGGTCAGCGGCAGCACCATGGCGATGGTGCCGACCTCGACGGAGCCGCGCTGCCATAGCAGCAGCGCCAGCCCGCCCGCGCCGGCCATCAGCGCCGCATTCAGCAGCGCGAGCAGGGTACCGAACGAGGTCATCAGCCGCTGCGAGGCGAGGAACAGGCCGGTGTGGCGGTCGATCGCGTCGCGCACGTAATTATCCTCGTCGCGGGCGCGGGCAAACAGCTTCAGCGTGAGGATGTTGGTATAGCTATCGACGATGCGTCCCATCAGCGCCGAGCGCGCCTCCGACGAGACCTTCGAGCGCTCGCGCATGCGCGGGACGAAATAGATCAGCAGCGCCGTATAACCGGCAAACCAGAACAGGACCGGAATCGTCAGCCAGCCGTCCGCCGTCGCCATCATTACAATGGCCGTGGTGCCGTAGACGAGGACGTACCAAATGGCGGTGACGGAGGAGACGAGGGTTTCGCGCACCGCGCCGCCGGTCTGCATCACCCGGTTGGAAATGCGTCCGGCGAAATCGTTCTGAAAGAAGGCCCAGCTCTGGCGCACCACGTGCCAATGCGCCTGCCAGCGGATCAGGTTGGTGAACTGGCCGGTGATCGCCTGGTTGGTGATGAGATAACGCGCAAAGACGATGGCCGGCCGCGCGATCAGCACGATCAACGCCATGCCGACGAGCCATGGCCAGGTGTCCGTGACAAAATCGTCGCGCGGGATCGTCGTCACCAGGGTGACGATGCGCCCAATGAACCAGGGAATGGCGGAATCGAGCAGCGCCACGAAGGATTCAACGACGAACAAGGCGACGAAAAGCCACCTCGCCTGGCGGGCGAAATGCCAAAAGAAGGCGAGCAGCCCCGCTGGCGGCTCGGGCCGGTCCGGGGGCGCGGTCGGATGCAGGAGATTTTCGAATCGACGAAACATGACGAGCTTCATTATAGGGCAAAGCGGCCGCTGGCGGCTCTGACAGGTGAAAATGGATTGGCGCCTGTCTACTAGCCGTTCGTGACCACACCATGGCCGGGTTTTTGCCCAGCCAGGGCCGGACGCACAGTGCCTTGCGAATCGTCCGCCGCGCGCGCAATCACCGGCTATGGATCAAACTTTTATCAATTTAGCGGGACACTGGCGGCGACGCTGACCACCCTATGCTGGCTGCCGCAGGCACTGCACATCATCCGCACGCGCGACACCGCGGCGATCTCGCTGCTCACCTATTCGACTTTCGCGATCGGCCTGGTGCTGTGGCTTAGTTATGGGCTTTTGCTTGGAAGCTGGCCGATCATCGGCTCCAACGTGGTGACGCTGGTGCCGGTGATCGCCATTATCGTGCTGAAGCTGCGGCACGGCTGACCAAGCACAGCCGCTGCTCGGGATGCGATAACAAAAAAGAAACGACGTCTGGGTAGGCTGGCCGCCGCTGCCGCTGCAAATATCGGCCCAGATTCAATGATCAGCGCCACCATGCCAGATCTCTCCAAGGAGAACCGCGAGCTTGTTCGCGACTTCCTCATCTTCGCGACGCTGTTCTTTGTCCTGATAACGATTTCCTATTTCGCGACGATCTCCTGGGTGGACCCGATCCCGCGCGACCGCACGACTTTGGTGGTCGGCCGCGATTTCCTGAATTTCTGGATGTATGGGCGCGCGGCGGCGAGCGCGGAGCCGAGCCTGTTCTACGACCCGCAGGCTTACAACAGCGTTCTGTTTGCTATGCTGGGGAACGACTATCCCGGCCAGAACTGGTCTTATCCACCGAGCCTGATGTTGCTCGCCGCTCCCTTCGGCCAGCTCAGTTATCTGACGGCACTGTCTGTTTGGACGGTCCTGGGCCTTCTCATTCTGGTTCCCGTCGTCCGGCGCCAACTCAACGATCCGCGCCTGCTGCTCGCGCTCTTCTTCTCGCCCGCCGCCATGTTTTGCCTCATGTCGGGGCAAAGCTCATTCATCACCGCGGCAATGCTGATAACGATTTTTATCTGGCTTGATCGGCGGCCACTTATGGCCGGGCTCCTGATCGGATGCTTGACGCTGAAGCCGCAGCTTGGGCTGCTTTTTCCCATCATGCTGGCGGCTTCCGGCCGCTGGCGGGTATTTGCCAGCGCCGGCGTGACCACGATCGTCATCGTGGCGATCACGACTGTCCTGTTCGGACCGCAGATGTGGATCGATTTCGTGCTCAAGGGACTGCCGGTACAGAATAATATGGTGCTTGCCGATCCCGAATTTGTAGCGACGCCGTTCTATCCGACCATTTTCATGAATGTGCGGGGGACGGGCGCAAGCTACGCCGTCGCCATGGTTGTGCAGCTTTGCTTCTCGGCCTTCGCGGTGGCGGCGGTGGCTTGGGCTTTCCGCTGCCGTAAGCACGCCGACCCGCACCTGTTGCTTGCACTGTTTCTCGCGTGTTCGATCTGTGCGTCGCCTTATTTGCTGGCCTACGACGTGCTGCCACTGACCTTTGCCGCGCTGCTATTGCTCGACCGCGATAAGCTCGATGGTTCCGGGCGGCGCTTGGCGCAACTCGTCTATTGGCTGCCGCTGCTCCAGATCGGGCTCGGCATGGTGCATATTCCGGGGCCGGCACTGGTCCCTGCGTGCTTTGCCGTCTATTTGCTGTTCCGTTTGGATGCCATGCCTGCGCGGCGGAATCGATGAGTTCGTGGCTTCGCTTGAAGCGCCCGCGCCCTCTCATATAGATCGAGGCGCTGTGCCCCGGCATAACGCGCCACCTTTCCAAATATTCATGCTGCATTCACCGGCCATTCAGCTCGGCTGCCTCAGTCTTGACACGCGGATGCGAAGACTCTGCTACGTTGATGCGGGGCGCACCTACAGGATAGGCCGGCATGGCTGTCGATCCGAAAGCACAGGCTGCTTTGGCGCTGCACCGCTTCGGCTTTGGTCCGAAGGCCGGCTCCATCGCGGTCATTGCCTCGGACCCGCAAGGCGCGCTCCTGGCCGAGCTCGACCGGCCTAATGCCGGCCAAATCACCGATCCAAATTTGTTGACGACCGGCGAGGCGGCGCGGACTGCCTTTGATTTCCGCCGGGAACGCAGGGCGGCGCGCCTCGTACAGAACGCCGAACGCGATGCAGCGAACGCGGCGGGTGCGGCCGCGAAAAATTCCGCCGGCAAAGAGATGCAAGCGGACGCCGTAGGCGGCGAGCAAATACAGCAAGCGCCGCAGCAGCCAAACATCGGTGCGAATATTCCGCAGCAAATCTTTCTGGAAGAGGCGAAGGCGCGGACCGATGCTGCGCTCGGCTCCGACATCGGTTTTGCCGAAAGGTGGGTGTGGTTCTGGTCGAACCACTTCTGCGTCTCCGCCGATAAAGGGCCGGTGCGCGCGCTCGCCGGCGCCTATGAGCGTGAAGCCATTCGTGCCCATGCGTTCGGCCGCTTCTCCGACATGTTGCTCGCGGTCGAAACGCATCCGGCGATGCTGATCTATCTCGACAACGCGCGCTCAATCGGTCCGAACTCGCCCGCCGGGATCAAGCAGGGCAAAGGGCTCAACGAGAATCTCGCCCGCGAGATCCTTGAACTGCATACCGTCGGCGTGCGCACGGTCTACAATCAGGATGACGTCACAAGCTTCGCCAAGGTCATCACCGGCTGGACCGTTGTGCCGCTGAAGGAAGACCGCGGCGGTGAATTCATCTTCAATCCACGCATGCATGAGCCGGGCGCGCATCAGGTCATCGGCCAGAACTATGCGGCGGCGGGCTTTGAGCAAGGCCGCGCCGTGCTCAATGCTCTTGCCCGGCATCCGGCGACGGCGAAACATCTGGCAACCAAGTTGGTCCGCCATTTCGTCGCCGATGAGCCGCCTGCGGCGCTGGTGGAGCGCTTGGCAAAAGTTTTCCTCGATACCGACGGCAATCTCAAGGAAGTGGCAAAGGCGCTAGTAACGGCTCCGGACGCCTGGACGCAAACGCGCGCCAAGCTCAAACGGCCCGGTGAATGGATGGCGGCGGCTTTGCGCGCGACCGGCGTGACACCACCCGATGTGCGCCCGCTGATCCAGGCACAGAACACGTTGGGCGAGCCGCTGTGGCGGCCTCCAGCACCGAAGGGATTCGACGACGCCAATGCCGCCTGGATGGACGGCCTCGCCCAGCGCCTCGATATCGCTACCCAAATGGCACGCCGCATCGCCAACGTGTCCGATCCGGACTCCATCGTGGATACGGCGCTTGGGCCACTCGCCTCGGCGGAGACACGGCAGGCGGTGGCGCGGGCGGAAAGCCGCCCGCAAGCGCTCGCCTTGCTGCTGATGTCGCCTGAATTCCAACGGAGATGACTCCGATGCCGATAAACCTCCACGCTCCGAGCCGCCGCGAATTGTTGCTGGCCTCCGGCGTGCTGTTTGCCTGGGCCTATGTGCCGAAGGTGGCGATGGCCGAGGGACGCGATCCGCGGCTCCTGGTCATCGTGCTGCGCGGCGCGCTTGACGGCTTGGCCGCAGTGCCGCCAGTCGGCGATCCGGACTGGCTCAAGCTGCGCGGCGACAAGGCGTTGTCTCTGGATGGTGCGACCCCGGCGCTGCCGCTGGATTTCCTGTTCGCGCTGAATCCGGCGATGCCGAACCTTCATCGCCTCTACAAGAACGGCCAAGCCGCCGTCGTCCATGCGGTGGCGACCTCGTATCGCGAGCGCTCGCATTTCGACGGGCAGGACGTGCTTGAAAGCGGATTGGTACGGCCCGGCGCCACCGACAGCGGCTGGCTCAATCGCGCTTTGGTGACGCTGGAACCCGCCGGCCGCGCCAATGCGAAAAGCCGCGAGGCCTTTGCCATGGGGCCGGTGACGCCTTTGGTCGCGCGCGGCGCCGCGCCGGTCTTGTCGTGGACGCCGCCGCGACTGCCGCCGGCCTCCGACGACACCCTGATGCGGTTGCTCGATCTCTATCGTCACAGCGATCCGGCGCTGGCGCGCGTGCTCGAAGAGCGCGTCGGCCTGGCCGCCATCGCGCGCGCCGGCGGCATGGATCAGCCCGGCAAGAAACCAGCGGCGGGTGCCGCGCAGGTACGCGCTTATTTTGCCGAGAGCGCGGGCGCGGCCGCGAAATTCCTGGCCCGCGCGGATGGCCCGCGCATCGGCGCGCTGGCATTCGATGGTTGGGATACCCATGCCGCCGAAGGTGAGGTCAACGGCAGGCTCGCGGCGTTGCTTGGTGCACTCGACGGCGCCATCGCCGCCATTGAAACCGGGATGGGCCCGGCATGGCACGAAACAGCGGTAGCCGTCGTCACCGAGTTCGGACGCACTGCGCGCGTCAACGGTACCGACGGTACCGATCACGGCACCGCGACGGTTGCGCTCCTGGCGGGCGGCGCGGTCAAGGGCGGCCGCGTGATCAGCGACTGGCCCGGCTTGAAGGAAGCCAATCTCTATGAAGGACGCGATCTGAAGCCGACGACCGACCTGCGCGCCGTGCTCAAGGGCTTGCTGCGAGATCATGTTCGCGCCGGCGACAAAGCGCTGGCCGACGCGATTTTCCCCGGCAGCGGGGCGGTGACGGCCATGGATGGATTGGTGGTTTAGACGCCTCACTCACTCGCGGTGACATAACCGGCGATCTGCCAGCGTCCCATCAGGTCCTTGCGATAGCAAAGCTGGTCGGTCTGCAGTGGCATCAGCGCGCCCGGTGCAACAAAGCCGGTCTTGCCGCTGGGAGCGGCGACGCGCGCCCAGGCGGCGCGCGCCGTATCGAAGTTAGTCTCGCTCGCTTCATAACCAAGTAGCCGCACCACATGCAGTCCGAGCGTTTCCACCACGGCACTGTCCGGCCTCGGCGTGGCGCGCATCGGCACCCCCGCTGTGCGTGGATAAAGCCAACCGGCAGGGCTGATCGCCGCGGTGTTGATCCGGTCGAACTCGACTTCGTCGAATAGCGGTCGGGAGGGCGCGCAGATCACGCCCGGCCGTGACGCCATCGCCGTGGCATCGGGAAAAGCGGCGAAGGCGGCCAGGTTGTTCCAGCCAATGGCCTCGTCGCGCTCGAGCCGGATCGCGGCGGCGAAATTCTCCGCAGAAGTTTTTTTAGGATCGAAGCCGCGGCCAAAATCGCCCGCCCAAAAGAAACCTTGCGCAACCACCAGGCGCTCAAGCTCCGCATAAACGCGATCTTTGGCCACGCGTGCAAGTTCCTCGCGGAAACTGGTGAAGCTCGCATCAGCCGGAGCCGGCGCGATAGTCAGGGGAATAATTTTGTACGGTTTTTCCAGCACGCGCTTCGCCGGCGACGTCTGCGCTTGCAGCGGCGCGAGTGCTGCCGAAAGCATCAGCGTGGCGGCGGCGAATACGGCAAGAATGAATCCAGAGCGTTGCATCAATCTCGTTCCGAATCGAAAGAGCTGCACCGCGGAGCTTAGCTTGTGCGAATGCACGACGCGTAATTATTCCGCTACGCTGAGAGTTTGCCCGCGGACTCGATCCAATCGCATCGCAACGATGCGCCGCGAGAATAGACTATAAGAATCTCAGGCTCTATGTATGTTATGAACAAGCAACAGGAATGCGCTCGGCCATTGTAACTTACGTATCTTTGCTCGGCTTTTGAACTTGCGCGATCGCCGCTCGACTTTTGCCGACCCTACCCGGAACCATTCTATGCGAAGCATTTGCTCCAAGCCGCTGCTGATCGCCGGAGTGCTCCTGGCGGCACTTCACGGTGATCCCGCTCGGGCGCAGATACGCCTGCAAGGACCGGTGGAGAATATTCGGCTGGAGGCAGGCGACGTCACCGTCGAGGAGATACTCGCGGCGCTACGCACGCGCTTCGACGTGCACTATCGTGGCACCGCGTTGAACCGCCGTGTCACGGCAACATATGAGGGACCGCTGCGCCTCGTCCTGGGCCGCGTGCTTGAAGGATACGATTACGTGATTAAGCCCAACGGGACCAATATCGAGGTGATCGTGCTCAGCACCGGCTCGCCGCGTGAGGCCGCTCCGGTGCCGATCCTGCGCCGCCGCGCCGATTAGATTTCATTTCTAGGGATTAGGGGCAAAAATACTCCGGCGAAGACGAAGTCTTCGCCGGAGAGCGTTCTTGGGTCTCAACACAGCTTAGCGACGGCCGCTGTGGTCCCGGTCCGGGCGGTCATCGTTGGGCGTCGTGAACACGGCGATGCAGCCGTTCGCGTCGACTCCGCCCAAGGAGCCGCAGATTGTGCTGACCCCGGCGGGAATCGGTACAAACACCTTGTTCAGGATAGGATCAGCGGCGACGGAATGGACATTCCGGCCAGCGATGTTCTTACCCGCCGTAATGGCATCGGGATCCGCCTTGATATCCCCACCGGACTGCTCTCCGCCGCCGCCACCGGGCAATTCGGCGTCGACGACGCCGAGCAACTGGTTCGCACCGACGGCTGCCGAGCGCGCCAGGAAGTAGTGGCCGTCGCCGGGGTTGAACCACACCATGTCGGAGCCCGACTCGTTGGCAAGCGTCTTGATGACCGCACCGTTGCGATCATCGATGACCGCGGTCGGATGATTGGCGCCACCGGGTCCGTTGCAGCCGAGAAGGATTTGATGATCCGGCCCGATTGCCATGCCTTGCGGCGAGTCGCAGCTGGCCAACGGGATGATGAAGGTCTTCTCGACTTTCATCGACACCGGGTCGATCACCGCCACGCCCCCGGTCCCAGGGGGCTGTCCGGCGATGCCGGGGATGGAGATATAGAATTTTCCGGTGCGATGATCCCATTGGCACTGTTCGGCGCCGTTATTCGAGTTCGGCGCACCATTCGTTCCGTTGAACGGAATCTTCGCCAGCACCGAATAGGAAGTGGTGGAGATGATGGTAGCGAATGGAGTCGGATCGGCATTGTTGGCCGCCAGGACGAGATGATGCCGCGGGTCGAAGCAGAGTTCGTCGGAGCGCGCGACGCCGCCCGTGAAGATCGTGTGCGTGAGCTGCTGCGAGAACAGATCGATCACCTTGACGGAGCTCGATCCCACGGGCGCGCACGGAGTCGGGTGGCCGACACCTGTGCACGGAGCGTCTCCGACCCAGACCTCGCGATGGCCGACGATCACCACGCCGTCGGGGCCCGAAGTGTCGTTGTTTCCGGTCGGGCCGACGAATCCGCCCTTGAGCTGCGTTAGCACCGCATTTGTCGTGGTGTCGATGACGTCGACCGACTGATTGGTGCGGTCGCCGAGGATGTAGAGGCCGATCACCGGATCGACGAAGCTGATGTCGAAGGATACGATTTTCTGGCCGCCCGGCAGCGAGATGACGGCTGTCGGCGCGAAGACTTCGTCGGTGGCCACTGCAGAGACCGCTGGAACTAGCGCAGCCGCCGCAACCGCAAAGGCAAGACAAGCCATTCCGCGAGAGTAAGCACGCATTTCTACCTCTCCTAATTCTTTACGCTCCATTCAACTGGAGCTATTAGGACGCTATATTAGCGTTTCGACGAAAACAATTCGCCGCCGCATTTACTGCACGATTATTTAGCTTGCACTGCCGCGATTTATTTACGTGATTTTTACTTGCAGTTTATTTTCGTCGGCCAAGAAATCGCAATTCACTTACAGAGGAAAAGTCTTTGGGAGACTACTCAGCCGCGCGTTTTCAAGCGTGGTATGAAATGCGTCCCGCTACGCAACGGTGTCCCCCATGTCCGCGTTCATCCCTCCCTATCTGCTGCCCATTCTCCTGCTCATCGGCTCGAACATATTCATGACGCTGGCCTGGTACGGGCATTTGCGCTTCAAGGAAGTGCCGCTCGGCTACGTCATCGTTGCGAGTTGGGGGATCGCGTTTGTTGAATATTGTTTGGCGGTGCCGGCCAACCGCTGGGGCAGTGCCATCTACACGACGGCGCAACTCAAGACCATGCAGGAGGTGATTACGCTCCTGGTGTTCGCTGGATTTTCCTTGCTCTATCTCAAGGAGCCGCTCGGATGGAACCACGCCGTCGGCTTCGCCTTGATCGCTGCGGGCGCCTTCTTCGTATTCCAGAAATGGTGATGCGCTAGCGCGCCAGCGGCTCGCTGCTGTTCTCGATAGCGCCGAGCAGGTTCGCCCGCGCCATGCCGAGTGAAACCACGGTGGCGGCGACCGCGATGGAAATCGCGAGCGCGATGGTGGCGATCAGTGCCAAGGCGGTGCGCTGCCGCGCCGCCTGTTGCGGACGGATCGGCGGATCAAATCCGGTCCGGTCGTTCAAATCATTGCTCATGTCTCGGCTCGTGTGCTCGCGGTCGGCGGCGTGCGAATCATTCATGGCGCCAACATCGTGGCGGATGCGGGCGCGCATCCGGCCAGACTTGGGCGCTGCGATTGGGAAACGAAGGCTATTTGATGATCGCGGTTAACAAATGGTTAACGCCGCGGCCATCGCGTCATCCCGCGGCCATTGCCACAGCGGGCTGCCACTCCATGGGCACATGAATGGGCTCGGCTGCGACGCGATCAACCCAGGCGCGGGTATTAGGAAAGCTGCTGAGGTCATAGTCGCATTCATGCGCGATGTGAGTGTAGGCGTAGAGCGCGATGTCGGCGATCGTGAGCCTGTCGCCGACAAAGAAACGATGCGCTTGGAGGTGCTTTTCCATCACGCCGAGTGCGCGATAGCCTTCCTCCATCCAATCATCCAGCGCATGACGCTGCAATTCGCGGCCGCCCTTGATCAGCGACAGCCAGAACCAGGCCGCGCCGATATTCGGCTCCAGGCTATGCTGCTCGAAGAACATCCATTGCAGGATCATCGCCCGTTCGATGCGCTCATCCGGCGCCAGCGGCGTGCCGCCGGCTACGTACCAGAGGATCGCATTGGACTCGGCGAGATAGCGCCCAGGCGCCACTTCCAGCAGCGGCACTTGGCCGCTTGGATTCATTGCCAGGAATTCCGGCGTGTGGCTCTCGCCCTTGAGGATGTCCACCTCGACCAGCCGATAGGGAATGCCGAGTTTGGCGAGCGCCAGCCGCACTTTGTAACTATTGCCGGAGCGCTGCATCGAATAGAGCGTATACATCCGGTTCCCCTCGCAGGTGTGTGGCGGGAAAGGATCATCACATCGCGGCCAAACATTGACCGCGGGATGGAGCCTTCTCGTCGTTTCTCACTATGGTGTGAACGAATATGCGCACCGTATTGTGACGGTTTGCATCAAAGCCGCACTGCGCAATCTTCCAAAAGAGAAATTTATTGCAGAGTAGCGCCGCGCGGGCTTGTTACGCGACACATGATGAACGCGAAAACCAGAATCATCATCGGCGCACCCAGCGGAATAAATGTCGTTTCGGCGAAGGTGCGCGCGATCAGCGGCACCAGCCACAATGCGGCGAGAGCAGTTTTTTCCCATGGCCGAAATCCGCAGGCCAGACCTTCGGCGGCAAAGAAAGCAATCGCCGGCGCCAGCACCATCAGGTCGTAATCGAGGCTGTAGGGTGTGGCGAGGATGGCGGCGATAATGAGTCCGGCGGCCTTCAGCCGGAATGACACGGCGCTGCGCCACAGGCGGGCGACCGCGACAGCGAGAATGAGTGTGACGATGGCTTGTATCGCATAGGCGAGCGGCACCGGTCCGCCCCACATCCGCGTCCAGGAAAATACACTCTGGATCTTGTGCCAGCCCGTATCGCCGGCTTCCAGCACGACAGTGCGGGTGAAATCCGTGGAGGCCAGGAAGGCGGTCCACACCTGCGGCCCGAAAGCGAGCGTGGTGGCCAGCGCCAGCAGCGCGACCGTCGCGGCAGCGGCGGCAAAGGTTTTCCAGCGCCCGGTCGCAATCAGCACCAGCGGAATCAGCAGTCCGAATTGCGGCTTATAGGCCAGTAGGCCGAACAGGATGCCGGCAAGGAGAGGCCGACGATCGAGCACCACCAGCGCCGCGCCGATGAGTGCCGCTGTCAGGAAGCCGTTATGACCGTGGCCGAGATTGATGAAGACGGCAGGATAGGCGAGGGCTAGTAGAATCCAGAGGTTGTCGTACGCAACGCCGCGATTTCTCTCGTCATGCCCGGCCTTGTGCCGGGCATCCACGTCTTCTGGTCCCGAAGGTAAGAAAGACGTGGATGGCCGGGACGAGCCCGGCCATGACGATATCGAAACGATGCTCCTTATTGCCCAAAGATAAAGCGCGAGCGTCACGCCCTGCCAAATGGCCAGCGCTAGCAGATAGGGCATCAGCGCCAGCAGCCCAGCGACGAAAAGGAAGAAGGGCGGATAATGCCATCCATAGAATGGCGTGGCAGCGCCGAAGAGTTGCTGCTCGCGCGCATGTTGCGCCGCTGGATCGAAAGCGAGTTCCGGCCGGCCGTCGCGCACATAAGTCCCGGCGGCATAGACATTGGCGAAATCAGTGCCGAGCGGCCGGCCTTGATAGTCGTTGACTCCCTGGGAAGTGATGAGGATATAGAGCGCGCCGCCGAGTGTTGCGACCAGTAGGGCCAAAGCCCATAACCTGATCCGCTCCCGGGTGAGATAATCGCCGTTGCGCAGCAGGCCGAATATGCCGGCCATCGGGCCTTCCTCCGGGCCACAAAGGCGGCCTTCGGCGGTTCTAGCAAGGCGACGTTAAGCCGGGGTTAGAATCGTATCGCGCGAGCCATACGCAGCCAGGCGCTCTTGCACGGAAGATGGAGTTAGAGAGTGCCGGTTGTGAAAACTCGAAGGCTTGGCCGGGAAATCCTGATCCAGATCGGCATCGCTCTTGCCACTCTCGTGGTGATCGAAGTCGTTTTAAGAATTCTGCAGCCGACCTACCTGATGCCTGAAAGAGCCGGCGTTTCGGGCTACGGCTATCGCTATGACGCCGAAATCGGCTGGTCGCCTATTCCGGACGTGAAATCGCCCGACGTGCAAAACAACAGCCTCGGCCTTCGCGACAGCGAACCCGATGGATCCCGGCCCACGGTCCTGTTCCTCGGCGATTCATTGGTCTGGGGCGTCGGCGCAGGCGTCACGACCGCCGATCGCTTCACGGAACTATTGAAGCCGCAATTTCCGAACCATCAGATACTGAATGCCGGTGTCGCCGGTTATGGCACCGATCAGGAATACCTGATGCTTGCCCGGCTATGGGACAAGGTCAAACCCACGACGGTGGTGTTGACCTTCTGCACGCTCAACGATCGCAACGATAATTCCCACAATGTCCGATACAATTATTACAAGCCCTACATCGAGCAAACCTCACCGAATGTATGGCAATTCCGCGGACAGCCGGCGCCACCGCCGAAGCGCGATTACATGACCGAGAGCTGGTTTGCGCGTAATTCAATGCTCGGCCGCGTCGCCATGTCGGTTTACATCGAGCTCCGTCATCGGCGGGTGACGGTGCCCGATCCGACCGAACATTTGGTCGGCATGATCCGCGACTTTGTGCAGAGTCACGGCGCCAAGCTCCTGGTCGGCATCCAGGACCGCGATGCTCAGCTTGAGACTTATCTAACGAGCCAGAACATTCCCTTCATGATTTTTGTCGGCGACGACATCTACGACCCGACCCGGCATTGGACGGTAAAAGGCCAGGTTTTTGTAGCCGACCACTACGCCAAGCTGCTGTCCGAACATGGCGTGGCCCGGACCGTGGCTTCCGCCCCTGCCAACCCGGCGCCGTGAAGGTGGCGGGCGCGTCCGGCATCACGGAAATTGTGGGAACAGCCCACCTACAACTCTTGCCGGTCTGAGCCATGGGCTTTACTAACTGAGCGCGGCAGCAAGCACGGCTTGCATAATCCCTGGGTGTTACATGGCTTTCCTCGCGGACTCGCTCAAGCGCGTCAAACCTTCGGCCACCATCGCGGTGACGGATAAGGCGCGCGTGCTCAAAGCGGCGGGCCGCAACGTCATTGGCCTTGGCGTCGGCGAGCCCGACTTCGACACGCCGGACAACATCAAGCAGGCGGCGATCAAGGCGATCGAGAGCGGCCGCGCCTCCAAATATACCGCGGTCGACGGCATCCCGGAGTTGAAGGCGGCAATCGCGCGCAAGTTCAAGCGCGAGAACGAACTCGACTACAAGCCGTCGCAGATCATCGTCGGCACCGGCGGCAAGCAGGTGCTCTACAACGCCTTCATGGCGACGCTGAATCCCGGCGACGAGGTGATCATCCCCGCGCCCTATTGGGTGAGCTATCCGGACATGGTGCTACTCGCCGGCGGCGAGCCGGTGCCGGTGGTGACTACCATGGAGTCCGGCTACAAGCTCAGCGCGCAGGCGTTGGAAAAGGCGATCACGCCCAAGACCAAATGGCTGTTGCTCAACTCGCCGTCGAACCCGACCGGCGCGGCCTATACCCATGCCGAGCTGAAGGCGCTGACCGACGTGCTGGTGCGGCACCCGCATGTCTGGGTGATGACCGACGATATGTATGAGCATCTGGTCTACGACGACTTCAAATACTTCACCCCGGCGCAGATCGAGCCGAAGCTTTATGAGCGGACGCTGACCATCAACGGCGTGTCGAAAGCCTATTGCATGACCGGCTGGCGCATCGGCTATGCCGGCGGGCCCGAACATCTCATCAAAGCGATGGCGATGATCCAATCGCAGTCGACGTCGAACCCGACCGCCGTGTCGCAATGGGCTTCGGTGGAGGCGCTCGACGGGCCGCAGGACTTCATTCCCAAGCACAACAAGATCTTCAAGGAGCGCCGCGACCTGGTGGTGTCCATGCTCAACCAGACCAAGGGCCTCAAATGTCCGAAGCCGGAGGGCGCCTTCTATGTCTATCCGTCTTGCGCCGGCACCATGGGCATGACGGCGCCCTCAGGAAAAAAGCTGGCGACGGATGAGGATTTCGTCACCGAACTGCTCGAAGCCGAAGGCGTCGCAGTGGTGCACGGCTCTGCCTTCGGTGTCGGGCCGGCGTTCCGCATTTCCTATGCGACCAAGACCGAAGACCTGGAAGAAGCCTGCCAGCGCATCCAACGTTTCTGCGGAAATCTCAAATAAGCGGCTGGCTCTTCGCTTCCGGCCCGGAAACGTGTAATAGCTGCAGCATTGATTTAGGCCGGGTTTCATCCGAGTCCGGCGGGCAGTTATTACTCAAACTCCGGGGGTTCCCATGTTTCGCTTCTCAACAATCTTTACTTGTGCCGCGCTCGCCTGTTCTGTCGCTCCGGCCTCCGCGCAATCGCGCGTCGAGGTTGGCGCGCTTGAATGTCGCGGCGGCGCGTCAACGAGCTTCATCGTCGGTTCAGTCACCGAATTGAGCTGCGTGTTCCGGCCGAGCGCGGGGGGCACCGGCGAAAGGTATCGCGCGGTCATCCGCCACGTCGGTCTTGATCTCGGATTTACCGAACAATCGGCCGTCATTTGGGCCGTGCTGGCGCCAAGCAAAGTCATAGGCGCCGGAGATCTCGCCGGAAATTACGGCGGCGTCCAGGCCGGTGCTTCGGTCGGCGTCGGAGTGGGCGCCAATGTCTTGGTTGGCGGCTCCAACAATTCGTTCGCTCTGCAGCCGGTGAGCGTGCAGGCACAGACCGGACTTAGCGTCGCCGCCGGGATTGCCAGTCTCGAACTGCGCTACGTCCGCTAAGGGCTTCCCGGAAGAAGCGTCACCCAAGCGACAACGATGCCTCTTGCCAGGTTGGCTGCCGCCTGAAACGATGGGTGGCGGATTTTGAACGAGCCCGATCGGTAACGAGGAGGCAGGCATGGGACAGAACGGCGGAAGTCCCAAGGGTCCCCGGTGCATCGCGCTGGTGGGCCCCTTCCAGAGCGGCAAGACCACGCTGCTTGAGGCGATCCTTGCGCGCACCGGCGCGGTCCAGCGTCAGGGCACGGTGGAATCTGGAACGACCGTCGGCGACGCCAGCAAAGAGGCGCGCCATCACCGCATGAGCGTCGAGCTGTCGGCTGCCACGACGAGCTTCATGGGCGACAGCTACACCTTTATCGATTGTCCCGGCTCGATTGAATTCGTCCACGACATGCGAGCCGCGCTGCCGGCGGTGGATGCCGCCGTGGTGGTCTGCGAGCTGGACGAGAAGAAAATCCCGCAGCTACAGCTCATCCTCCGCGAACTGGAGGCGCAGAAAATTCCGCGCTTCCTATTCCTCAATAAGATCGACAAGGCCGACGCACATATCCACGACGTGCTGCCGCTGTTGCAGCCGGCGTCGCGCTGCAAGTTGCTATTGCGGCAAATTCCGACTTTCTCTGGCGAGACCATCAGTGGCTTTGTCGATCTCGCCCTCGAACGTGCGCATGTCTACAAGGAAAACGCGCCGTCCGAAGTGATCGAGCTGCGCGGCGACGACCTCGATCGCGAGAAGACCGCCCGCTTTTCCATGCTGGAAACGCTGGCCGATCACGACGACGAGCTGATGGAGCAATTGCTTGAAGACATCCCGCCGCCGCGCGACAAAGTGTTCGACGATCTCGCCAAGGAATTGCGCGACGGTCTTGTCTGTCCGGTGCTGATGGGGGTCGCCACCCGTACCAACGGCGTACTTCGCCTGCTGAAGGCGTTGCGCCACGAGGCGCCCGGCGTCGATATCACGGCCAAGCGCCTCGGCGTCAAGGCCGCGGGCGGCGAGGCGGTCGTCTATGTGATGAAGACCTTCCACACCGGCCACGGCGGCAAAATGTCACTCGCGCGCGCGCTGGCGGGCTCGGTTCTTGAGGGGGCGCAGATGCTGGGCCCCTCCGGCAACGCCGATCGCGTCGCCGGCGTGTTCAAAGTGTTCGGGCAGCAAACGGAAAAGCGTGGCGCCGCGGCGGCCGGCGATACGGTGGCGCTTGCCAAGCTCGATCACGCTAAGACCGGGGAGACGCTCTCGTCCGGCAAGCAGGCGCCCAAGCAACTAGCCGAAGTGGCTCAGCACGCTCCGGTGTTGGCCATCGCCGCCGCCGCCAAGGAACGCAAGGACGACGTCAAGCTCGGGCAATCGCTGCACAAGCTGATCGAGGAGGACCCCTCGCTGACGATGGTGCACAATCCCGAGACTCACGAAGTCGTCCTATGGGGGCAGGGGGAAATGCACCTGCGGGTGGCGACCGAAAAGCTCGCCGATCGCTTTGGCGTCGCCATCCTCAAGCAGCCGCCGACCGTCGGATATCGCGAGACCATACGCAAAGGGGTGGTGCAACGTGGGCGTCACAAGAAACAGTCAGGAGGCCATGGCCAGTTCGGCGACGTGGTACTCGACATCAAGCCGCTGCCGCGCGGGTCGGGCTTCGTCTTCACCGAAGAGATCAAAGGCGGCGTGGTGCCGCGCAATTATATCCCGTCGGTCGAGGAGGGCGTCGGCGACGCGCTCAAGCACGGGCCGCTCGGCTTCCCCGTGGTCGACATCGCGGTGAAGCTGATCGACGGTTCCTATCATTCGGTCGATTCCTCCGACATGGCTTTCCGCACGGCGGGACGCATCGGCATCGCCGAAGGCTTGCCGCAATGTCAGCCGGTGCTGCTCGAGCCCATTCACCATGTGGAGATCGTCTGCCCCTCGGAAGCCACGGCGAAAATGAATGCATTGATGTCCGGGCGCCGCGGCCAGATCCTCGGCTTCGACACGCGCGAAGGCTGGGACGGCTGGGACGTGGTGCGCCTGCAGATGCCCGAGGCGGAAATCGGCAGCCTCATTATCGAGGTGCGCTCCGCCACCGCGGGGGTCGGCAGCTTCACCTTCAAGTTCGATCACATGGCCGAGGTGACCGGGCGCACCGCCGATCAGATCATCGCCGCGCGCAAATCCGCCGCGGCCTGAGGCGACAGATTGTTCGGGCATCTGCTCCCGCGCGCCTTGCTCTGCCTGCCTGCATTCTTGCTCGTGCCATCCATGGTGGCAGCGGCAGGACTGGACCTCCCGTTCACGCTGACAAAGCCGGCTGGTGAAGGGCCGTTCCCTGCTGTGGTGATCCTGCACGATTGCTCTGGTCTCGGTCCGCGATCGAGCGGTGCTCCTTGGCGATGGGCAACCGAGCTGACGGGCAGAGGTTATGTGACCATCTGGCCCGACAGCTTCATCACGCGCCAACATCCCCGCGGCGTCTGCACCGACGCGTCTCCGCCGCGCGTTACCTTTGCGCAACGGGCCAATGACGCCTATGCGGCGCTCGATCATCTGCGCGCGTTGCCCTATGTCGATGCCAAACGTATCGCGGTGATGGGCGGATCGCACGGCGGCTCGTCGACCTTGGCCACGATCGTGAACGCGCCGCTAAATACGCAGCGTCAAACCCCGCCATTCGCCGCGGCTATTGCGCTGTATCCCGGTTGCGGCCGGACATTCGGCGGCTGGTCCGTTACGCGCGCGAAGGACCATCCGAACATGATCGTCGGCTATTCCGGCGCCTTCAAGCCGCTGGCACCGTTGCTGATCCTGATCGGCGAACTCGATGATTGGACCCCGGCGGAGCCCTGCCGGAAGCTGGCGGCGGCTTCCCAACAAGCGGGTTATCCAGTCGAACTGGTGGTCTATCCCGGAGCGCATCATTCGTTCGACAGCCAGGCGCCGATACGTCTTATTGCCGAACGCATCAATATCAGTTCACCGACCGGCCGCGGCGCCACCACCGGCGGCAATGACAAGGCCTGGACAGATTCAATCGCCCGCGTGGAAGCTTTTCTCGCCGCGCATTTGGGTAGTGCGCAGAAGAAATAGTGGAAAGTCGCCAATCGCTGCGCGCCTGCCGTTACTTGCCCGCCGGCTGGTCGTAGGGAATGATGGAAATATCGCCGCCGGCTTCAAGGATGGCGAATTTGATCTGATCTAGTTTTTCCAGTCCGTGTGACGCGCGGGCGATTTCGAGAACCTCTTCCTTTGTCACCCGGGCCCACCGCATGCGGCCGTTTAGCGTCCGGCCATGTTCGACCAGAATGGTCGGCACGCCTTTAATCATCTTGCTAAAGCCCCGGTAATCCCGTTCCAGCAAGCCGACGACAATGTCAACGGCGAACAAAGTTGCGATCACCACGAAAGCATTGATCAGCGAATAGTCCTGGCCGATGAGGGCGCGCTGCGTCGCGCCGCCGATGATGAGAAACATCACGAAGTCGAAGGTGCTCAACTCCGCCATCGTACGGCGGCCGGAAAGACGGATGATCGCCCACAACACGATGTAAACTATGAGAGCCTTGAATACGCTGTCCATGGAACGGCCTATGGATAGACCAAGATAGAAAACTTGAGTGCGCCGCCGCTGCCGCCTTCCGCTTCCACGGGAATGACGCCGAACTCCCGCGGCCGCGTCCAGATCACGGCGGTAAACTCATCAGCCGTTGGCGGATGGAAGAAAAATTCCAATCCGCTCGCGTTGGCAATGCTTCGGGCCGGCTGCGGCTGAATGCTTTCGATCTCGAAGACTCGCTGGAACGAGGGACCGAGGCGAAGCCGGACTTCTCCGGAATTCGCTGGCGAAACATGCGCGACGAATTTCGACAATGCGGTTTCGCGCTGGAAGCGTTCGTATTGCATCGTCAGCGGCGATCCCGCCGCGCCGGCGGTGGTCTCGCTCACCACGCCATGGGCGAAAATTCCGCTGAGGGCGACGAGTGGCACCAATGCGAGAATGATCCAAGCCACGCGCTCCGCCGTCCAGAACGCGTATTGGAAAGGCATATCCTCAGGAACTGGGTGGGTTCTGCTCTGTTCTTCGCGCATAATGGCGGCCGCGGTTGACAATTAACAAAGTAAACGCGCCGAAACCGAAGCAGGTTCCGTTACAGGCCTGCGTCGCCAATCCCGTTGTTAGTTTCAGATACCGCCGTTGTTAGCTCGACGCTGCTTTGCGGCTGGTGAAACGCGCGTTGCCAAGCCCCGTGCCGATGGTGAGCACGCCCCACCGCGCCACATCTTGGTTGTGCGGCACTTCGCTGAGCCCTTGCACCACCGCATCGTTGTGCATGATCACCACGGTCTCGTTGCCGCTGATTTTGGGGATCGCCTCGGACAGCGACTTAGGCAGGTTGAAACGGCTGCTCTCCCAATTTCCCGGCAAATTCTGCGCCCCGCGGTCGATCGAGCCGTCTTCCGCAATGCGGCCGGGGCAGCCGATGCCGATGAAGGGAGCCAGGCGAATGCCTCCCTTTTTCGCGCTCTTGATCAAGCTCTCGAGCATGTCGATCAGACCTTCCACCGCGTCGTCGCGCTTGAGCTTCTTCTCGTCGCCGTGACGCCAAAGGTCGAATTCCGACACCGCCGCCTTTGACAAATCGCGGGCTTTTTTCAGATTGAGTTCGACAATGCCGGCACGGATATTCGTCCCTCCAATGTCGACGGCAAGGATGGCGTCATAGCCCTGGAATACCCAGGACGGCGCCAGTTGCACCGCGCCAAGCAGGCCCGCCTCGTCGGGATCGTTGTGGATCGGAACCATTTCCAATGCGATGCCGTCGGTTTTCAGGATGACCGACGCGCGACCGATCGCGAGCTCGCCCACGCGGCTGGCGCGGAATCCGCCTCCGATCGAGATACGTTCGGTGTCGCGCCATCCTTTGGTTTTGAGGAATCGCCGGGTGATCAGCGCCAGTTCCTGCGCGAAGTCCTCGATGGCGCCGTGCAATACGCCCGCGGCTTCGAGATCGCCATCGACCAGAATGGAGTCGAGTGTCTTCTTGCTGATCTCTTCGCTGGGCTCGTCGCCGAACGGATCGCCGCCGTTCTTGCGCATGGGCTTGCGCCAATTCTCCAGGATCGCGCGGAAGGCGCCCTTGCTGGCGCGGTCGCCGAGAAATCCCTCGTCGTCCTTTAATTCGAGATTATAGCTGTCCACATCCACCGCAGGCAGACGGGTGGCGCCGTGGGCGCCGACAGTTGGTGATGTGGCAGCTTGTTCAGCCATGCTGATCCCCCATGAGGCCTGCGACAACGGCAAAGACGAGGGAAAGTTTCATTGGCGACGCTGCGGGAGGCTATGATGAGGAGCCATGCTGTAATGTATGAACCTAGTTCAGGTTTTCCGCGCCGCGTGCCACCCCGCTACCGCGTCAGGCACGGCGTCGGTTGAGGCGAAATACGGCTTGATGTCGATCAGCGGCGTGCCGTCGAGGCAATCGAGTCCCTGCACTGACAAGGTGGTGCCTTCCACGCCCAACAGCCGCACAACACTCATGGCGATAGGATTAGGCCGCGCGGGCGAGCGCAACGCGAAGGTGCCGCGCTGCTCGCCGTAATGATGCGGCACCTGCACGACGAGATCGCGCCGCGCCTTGTCCATCCAATACAGCACGACGAGATGCGAGCAGGTTTCGATGTCCTTCAATGCCTGCGTCCAGCGCGTATCGACCTCGATGCTGCACACGGCATCCGACTCGCGCGGATTCTTTGGACAGTCATCCCGCCGCGTCCACGGCGTGCGGATGCGGCCGATAAAATAGACGGAAGCATCGAAGCGATCGGGTAGTGCAGTGGTCAGTTCGCCGGGGCGGATTTCACCATCTTTTTCGCTCATCAAAGGCTCCGTCATGGAGGGCAGCCGCGCCTGAATGGGAAGGGTGCCCGGGATTTCGCCCGCGCTCAATCCCGGCTAGACTTGGATAAAGCGGCACCTCATTGCTGAGCTGCGTCATGCTACGGGCCATCCTTTCTTCATTGCTGACGCTCGCGGTTGTTCCGGTGCGTGGCGAGGAGCGCGCACCGCTCGCCTTCGCTGTACCCTCCGCCGATGGCACGATTATACGCGGCCAGGCGGATCTACCGACGGCCACTGCCTCCGCCGCGGTCATCTTCGTCGCCGGTAGCGGAGCGTTCGATCGTGACACCCGCCTCGGCCGCAGCGGCACCGAGCGCGATCTCCTGTTCAAGGACCTTGCCCGGCGTATGACCGCGCGCGGTCTGATGGCGGTGCGCTACGACAAACGCGGCATTATTCACGGCCGCACCGGCGCGGCGGCGTTCGATCATGCAGCTCTCGCTACCGTCACGACCGTCAACAGCCGCGACGACCTCGCGGCCGTTTATGCCTGGGCGCGCTCGCCGCAAGGTGCGGGCGCAAGCTGCGTTCTGTTCTTTGTGCATTCGGAGGGCATGGCGCATGTCGCGCGGCTCGCCGAGTCCGGCGTGCCGGCGCCGGCCCTCGTCATCGGCATGGGCGCACTGATGGAAAGCCCACTGGCAGTAATGCGCTGGCAGATCACCGAGCGAGACATCCTGTCGTTGCAGATGATGGATGCCGATGGAGACGGGCGCACCACCAATGCCGAGGTCGAGGCGAATTGGCGGCGCACGCCGTCCTCCGTGTTCGACCGCCTCGATCTCCTGCTCAATCCGAGCGGCATCTGGACGCGCGCCGATCTCGATCGCGTTCACGCCACGCAGGTGGAGATATACGGGCGCACCCGCGCCGAGGTCCTCAACCATGCGGATGCCGATCCGTTTCCCTCGCGCGCGGCGGCGGCGTCCTCCTACGAATGGTGGAAGAGCTGGTTTTCCGATGACACGCCGGTGGCGCAGCGGCTGGCGCATTGGCGCACGCGCATCAGCCTGCACTACGGCGACCGGGACTCGCAGACGCTGGCGGAGCGGCAGATTGCCGCCGCGCGCAAGGCCTTTCCGGCCGACGCCGTGTCAACGCATATCCATGAAGGCGTGGGTCACAGCCTCGGGACGCACGTTTTGTATGGGCCGGTCGACGAGGGGCTGGCAGATGCGCTCGCCAACGAAGCCGTGGCGGCATCCCGCGCGTGCCGGTGACTTGCATCGCAAGGCGCGCGGTGGCCCCGTTTTGGCCGCGTCGGTGGCTTGCTAACCCCTCTTTAAACGTATAAAGATATGTTTATATGTATTGTTGGCTTGGAACCCGAGCCACTATGAGCCTTTAAGCATGAGCACGTCTGCGCCACTGCCCTTCGTCACCCTCAACGCAGCCCTCAAAGCCGCGGGTGAGGCCACGCGTCTGCGCATCCTGGCGCTGCTCGCGGAAGCCGAGTTGACCGTTTCCGACCTCACCGAAATTTTGCGCCAGTCGCAGCCGCGTATCTCGCGGCATCTGAAGCTTCTGAGCGAGGCTGGCCTGGTTGAGCGTTTCCGTGAAGGGTCTTGGGCCTTCTTTCGTCTGGCCGAGCAGGGCGGCGGCGCCGAGGTCATCCGCGCGCTGATCGCGCGTCTCGACGCGGAGGATGCGACCGTCGCTCGCGATCGCGAACGTCTGACTGCGGTGCGTGCCGCCCGCGCAGCGGCGGCACAGGCCTATTTCCGCCGTCACGCCGTGGAATGGGACCGCATCCGCAAGCTGCATGTCGCCGATGCCGACGTGGAGGCAGCCATCCGCGCGGCGGTGGCCGATCGGCCCATCCATTCGCTGCTCGATCTCGGTACTGGCACGGGCCGCATGTTGGAACTGTTTGGTCCGGACATCGAGCGCGGTCTTGGTCTTGATCTCTCGCTCGACATGCTGGCGCTGGCGCGTGAGCGCCTCGACCGCGCGGGATTACGGCATTGCACCGTGCGCCAGGGCGACCTCTACGATCTCTCTCTGCCGCGAGAGAGTTTCGACCTCGTCATCGTTCATCAGGTGCTGCACTTCCTCGACGATGGTGCACGCGCGATCCAGGAGGCGGCGCGGGTGCTGCGTCCCGGCGGGCGGCTTCTGGTGGTCGACTTCGCGCCGCACGATCTGGAATTCCTGCGCGAGCAGCACGCCCATCGCCGGCTCGGATTCACGGCGGAGACGGTGACGCAATGGACGCAAGCGGCGGGCCTTGATCTCGTTTTACACCGCACGCTTCCGCCCGAACCTGGCTCCGAGGGCAAGATCGCGGTGTCGCTGTGGCTCGCGCGCGATCCGCGCATTGCCATCGCTTCCAAGCGGGAGGTGGCGTGATGGAAAGCCAGGCCCGGCAAAGCCGCGTGGATACTCAAGGCGAGCGCCGCATCGGCGTCTCTTTCGAGTTTTTTCCGCCGAAGACGGAGGAGATGGAGAAGACGCTGTGGGAGGCGGTTACGCGGCTGGCGCCGCTGGCGCCCAACTTTGTTTCGGTGACCTATGGCGCCGGCGGTTCGACGCGCGAGCGCACGCACGCAACGGTCAAACGTATTCTCGACGAGACGCCGCTGACGCCGGCCGCGCATTTGACTTGCGTTGCCGCCACCCGCGACGAAGTGGATCAGGTGATCCGCGATTATTGCGCCGCCGGCGTTCGCCACATCGTTGCCTTGCGCGGCGATCCGACCAGCGGCGTCGGCGCGCGCTATGCGCCGCATCCAGGCGGCTATGAGAACGGGGCCGATTTGGTGGCAGGCATCAAGCGCATCTGCGACGTGGAAGTTTCGGTTTCGGCGTATCCCGAAAAGCATCCCGACAGCCCGAATGTCGAATCCGATATCGACATGCTTAAGGACAAGGTGGACGCCGGCGCGACACGCGCCATCACGCAATTCTTCTTCGAAAACGATCTGTATTTCCGCTATCTCGACCGAGTCCGCGCGCGCGGGATCAATGTGCCGGTCGTTCCCGGCATTCTGCCGGTGCAGAATTTCAAGCAGACGAAGAATTTTGCCGAGCGCACGGGTGCCTCGGTGCCGGCCTGGCTGGCGGAGCGCTTTGCGGGCCTCGACGACGATCCCGCCACGCGCAAGCTGATCGCTGCTGCTGTCGCCGCCGAGCAGGTGCTCGATCTGGTCGATCGTGGCGTCACCAATTTCCATTTCTACACCATGAACCGCGCCGATCTCGTCTATGCGGTGTGCCATCTGCTGGGATTGCGTCCCGCGGCTCCTTCTCCCTCTCCCCAGAGGGGAGAGGGCCGGGCTGAGGGGGTTCCTGCGTTACCTTTGGGCACGACGCCATGACGGCAAGCATAAAAGATCGTCATGGCCGGGCTCGTCCCGGCCATCCACGTCTTTCTTTATTGCAAGTAAGACCTGGATGCCCGGCACAAGGCCGGGCATGACGAAGAAAGTAGACGTATGAGTAAGATCAACACCTCTCCCCTTGAATCCGCGCTGCGCCGTGCGGCGGCGGAGCGCATTCTGGTGCTCGACGGCGCCATGGGGACGATGATCCAGGCGCTCAAGCTGGACGAGGCCGGCTATCGCGGCGCGCGCTTCGCCGATTGGCAGCGCGACGTGCGCGGCAACAACGATCTGTTGATCCTCAGCCAGCCCGACGCCATCCGCGACATTCATCTGCAATATTTCCGCGCCGGCGCCGACATCGTCGAGACCAACACTTTTTCCTCCACCGTGATCGCGCAGGCGGATTACGGCATGGAGGCGCTGGCGTATGAATTGAACGTGCAGGGCGCCAAACTGGCGAAAGAAGCGGCGAAACTCGCCGAGGCCGAGGACGGCCGTCCGCGTTTCGTCGCCGGCGCGCTCGGCCCGACCAATCGCACCGCCTCGATCTCGCCCGACGTCGGCAATCCCGGCTTCCGCGCCATCACCTTCGACGAATTGCGCGCGGCTTATGGCGAGCAAGTGCGCGGCTTGCTCGACGGCGGCGCCGACATATTGTTGATTGAGACTATCTTCGACACACTCAATGCCAAGGCGGCGATTTACGCCATCGCTGAAATCACCGAAGAGCGCGGCATTCAGGTGCCGCTGATGATTTCCGGCACCATTACCGATCTCTCCGGCCGCCTGCTCTCCGGCCAGACGCCGGAAGCGTTCTGGAATTCCGTGCGCCATGCGACGCCGATGTCGATCGGGCTCAATTGCGCGCTCGGCGCCAAGGAGATGCGCGCACATGTGGACGAGCTTGGCCGCGTCGCCGACACTCTGGTCTGCGCCTATCCGAATGCCGGGCTGCCGAATGAGTTTGGCCATTACGACGAGACGCCGGAATATATGTCGAGCTTGATGGGCGAGTTCGCCGCCTCTGGGCTGGTCAATATCGTCGGCGGTTGCTGTGGCACCACGCCCGAGCATATCCGCGCCATCGCCGACGCGGTGGCCGGCAAGGCGCCGCGCGCGATACCCGACGTATCGCCGATGCTGCGGCTGTCTGGCCTGGAGCCGTTCACGCTGACGCCGGAAATTCCGTTTGTGAACGTCGGCGAACGCACCAACGTCACCGGCTCGGCGAAATTCCGCAAGCTCATCACCAACGGGGAATTCCCGGCCGCGCTCGACATCGCCCGCGATCAGGTCGCTAACGGCGCTCAGATCATCGACGTCAATATGGACGAGGGCCTGCTCGATTCCGAAGCGGCGATGGTAAATTTCCTGCATCTCGTGGCGTCGGAGCCGGACATCTCCCGCGTGCCGGTGATGGTGGACTCCTCGAAATTCGCCATCATCGAAGCCGGACTGAAATGCGTGCAGGGCAAGCCGGTCGTGAATTCG
>JAXDOS010000263.1:0-6470 GCA_034668785.1 Alphaproteobacteria bacterium
AGACCCTTCCGGCAAAGCTGGTTCCGAGCCGGCTCATGGGGGTGTCCATCATGTCCACGTTCGACAATCCGTTCGATTCTGAGCGCCGGCTGACCCAGAGCGGCTGTAGTTGCGGTGGTCACGGCAGCCAAGCCGAGCATGACCAGCAAGCCCGGCTTGATTTGCAATCGACTGTCGAGAGCGAGGACAAACGTTTGGAAGGCGTGGTCGCATCGGCGGTGATGCGGGCGATGTTTCCGCAGGACGTCGCGCGCCGGGCTTTCCTCAAGACGCTCGGCGCCTCGACGGCGCTGGCGGCGCTCTCGCAATTCTTCCCGCTGAAGATGGCGACCGAAGTTTTCGCCGCGACCGGTCCGCTGGAAAAAACCGACCTCAAGGTCGGCTTCATCCCGATCACCTGCGCCACACCGATCATCATGGCGCACCCGATGGGCTTTTATACCAAGCACGGGCTCGACGTGGAGGTGATCAAGACTGCCGGTTGGGCAGTGATCCGCGACAAGACATTGAACAAGGAATATGACGCAGCCCACATGCTCTCGCCGATGCCGCTCGCCATCACGCTCGGCGCAGGCTCCAATCCGATCCCCTACACCATGCCGGCGGTCGAGAATATCAACGGCCAGGCGATCACGCTGGCGATCAAGCACAAGGACAATCGCGATCCGAAAAACTGGAAGGGCATGAAGTTCGCGGTGCCGTTCGACTATTCCATGCACAATTATCTGCTGCGTTATTATCTGGCCGAACACGGCATCGATCCCGACACCGACGTGCAAATCCGCGCCGTGCCGCCGCCGGAAATGGTGGCCAATCTGCGCGCCGACAATATTGATGGCTTCCTCGGCCCCGATCCGATGAACCAACGCGCTGTCTATGACAACGTCGGCTTCATCCACCTTCTGTCGAAGGATATTTGGGAGGGGCATCCATGTTGCGCCTTCGCCGCCTCGAAGGAATTCGTCACCACGATGCCGAATACCTATGCGGCGCTGTTGAAATCGATCATCGACGCCACCGCCTTCGCGCATAAGCCGGAGAACCGCAAACAGATCGCGGAGGCGATCGCGCCGGCGAGCTATCTCAACCAGCCGCAGATCGTGCTCGAGCAAATCCTCACCGGCACTTTCGCCGACGGCTTGGGCAATGTCGTCACCCAGCCAAACCGCGTCGATTTCGATCCCTTCCCGTGGCAATCCTTCGCGGTCTGGATCATGACGCAGATGAAGCGCTGGGGTCAGATCAAGGGCGATGTCGACTACAAAGGTGTCGCCGAGCAGGTCTTCCTCGCCACCGATACCGCGAAGCTGATGCAGGAGGCGGGAATGACGCCGCCCGCGTCCCCGTCGAAGACCTTCGTCGTCATGGGCAAGACTTTCGATCCCACCAAGCCGGAGGAATATCTCAAGAGCTTCGCCATCAAGAAGGCGGTGTAATGTGGTGCGCTTCGTATTCGGCGTCATGCCCGGCCTTGTGCCGGGCATCCACGTCTTGCTTACGCTATGCCGCAAAGCCGTGGATGGCCGGGACAAGCCGGTCATGACGAAAGCTAGTGGAACGGCCTCATGACTCGCTCCCTCACTCTCCGCGCGGCAGTGCTATCGCTCGCGCTGTTTTTCGCCTTTTTGCTGGTCTGGCACATGGCCACGCGCGGTGTCGGCGCGGTGCAGCAGATGACGCCGGAATACGCCAAGCTCATGGGCCTGACCGCGACCCAGGGCAAATCCGCGATGCCGGGGCCGCTCGATGTCGGCGCCAAGCTGTGGGAGCACATCAGACGGCCGTTCTACGACAACGGCCCGAACGACAAGGGCGTCGGCCTCCAACTCGCCTATTCGATCGGGCGGGTCAGCATCGGCTATCTGCTCGCGGTCGCCATCGCCATTCCCATTGGATTTCTCATCGGCATGTCGCCGCTGATGAGCAAGGCACTTGATCCATTCATCCAGATCCTGAAGCCGATCTCGCCGCTCGCCTGGATGCCGCTGGCGCTCTACACCATCAAGGATTCGGCGCTGTCGGCGATCTTCGTAATCTTTATTTGCTCGCTGTGGCCGATGCTGATCAATACCGCCTTCGGTGTCGCCGCCGTGCGCAAGGAATGGCTCAACGTTGCGCGCACGCTCGAGGTCGGCACCTTCCGCCGCGCCTTCACCATCATCCTGCCGGCGGCGGCGCCGACTATCCTCACCGGCATGCGCATTTCCATCGGCATCGCCTGGCTGGTCATCGTCGCCGCCGAGATGCTCGTGGGCGGCACAGGCATCGGCTATTTCGTCTGGAACGAATGGAATAATTTATCGATTACAAATGTGATTGTGGCGATATTGGTGATTGGGCTGGTGGGCATGGTGCTGGACCAGATGCTGGCGCGGGTGGCGCGCATGGTCACATTCCCGGAGTGAGCATGAGCGAGAAATTCATCTCCATCGAGGGCATCGCCAAGCGCTATCCGGCGCCGGGCGGCACGACGACCATTTTCGAGAATTTGTGGCTGGCGATCGACCGCGGCGAATTCACCTGCGTCATCGGCCATTCCGGCTGCGGCAAGACCACGGTGCTCAACATTCTCGCCGGGCTGGACGCGCCGTCGGAAGGCGTGGTGATCGTCGACGGCCAGGGCATCGAGGGGCCGAGCCTCGACCGCGCCGTGATCTTCCAGGGCCATTCGCTCTTGCCGTGGCGCACGGTGATGGGCAACGTTGGTTACGCCGCGTCGTCGAAATGGCGGCGCTGGTCGACCGCGCAGGTGCAGGCGCAGGCGCAAAAATTCATCGATCTCGTCGGTCTCACCGGCGCCGAGCACAAACGGCCCTCGGAGCTTTCCGGCGGCATGAAGCAGCGCGTCGGCATCGCCCGCGCGCTCTCCATCGAGCCGAAGATATTGTTGATGGACGAGCCGTTCTCGGCGCTGGATGCGCTCACCCGCGGCACGCTGCAGGACGAGGTGCGCCGCATCTGCCTGGAAACCGGCCAGACCGCTTTCATGATCACCCACGACGTCGACGAGGCGATCTATCTCGCCGACAATATCGTGCTGATGACCAACGGCCCCGGCGCCGTGATCGCGGAGATCGTGGAGAACCCGCTGCCGAAGCATCGCGGGCGCGCCGACATCCACCGCCATCCGCTGTATTACGCGGTGCGCAATCACATCATCGATTTTCTCGTCAGCCGCAGCAAGAATTTCGCCGAGGAAATGCAGGATCGTCCTTTCGATCCGCGCGCGGTGCCGGTGGTGCGGCCGGGCCTGCCGGAACCGGCGATTGCCGGCGGCAGGGCGCAACATGCCGTCGCGCATTCCGCGGCCGATGCAGTGGCGATGTGATGCGGGCGGTTCGAAAGCGCGCTTTCTTCACCCTCCCCCTTGTGGGGAGGGTCGACGCGCGAAGCGCGTCGGGGCGGGGTTTTGTTATGGCCCAGACCCCACCCCCGGCCCCTCCCCACGAAAGGGCATTCACGCCCGTCTTCGACAGGCTATGGGGGAGGGGAGCCGCAGCACCATGCCAAGCATCAAACGAATGGATCGTGGAGGACTAAAATGAAACGCGCCGACTTGACCGAAAAGCTTCTCGACATCAAGCGCGAGAAAAACTGGACCTTGAAACACATCTGCGCCGAGATCGGCGGCATGTCGCCGTTCATGATCACCGGCGCGCTGCTCGGCCACCAGAAGCTGACCAAGCCGCAGGCCGCCGCCGCGGCGAAGCTGTTCGGCCTCTCCACGGCCGAGCAGGCGCTGCTCAACGAAGTGCCGATGCGCGGCGCCGGCACGCCGATGCCGCCGTCGGACCCGCTGATCTATCGCTTCTACGAATTGGTGATGATCAACGGCCCGGCCTGGAAGGCGCTGATCGAGGAGGAATTCGGCGACGGCATCATGTCGGCGATCGACTTCGACATGGTGATGGAGCGGCTGCCCGATCCCAAGGGCGACCGGGTGAAGATCACCATGTCGGGCAAATTCTTGCCGTTCAAATATTACGGCGCGACCGGCAACGCGCAGGCCTATGGGTATAAGGAAGAGTAGGGGGGCTAATGTTGCTCCACTCTCGTCGTCATGCCCGGGCTTGACCCGGGCATCCACGTCTTACTCCCATGACAACAAGATTTGCTATAGGTCGGCCAAGCAAGGCCCGGTATTGCCAACGGAGCTAATGGGCATCCTCGCTGTAGCTTTTCCAGCGCTCGTTGCTGATCAAAGTGGAGTGCATGATTCTCATCTTATCGCAGCCAGGAATCTCTCGGATTGTTTCCTTAAGTGTGTTTGCCAATGCCCTTGGCGTCCACGGACTCAATGTAATCCGGTCAATGCACTTAAGGGAAATAGGAACGTCTAACGTATTTAGTTTTCTTATCTTGGACTCATAAATCACGCGAAATTCACACTCATTTTCATATGGGTACCGTTTGAGAAAGGGTAATTCCGCCACCTTCAGATTTTTTTCCCCCATTTCGTTCAGCGTAAGATATCCGACGGTCTTCATTGTTACGCCGCCTTCCTTTTCTAATGCAGCGACCAACTGTTTCCTTACAAAGGTAATACAGATGCCAGCTGAACCATCGGCAAAGATTTTCCAGTGATGATAGGTTTCTGACACTTGGGTAAAACAGAGAGCCAGCACGGACTGCAGCGATTTTTTCTCGCGGTACACAGACAGATAATGAGAATCATTTTGATCGTCCCACGTCTCCGGATCGAGCAGGGTGATTTTATGTTCTCGAAGTATATAGAGGAGCGATGGGATATTAGTGTAGCGTCTAAGAAACTTATTCAACACTGCCATCTTCGCGCTCCTTCATGTATCGTTTTGTAACGCGCGAAACGGCTACGCCATCAGTTGAGTGCATGTCATTCGAGCACGGTGGGAACTTCCATCCGGACTACTTGCCCGTTAATAGAGCGGGAGTGCAACGCGCAACTTAAATGCTTAAGACCCCGCACCTTCAAATGTCACCACATGGGCAGGCCAATAGGTTGCCTTTCAGAGCTGCCAGAAGGGCCTCCCTCGACATCAGGGCAGCAGCGGCATCAAAGCCGCTTGCCCAAAAATGAACGGCAAGAGTAGGGGCTATCGTTTCGGGGGCTTGGCCAAGGCGAAATATGCAGTGGTGCCGAAGGTGCATGACAACCCGCCAGCGATGACCGCGGGACGAGGGGCGAAGAAGATCCTCAAACGACCTCGCTTCCAGCAAATATTCTTCCGGCGTGGCCTCAGCGTAGTCCCGCAACGCAAACTGGATGTAACCACCCTTGACCTCTGGCCATCTAAATTTCCTTTGACCGCGAAGGCGATGGCCGCCGAGGTCACACCCTACTGTGAACAATCTGGCCGCAGGTAGCGCCGCAGCCGCCAGTAACTCTCGAAGCATCGGCGACTCCCGTGCTTCGGAAATGGCGGCTGCTTGCTCTGGCTTGCCGCGAAGGTCTTTGAACCCGCGGTTTTTCCGGCCGTTGCGCATAGCAGGCCCATACGGAATGGGCATCCCAATTTCTGTCGCTAGGCTTCTGCAGGACAGCACGATTATCCGCCCAAGCTAATTACCAGGAAGATCGAGCGTGAGTTGGTGCTCGTTAACTTGGCCCGTTGCCCCTCGGTAGGCGCGCCCCATTAGTTTCGGGGCTTCCTCGTGGTCGGTTGCATGAACCATGAAATACATAACCTTGATGCCATCGCGCTTCTCATAAATCGGCCAAGCGTGCGCAAATTTATAGCCAAGTTCTGTCTGAAAACGTTCGCAAAACTTGTTGGCGCAGTTCTGCTCAGAAATGCGCTTCAACTGCTGCCAGTCGGGGCGTCCCCACCAGGCGCCAACAACGGTTTCCTTATCCTTCACCGCAGCGATCGATCGCTTTAGCCAGCCGGTTGGCACAAAATAAAACAGCTCAATCTTCATCCCCGTTGTCTTTGCGCGAGCGAGCGCCTGAACGGTACTCCAGTGACATTCAAATGTGTGCTGGTCGAGGAGACAAAATGCAGCGGTTTTTTCTTTTATTGAACCGGAACCGAGAATCTCGTGCACTGCTGTATTGAAGTCGCCTTTGTAGAGAGCGATGGGATGATGCTTAGTGTCGTGATGCTCTTGAACCAGGCCGTCGAGAGCTGGCCACTTAGTCCTGCTAAGCTCACAAAGGAAAAACTGATTAAGTCGGCGCTTCGGCGGCCTCGGTTGTGAGTCTAACACCAGCTTGGCCGTCCAGAGATCCAGCATGCCCGGCTGCTGCGGACCGGCAAAGCCGTCGATATAAGCTCCGTGCCTCGTGACGTAGACAAATAGACGGAGATACGTGGCGATCATTTTCGCCTTGTGCTCAGTCCATAATGGATACCGCAGGCGAAACAGATGCTGATACCTCGTTTCGACCGGCGGTAGATCGAATAGTGCTAACTGAGTTGGCATAGCCCCCAACCGGGATTTCATCCCAGGTCCTCCCCTCAAGAAGGCGGCCGGCATCCTTTTTGGATTGG
>JAXDOS010000264.1:0-6049 GCA_034668785.1 Alphaproteobacteria bacterium
CCGTGAACTGCATCGGGTACCGCTTATAGGAGCGGACAATGTTCAGCAGCACCGCCTGGTTCTGCGCCTGCTCGGCTTCAACATTGTAGGTGAGCGCGCGGCTTCCATACTGATCGACGATCCCACACCCCGCGACAATCCCCGAAAGTACAACAAGCCACAAACCCGCTAACGCAACTCTACTGTGTCGGATCATTTACACCTTCCCCGCTAAGCAACTTAGTCGGAATCCAGAAAAGCTGCAATTTCCAAATGGGGAACCCGGCCGCTTGCGGCGGGTTAGCTCGTTGCTATGGCCATCGAAGATAAAATCGCCCGGGTCTGGGATATTATCGAGAAAGTGGGCGTCGGCATGTTGACGACCCGCTTTGACGGCGGGTTGCGCGCGCGCCCGCTGGAACCGCGGCCCGATCGCGAAGCGGGTGTTATCTGGTTCGTTACCGACGTGCGTGGGACGAAGGACGACGAGATCGAAGCCTCACCCGACGTGGGCTTCATCGTTATCGATCATCGCGACAAAGCCTATCTGTCGATCACCGGCCGCGCCGAGGTGAGAGAGGATCACGCCAAAGCTGCGGAGATTTGGAAGAAGACCGACGACATGTGGTGGCCAAGCGGAGCCAGCGATCCCAACGTGCGCGTGCTGCGCCTGGAGCCAAGGACGGCGGAGCTGTGGGACGGGCCGTCGAATTCCGCCGTTGCCGCGTTCGAATTCGCCAAGGCGCGTATCACCGGCGCTAAGCCGGACCTCGGCGAGAACCGCAAGGTGACGGTGGAGCTGTGAGGCCGCGATGCCGAGCGAGCTTTATCTGAAGATTTGGAAAGCGGTTCGCGAACGCCGGCAGGTGTTGTTTACTTACAAGCATCTGCCGCGAACAGTGTGTCCAGTAATATTGGGCTATGGCCCAGATGGACAGGAACGCGCGTTTGCCTTTCAAATCGGAGGCCGCACCAGCGGCAAAGGAAAGCTACCGCAGTGGCGTTGCTTTCATCTCGAGAAGGTTAGAGATGCTGAAATCCGGGACGGCGACTGGCTGGAAGGAAGCAGCCACGAACAGGCGCAAAGCTGCATTCCCTTCGTTGACGTTGACGCAAATATTCCCGAGACGCTGACCAGAAAAGCACCTCTGACCTTAGGCTCTCCCAAGCTAAAGCCGCCTCGAAACGAAAAGAAGCGGCCCTCATTCCACCGGAAGAAAAGAAAGCTCCCGGAAGGCGATCTCCGCTAAGCGACCGGCCCTTGCGTTCTGCCCGGCTTCATCGTGACCGGCAGCACTAGGCCCCAGGTGAGCAACCAGGAGCGGAAACGCTTCACCGCTTCCGCCTGCTCCTGATCATTCTCCGCGCGTTCGAGCTTGTGCAGCACTTCGTCGCGGTCATCGACGCCAGGGCGCGTTTCATGCTCGCGCAGAAGCGCGATGGCGTCCGCGACAGTGCGGATCATCCGCCCTTCTTGCAGGCGGATCGCCGGATCAAGTTTGCAGTCTTCGGGGCTTTTCATGCCCCGCTTAACGGCAAGCCGCGCGGATAGTTCCGTAACCGTTGGGAAAATCGGGAATCAGTCCGGCAGCTTCAGCTTGCGCTTCCGCTGCCCTAGCGTCCGCAGCCGCAACGCATTGAGCCGGATGAAGCCCGCGGCGTCGCGGTGGTCATAGGCCACCGCGCCCTCCTCGAAGGTGACGAGGTCATGATCGTAGAGCGAGTATTTACTCTCACGCCCGACCACGATGGCGTTGCCCTTGTAGAGCTTCAGCTTGACGCGACCGGTGACAAATTCCTGGCTCTTGTCGATTGCCGCTTGCAGCATCTCGCGTTCCGGCGCGAACCAGAAGCCGTTGTAGATCAGCTCGGCGTATTTCGGCATCAGCTCGTCCTTGAGATGCGCCGCGCCGCGATCGAGGGTGATCGACTCTATGCCGCGATGGGCTGTGAGCAAAATGGTGCCGCCCGGCGTCTCATACATGCCGCGCGACTTCATGCCGACGAAACGGTTCTCGACGAGATCGAGCCGGCCGATGCCGTTGGCGCGGCCGAGCGCGTTGAGCTTGGTCAGCAGCGCCGCGGGAGTGAGCTTCTTGCCGTCGATGGCCACCGCATCGCCCTTCTCGAAATCGACCGTGATGTAAGTCGGCTTGTCCGGCGCTTTTTCCGGATCGACGGTGCGTGAATAGACGTAATCCGGCACTTCCTGCGCGGGATCTTCCAGAACTTTCCCTTCCGACGACGCGTGCAGCAAGTTCGCATCGACGGAAAACGGCGCTTCGCCGCGCTTATCCTTGGCGATCGGTATCTGATGTTGCTCGGCGAAGGCGATGAGCTGCTCGCGCGAGCGCATATCCCACTCCCGCCACGGCGCGATCACCTTCACGTCGGGCTTGAGCGCGTAATAGGCCAGCTCGAAGCGCACTTGGTCGTTGCCCTTGCCGGTGGCGCCATGCGCCACGGCATCGGCGCCGACTTTTTCCGCGATCTCGATCTGCTTCTTGGCGATCAGCGGCCGCGCAATGGAGGTGCCGAGCAAATACTGCCCCTCGTAAAGTGCGTTGGCCCGGAACATCGGAAACACGTAGTCGCGGACGAATTCCTCGCGCAGGTCTTCGATGAAAATGTTTTCCGGCTTGATGCCCAGCAGCAGCGCCTTCTTCCGCGCTGGCTCAAGCTCCTCGCCCTGGCCGAGATCGGCGGTGAAGGTGACGACCTCGCAGCCATAGGTGGTCTGCAGCCATTTGAGGATGATCGAGGTGTCGAGCCCGCCCGAATAGGCAAGCACCACCTTTTTCACGCCGCTGATATGCGCGTCGCCCTTAGCCATCGGAATGCTCGTTAGGTGGAAAAATCCCCAAAGTGGCGGGACTATAGGCGGACTGGTCTACCGTGCAAGCTAGCTTCCGCGAGGCGAACGCCGCCCCATGTGGCGGTGAAGAAACCCGGCCAGCCTCGCCCTGGCGGCTGTGGCCTTGCGCTGGCCCGCCGCGGCGACGCGCTCGATCCCTCGCTCGATTGCCTCGTCCGCAAGCTGTGTCGCCCGCCAGCGGTAGATCAGCCCATGCACCAGCCAGATGATGAGGAACGTAAACACCCCGGAGAATACTACGTCGCTGAAAAAATGCCCCCCTGCCGCCATTCTCAGGAATGCCATCCCGGTGCCGAAGAGGAGTGCGCCGGCATAAGCCAGCGGCCGCCATGCCGGAGGCGCCAAGGCGGCCGGTGCGAGCGTCCAGAACGCCGCTGAGACATCGCCGGAGACGAAGGAACAATTCGTCGGGCACTCGCCGCGCGGATCCCACCAGGCAACAAAGCGTTCGGTGCCGCCGAGCGGCGTGACATCGATTGGGCGCGAGCGTCCCCAGTGATCCTTGAGCACGATATTGGCGACAAGACCCGGCGCCAGCATCAGGGTCGTGGTCAGGAAGACGATTGCGCGGGCGGAAATAAGCAGCCGCCGCCGCGGCAGGATAAGCTTGAGCACGAGCGCGAAGATGGCTGGCGCCACCACCGCCGCCACCACCCACATGCCGGCCTCGCGCAGTGCCATCAACGCCGGATGAATGCGCAGCGCGAAGGCATTATTGGCGGCATCGATATTTTCGTAAAACGGCCGCGAAATCCGCAGATCGAGATCGGGGAAAAACCCGAATATCAGTCCGACCGCCGCCGCCACGCCGAGCGCGACCAAAAGTCCGTTGCGATTCATCGGGCGGGTCTAGCGGAGGACGACATGGTTGGGAAGTGCGGGAACAGCGGGCCGTTCACCTAGCTAGATGAATGTGGCGGCGGCACGGTCGCGCGGCGCCACGCGCCGGCCTTGCGCCCCGCGATAGCCCAATAGACGAAACCGAAAACCGCGCCCACCGCGGCTGCCAGCTCGGTTTCGCGGGAAAATGGGCCGGCCTGATCAATCGATTCTTCCACGCCAAACCCGGTGCCGTAATAACCCAGGAGCATGATGATAATTCCGGCCACGACATAGAATAGAAGCGAGCGCAGGTTGAGGCTTTCGGCGAGGACAATGACCAGGAACAGCGGCAAGATGCCGGTTGCTCCGGTCAAGCTCGATCCGAACATCGCCAGAACCCAAAAGCCGCCACGCGCCGCTGGATCGCCGTGCAGGGCCGGCCATTCCGGGCCGAGCAAAGCGATAGCGATCGCAATGCCTGTGGCCAAGCTCGCGACCATGAAGGCGAAGAAGATCACGAAGATGCGGCCAAGAAGTGCCATGCGTTATATCCGGCCTTGTCGCCACGCGCCGGCTTGGCGTCCCGCTACCGCCCAATAAACCAAACCCGCTACCATGCCTGATATGACAAGTGTCCAGTTGACCGAGAAAGCGCCGATCCGGGGCCCGACTTTGGGCTGAAACATCAGCAGAGAGAGGACAAACCCGAAGCCGGCCGTAGAGAAAATCGCCACCATCCCGGCCGAGAGAATGTAAAAGAGAACTGAGCGAATCCGGTAGATTTCAGCAATGGCTGCCACGGTCATGCTCGGCAAGAAAGCAAAAATCGCCAGCAGAACAAACACGCTGCCTCCAGTTTGGAAAAATGCCGCGATCGCCATTGAAAGGCTCGACCACGACGAGCCTGAGTTCACATCGTAACAAAGATAGAGAGTGTAAACACAACTGAAGCTGCGACAGCAGCTAGTAAGAAGGCGAAGAAGATAACAACAATGCGGCCGAGCAGCGCCATGTACTTTTATCCGCCGCCGCCCTGAGGGGTGAGCGGCCTTGTAGTGAGGGATCGCGCTATTATTGCGTGATCTCCACCACGCGCAGCACTTCACCTGTAGTCAACAAGCGCCCGGTCTACGACTTCCTTCCGTTCCGAAAACCAAGTCGGAAACGTATAGCGCAATCGATTTCCGCGCGTGGCCTTGACGCCGTGGCGGTGTCTCGGTCCGCAGCTGAAAGCCACCAGCATTCCCGCCTTTGGCTTGATACTTTCATCGATCTCCGGGAAGTAAATTTCGCCGCCCTCATAATCATCATTGAGATAGCCGACGACCGCGAACAGCCGTTGTTCAAAACCGTCATCCTGATCGACGTGAGGAACCATTTCGAGATTGGGCGGCCAGCTCACGAGATTGACGGTTTCGGGATAAATCGGATCTGGATAGCCGAAATGCTTAATCAGCAATTCCATTTGTTGATAGACAAGTTCGCGGATGCGGAATTTCGTGCTCCGATGCTGTTCCGAAATGCCGCCGAAATAAAGCACGCGATTCTTCCAATAGTCGGAAGTGTCTTGGCGTAAGCTCGGACGATTTTCTTCATAGCATCGGATGAGATCGCGGCAGTCTTCCGGCGTCAGGAAATTTTCGAGGATCAAAAGCTCAGCCACGTTGCGCAACCTTCCGCGGAGACGGCGTGGAATGAACGTATCATTCTGCTGAGAGTGGCGGAAGCCGACTTTAGCGCTTAATCCGTCATCGCCATGGCGCGCAATGCCAAGCGTTCACGGGCAGAGAGTTTCTCGGTCGCACTCTTGAGCTGGCCGCAGGCCGCGAGGATGTCGCGCCCGCGCGGCGTGCGCACCGGCGAAGCGTAGCCGGCGTTGAAGACCACTTCCGAGAATTTCTCGATCTGCTCCCAGTCGGAGCATTCGTATTTGGTGCCCGGCCAGGGATTGAAGGGAATGAGATTTATCTTCGCCGGAATGCCCTTGAGCAGCCGCACCAACGCCTTGGCATCCTCGATGGAATCGTTGACGCCCTTGAGCATGACATATTCGAAGGTAATGCGCCGCGCGTTCGAAGCGCCGGGATAGGCGCGGCAGGCGTCGAGCAATTGCTTGATCGGATATTTGCGGTTGAGCGGCACCAGCTCGTTACGCAATTCGTCGCGCACCGCATGCAACGATATCGCCAGCATGACGCCGATCTCGGCGCCCGCGCGCGCGATATTCGGCACCACCCCTGAGGTGGACAGCGTGATCCGGCGCTTGGAGATGCCGATTCCGTCTCCGTCGGCCGCGACCAGCAGCGCGTCGCGCACCGCTTCGAAATTGTACAGAGGTTCGCCCATCCCCATCATCACAATGTTGGACTCAAG
>JAXDOS010000265.1:0-14904 GCA_034668785.1 Alphaproteobacteria bacterium
ACACTCAACAGCCGTAAGGGAGCATAGCCTCTTTTAAAGTAGACCCGAATCTCGAGCGTGACTAAAAGTGAGTCGGGGGTAATACGTTGCGGCGCTTTTATACGATGTGAGGATAACCTCACGCGGGCGCTGTGACAGGGGGAAAGATGGTGCCACGCCTCTTTGGCGGTATGGCGTTTGCTTTCTGCGCCATGGCCGCCTCAGTCCAGACTTCGTCCGCAGCGGCGCTCGACGCTCGGATGATGCCGATGCGATTTGAATTGCATCAAGAGGGACCTCTCAGCACATGCGGCGACCACTGCCGCACCTGGGTTTCCGCCGTTGGTTCCGTCACGCGCGAATCATCCAGCGATTTCGAAGCCTTCGTCCGCAAGCATCCGATTCAAGGCGGGACCATTGCCTTTAATTCCAGCGGCGGTTCGGTACTCGGTGCGCTAGCCCTGGGCCGGTCTATTCGCCGCCTTGGAATGGCGACGACCGTCGGCGACACCGTCGCGCTTGCTACGGCCGGCTCCGATGACGAGCGCGCCAAGCTTTCCCCGCGCGCCGACTGCGAGTCTATGTGTGCCTTCCTTTTGCTCGCAGGCACGCAGCGCGTCGTACCGCCGGAAGCCCGCGTGCTTGTCCATGAGATTTGGTTGGGCGATCGCCGCGAGGATGCCGCAGCGGCGAGCTACAGCGCCGAGGATTTGGCAATCGTCCAGCGCGACATCGGCCAGTTGGCGCAATACACCGTCGAGATGGGCGGCTCCATCGAGTTGCTGGAAACGGCGCTGCGCATACCGCCGTGGGAACCGATGCGCAGGCTCTCGGATAAAGAGCTTCGCCGCATGGGATTGAACATGGTCGCTGACGCTCCCAGCCAGGAATCGCAGGCCGCGGCGGTCTTGCCCGCGGCGGCAACAAGGATTTCACGGGTGCCGGCTACGGCTGAGCGCGGCTGGAGCGCTACGGAGAAAGCCGGGTTCACAACGCTCATCAGGCGGCATCCATTGACCTTGGAAGGTGATGAGATTGGAAGCTTTGATCTCATCATTGCTTGCGCCAGCACGCCCGACAGCTACGACGTGACTTATGTGGAGAGACGGAGCGGCGCCGTTGCGCGCCCGGGCCCCGAGCCGCTCAAACAAGTCGCCATATCCACAGGCCGTAGATCAGTACCGCTTGAGATCATCATGTCGGAAGCGCGCTCGAAGCGTCCGGAAATAGATTCTGTCGCGCGCGGCATCGTTCCGGCGGCTCTCGTCCGTTCGCTTGCAAGCGAAGGCAGCCACTCGCTGACGATAGCAACCACCAACATCAATAATGTCGAGACCACGATCCGCATGGGCAACACGGGGGTGGCGCAGAACTTTCCGCAATTCGCGGCGAGTTGCAGCGACCAACTGATGCGCCGGCCCGCCGCTCATGCCGAGTTGCTTGGTCCGAAAGCCGACGCCACCGGCAGCATCGCGCAGGCGCAATAGCTTACGATTTGTTAGACCGACGCGTGGGCTTTGCCGGGGCGCACCGAAAGCTCCTCTTTGGCCGCCTCTTTAAATGCCTGGTTTGGCGGCAGCACGATAGCGACAGAACGCACCCGCTGATGGGCGGAGTCGACGCCGGGAGGCGCCACGCCCTTTTCCTCCAACGCCTGAATCGCGCGTAGCAGCCGATGGCGCGCCATGATGATGCCGTTGTCGGTGGAAACGAGATTCTCCTTGGACCGGTCGATAATCGGCCCCATGCTTTCCTGCACCGAGGAATCCTGCATGGCGAAACCGGCGACGCCGCTATAGGTGATGCCCGCCTTTTGCGCCGCGCGGTCGATCAGATAGTCGTTGTCCTTGTTGGCATGGGAGCGCCAGCTGCCCGGCTCATAGATGACGTGCCGTCCCCAGCCTTCCTGCATTGCCTTCACCTCGCTGTCCTTTAGCGGGCGGACGGAGTGATAGTCGAAGTTCCAGGCCCAGCAATTCTCGTCGTCGATTGGAATCCAAAAATGTCCGCCCACTGGATGGTCGCCGCGCGGCGGGATCATGGTGAAAGAGGGCATCACCCACGGTGTAATACGCCAATAATAGTTGCCGTTCTCAGCATTGCGGCGTGCGCCGATGTAAAGACCGCCGGGGCTTTCCACGACTTCGAAATGCGGCTTGGTGTCGCCGAGATTATATTCGTTACCCTTCGAACCTTTGAACAATGGATCGGCTTCCAGTTCGCCGCGGTGCAGCCACGACGTATGGCTGGAATCGATGCCGCCTTCCAAGGATTGCAGCCAATTGCTTTCCTGCAATCGCTTGGTGACATAGCGCTGATTGTCCGGAACCGAGGCGAATTCCCAAGCCGGCAACGCCGGCTGGCGCTCCGCCGGTCCCATATAGGTCCAGAGAATGCCGCCGCGCTCCACCAGCGGATAGGACTTCAGCTTGATCTTTTGACAGAAGCCGCTTTCCGCCGGCTCCGAGGGCACATCGATACATTGGCCGGTGTGGTCGTATTTCCAGCCGTGATAGGGACAGCGCAGGCCGTTCTCTTCGTTGCGCCCGAACCACAGCGACACGCCGCGATGGGCGCAGAATTCATCGATGAGGCCGTAGCGGCCCTGGGTGTCGCGAAACGCCAAGAGCCGTTCGGATAGAAGCTTCACCCGCACCGGCGGACATTCGTTTTCTGGCAGCTCCGATGCGAGCAGCGCCGGTATCCAGTAGCTGCGAAACAACCGGCCGCCTGGCGTGTCCGGTCCGGTACGAGTGAGACGGTCGTTCTGTTCGGTTTTCAGCATGGAAACTCTCGCGTAAGTGGAGCGCGGCGAGCCGCGCGGCCGACATCATATAATCAGGCGGCGGCTCCTACCAGTCACCCGGCAGTTGCGGCGCGCCGCTTGCTCTCGATCTGATCGATCGCCGAAACCACCGCGTCAAAGGTCAACAACGTAGATGCATGACGCGCTTTGTAATCGCGCACCGGCTCGAGCACGGCAACATCCGCCCATTTGCCGGAAGGCGGCGCGCCGTTTTCCTTGAGCATCCGGCGTACCGTTTCACGCAGGTCGCGCAGTTCGGCAGCCTTGGCGCCGATGACGTTGCGCGCCATAATCGAAGAGGACGCTTGGCCCAGCGCGCAGGCTTTCACTTCATGGGCGAAGTCGGTGACAACATCGTCCTGCATCGTCAGGTCGATGGTGACGGTCGAGCCGCAGAGCTTGGAATGGGCCGTGGCCGAGGCGTCCGCAGCCGCAAGCCGCCCCACCCGGGGGATATTCCCAGCCAGCTCCAAAATGCGGCTGTTATAAACCTCGTTCAGCATGTTAGGCGGCCCGGCCTTGCCTCGATTGCCTCGTGAACCCAAAGGACTATATAGGGACGACCCGGCGGGAGGATAAGGATTTCGCGCGGCCGCATGGCATGAGAGCCATGTTCTAAGGAATGCGGCGTCTGTGGCCCGATCCAGGCCGCGCGCTGCCGGACGGAGAGGACCGTTATGGACGCTGTTATTAAGCCTTGGCCGAAGAATTCGCCCGCAAGCGAGACCCTCTCCGACCACGTCCGCGCCGCACCGCAGCCGGTGGAGCCGCGCCCCTCCCGCGAAGAGGCGGAAGCGGCCGTGCGCACGCTGATCGCTTTTGCCGGTGACGATCCGGCGCGCGAGGGCTTGGTCGAAACGCCGAAGCGGGTCATCAATTCCTTCGAGGAGATTTACGGCGGCTACCGCGAGTGTCCGGTGGAAGTGCTCGACCGGACCTTTGGCGAGATCTTCAAATACGACGACTTCGTGCTGATCCGCGACATCTCCTTCAATTCGCATTGCGAGCATCACATGATGCCGTTCTTCGGCAAGGCGCATGTGGCTTATATGCCGGTCGACCGGGTCGTGGGGCTGTCGAAACTCGCCCGCCTGGTCGAGGTCTACGCGCGGCGCTTGCAGACCCAGGAGCATATGACCTCGCAGATCGCGACCGCGATCGACGAAATCCTGAAGCCCCGCGGCGTCGCGGTGATGATCGAGGCCGAGCACATGTGCATGTCCGTGCGCGGCGTAGCGAAGCCGGGTGCGTCGACGCTGACGACGCAATTCACCGGCTCGTTCCGCGAGAGCGCCGAACAGCAGGTGCGTTTCATCACCATGGTGCGCGGGCCGGCGCGATAATTTTGCTCGTCATGCGCGGGCTTGACCCGCGCATCCATCCGGCGTCTGAATTCAAACAGTAGCGATGGATTGCCGGGTCAAGCCCGGCAATGACGATGGGGCAAGCAGTGTCCGATAAAACCATTCCATTTTCCGCACGCGGCTCGGCCGACGAGATCGAAGAGGGCGTGGCTTTTGCGCCAAAGTTCGACGCCGGCGGGCTGATCACCTGTGTCGCCACCGATGCACGTTCGGGCGACGTGCTGATGGTCGCTTACATGAATGTCGAGGCTTTGCAGAAAACCCTCGACAGCGGCGATGCTTGGTACTTCAGCCGTTCGCGCAAAGCGCTGTGGCGCAAAGGCGAAAGCTCCGGGCATGTGCAGCGCGTGCTCGAGCTACGCGTCGATTGCGATCAGGACGCGATATGGATCAAGGTCGAGCAGGAGGGGCCGGGCGCCTGTCACACCGGGCGGCGCTCATGCTTCTATCGCGCCGTGCCGGTCGGCAAGGGTGGGGCGGTGACGCTCGAATTCCGTGATGCGGAAAAGGCGTTCGATCCGGAGAAGGTGTATGGCGAGAAGTGACATTCTCGTTGTCGCCATGGACGGGCAAAATCGATTTAATCGTCATGCCCGGACTTGTTCCGGGCATCCACGACTTTTTTTCATTTGAAGCAAGACGTGGATGGCCGGGACGAGCCCGGCCATGACCAATGAGGATTACTTCGCCCGCATCCGCATGAAGGCCTGACGGCGGCACTCGGCAACCAGCGTGCCGTCCTGCTTAAACGCGCGGTGATGCAATTCGACGATGCCGGCATCAGGCCGTGATTTCGATTCGCGTTTGCCCAAAATCTCCGTCGTGCAATGCACGGTGTCGCCTTCGAACAGCGGGTTGGGAAACTTCACCTCGGTCATGCCGAGATTGGCAATGGTGGTGCCGACGGTAAGGTCGTTCACGGAGATGCCGATCATCAAGCCAAGCGTGAACAGCGAGTTCATCAAAGGCTGGCCCCATTCGGTTTCGGTTTCGCAGAAATGCCGGTCGATGTGCAGCGGCTGCGGGTTAAGCGTCATGTTGGAGAACAGCATGTTGTCCATCTGCGTCACCGTGCGGGTAAGCCGGTGCTCGAACAGCTCGCCGATGACAAAGTCCTCGAAGTAGAGGCCACCGCGCTTGTGCCGAACGGCGGTATCGCTCGCCATGGAATATCTCCTGGAGACAGGCGGCGGTTTGCGCCTCAGCCTGTATTAACGCCTCATTTACCATAGTAATGGCAGATGGGAGCGAGGGCGAGACAGCCACGCACCGCGTGGCTCACGCCTCCGCGGCGCTTACCCATGTCGGTTAGTCCGACCACCAATATCAATCCAGCCGCGTCGAAAATTACCGGCGCCATCCAGCAGGCCGCGCAGGCCACGGGAGCGAATTTCAACTACCTTTTGGCGACAGCCAAGGTGGAGTCCAATTTCAATCCGGGCGCCAAGGCTTCGACATCTTCGGCGCGGGGATTGTTTCAATTCATCGAACAGACTTGGCTGTCGACGATGAAAGAGGCGGGCCCCAAGCTCGGCTATGGGCAATATGCCAACGCCATCACTAAGACGCCTTCCGGCCGGTTGGAAGTGTCAGATCCCGCTCTGCGCAAAGAGATTTTAAATTTGCGCCATGACCCTGCGGCAAATGCGGCCATGGCTGGGGCATTTACCCGAAGCAACGCAGCGCTACTCGCCAGCCGGCTCAACCGGCAGCCGAGTGAGGGCGAATTGTATATCGCGCACTTTCTCGGTGCTTCCGGCGCGGCGAAGCTGATCGCGGGCGCGGCCAAATCGCAGACGAGCGCCGCCGACATGTTTCCTGCCGCGGCCAATGCCAATCGCTCGATCTTCTATGACAAGCAGGGGAATGCCCGCACCGCCTCGGAGGTTTATGCGACATTGACCGGCCGTTACGATGTTGCGCGCGCCCGGTCAGTCGCCCCGATCGATGTTGCCGCGGCTTCGCCCGGCGCGCGGAAAGTCGCCGCCGCCGTTCCGGATACCGCCGGGATTGCCAATGCATTTGCGGCCAGCCAACCGCTTCCGGCGCGGGCTGCAAATGCCGAGCCGATATTCCAGGCGTTATTTCACACGAGCGAGCGGCGCCAGGCCGTGGCTCCCAAGGTCAGCCAGTTGTGGAGCGCTCCCGGCTCGGCCGCAGCGCCTCCCACCGGCTCGCCGGACACCGTTACTCCACGCCCAAGCGGTGGCGGTACATTCGATCTGTTTCAGGATATGCCGGCCAACATGCGCAGCCTGTTCGGCACCTAAGCAGCTTATTGTTGACGTGTTTTTTGGCCGTTAACAAATCATCAATATTCGTAAAGGCTTATGGTGAACGCTTTGTTAAGCGGCGCAGTCCAGAGTGATCTCTGCCGCGCTCCGCGGTCGTTTTAAGCGTCTGTGACACCATGATTGTCCGCGAGTTTCTGCAGTGGCTGCGGACCGCATCCGCGGGCGAGCGTGCCGATGGCGCCACGGCGCTGGCGCGGGCCTATTTGTTTTCCCCTCTCTCCCTCGATGACCGCGCCGCCGCTGAAGGCGCCATGCTCCTGCTCCTCGATGATCCTTCGCCGCTGGTGCGTCGCGCCTTGGCGGAGGCCTTTGCGTCCAGCCAAATGGCGCCCGCTGCCGTTGTCCACGCGCTTGCTACTGACCAAGCCGAAGTGGCTATGATTGTGCTGGGGCGTTCGCCCCTGTTTATCGATACCGATTTGGTCGACTTTGCCGCCACCGGCTCCTCGCAGATCCAGACGGCCATCGCGCGGCGGCCGATGCTGCCCCGCGCCGTGGCGGCGGCAATCGCCGAGGTCGCCTCAGCCGAGGCCTGCCTCGTGCTCATCGAAAATACCGAGGCCGATGTGGCGTCCTTTTCGCTCGACCGCATCGTTCACCGGCATGGCCATCTGGCTGCAATCCGCGAAGCTCTGCTGGCGTGCAAAGATCTACCGGCGCCGACCCGGCAGGCGCTGGTGGCCAAGCTCTCGCAGACGCTGGCGGATTTCGTCACTGCGCGCACATGGTTGGCCAAAGACCGCGCCTTACGTGTCACGCAGGAAGCCTGCGAAAGAGCGACAGTGACATTGGCGGCTGAGTCCGCTTACGTCGAAGTGCGACCGTTGGTCCGCCATTTGCGCGAAACCGGTCAGCTTACCGCCGGCCTGGTGCTGCGCGCGCTGCTCTGCGGCAATGCCATTCTGTTCGAAGAAGCGCTGGCTGAACTTTCGGGAATGCCGATCCACCGTGTTGCCGGCCTGGTCCACCACAAACGAAGCACGGGTTTTCGCGCCCTTTATGACAAAGCCGGCTTGCCGGCGTCGGCGTTTCCCGCTTTCCGCGAAGCCATCGAGACGATGCGCGAGGACGGCTTTGTTGGGGACGCCCGCGGCGCGACCCGGCTGCAGCGCCGCATGATCGAACGCGTGCTCACCCGCTGCGAAGAGACCTCAGTGGAAGACATCGAACCGCTGCTGACATTGCTGCGGCGCTTTGCCACCGAGGCTGCGCGAGAAGAGGCGAGGGCGTTCTGCGGCGAATTGGTGGCCGATGAAGATTACGACTTCCTGGCCAGTCCAAGGTTAGCGGCCGCCTAAGTCATCGCTCCGGACTAGCTCTTCAGCCGGTATCCGGTTTTGAAGATCCACCATACCGTCACCATGCACAGCGTCAGGAACACGGCGGTCATGGCTACACTGACACCCAAGCTCACGTCGGCGATGTCGTAGAAGCTCCAGCGGAAGCCGCTGACCAGATAAACCACTGGATTGAACAGCGTTATCGTCTGCCAGATCGGAGGCAACACGCTGATGGAATAAAAACTGCCGCCCAGGAACGTCAACGGCGTGACGATCAGCAATGGCACGATCTGCAGCTTTTCAAATCCGTCAGCCCAGATGCCGATAATGAAACCAAAGAGGCTGAAGGTAACCGCGGTGGCGACGAGGAAGCCTAGCATCCAGAACGGATGCGCGATCCGCAATGGAACGAAAAGCCCGGCAGTGGCCAGGATGATCAGGCCGAGGATAATCGACTTCGACGCGGCCGCGCCCACGTAGCCAAGCGCAATCTCTAAATACGAAACCGGCGCCGACAAGAGTTCGTAGATGGTGCCGGTGAACTTCGGAAAATAGATGCCAAAAGCCGCGTTCATGATGCTCTGCGTGAGTAGCGAAAGCATGATCAGGCCCGGCACGATGAAGGCACCGTAGCTCACGCCCTCGATCTCGGTGATGCGCGAGCCGATAGCCGCGCCGAAGACCACAAAATACAAAGATGTTGAAATCACCGGAGAGACGATGCTTTGAAACAGCGTGCGCCATGCGCGTGCCATCTCAAACAGGTAAATCGCGCGTACGGCGTGAAGGTTCATGTTTTTTGCCTCACCAGATCGACAAAAATGTCCTCCAACGAACTTTGCGTCGTGTTGAGGTCCTTAAAGGCGATCCCTGCGTCGCTGAGTTCTTTCAGCAAGGTGGTGATGCCGGTGCGCTCTCCCTGCGTGTCGTATGTGTAGATCAGTTCGCTGCCGTCGGCGGCGAGCGTCAAGTTGCGCGTGGCGAGGCCGGAGGGGATGGCATCGAGCTTTTTGTGCAGCTGGAGCTTCAACTGCTTCTTGCCGAGCTTGTGCATGAGCTCAGCTTTGTCCTCGACCAGGATGATTTCGCCGTGGTTGATCACGCCGATCCGGTCCGCCATATCCTCGGCTTCTTCGATATAGTGGGTGGTCAAGATGATGGTCACGCCGGAAGCGCGCAACGAGCGCACCATCTGCCACATGTCCTTGCGCAGCTCGACATCGACGCCGGCGCTCGGCTCATCAAGAAAGAGAACTTGCGGTTCGTGCGATAGAGCCTTAGCGATCAGCACCCGGCGCTTCATGCCGCCGGACAGTGTCATGATCTTGCTGTTGCGCTTGTCCCAGAGCGAGAGCTCCTGAAGCACTTTGGTAATGTGAGCGGGATTGGGGGCTTTGCCGAACAGCCCGCGGCTGAAAGAGACGGTGTTCCAGACCGTTTCGAAAGCGTCGGTGGTGAGTTCCTGCGGCACCAGACCGATCATCGAACGGGCGGCGCGGTAATCCTTGATAATGTCATGACCATCCACTGACACCGTCCCCTGCGACGGATTGATGATGCCGCAGATGACGCCGATCAACGTCGTCTTGCCGGCGCCGTTCGGGCCAAGCAAGGCAAAAATCTCGCCACGGCGGATTTCCAGGTTGACTCTTTTCAGAGCTTGGAAGCCGGACGCGTAGATCTTGGAAAGGTTGGCGACAGCGATGATGGGCGGCATGAGGCGAGGATGTAGCGGATGATGGATGAAGGCGCTAGAGCGCAATGGTTATGAACCCATCGCGTGCAGGTCGCCGTATATAAGCGATATCCTGCCGATTAGTAGCGGCCGTCGAGCCTCAGCTTGAAACGGTGCCATCCGGCTCCGAGCGCATCGATGTCGCGCTGGTAGTCGGCGCTGAGCTTGAGCCTCTCGGTGAAAATGAAGTCGGTCCCTAATCCCACGGTGACATGGTCGCGTTGCATGGGTGTGGTGGTGAGATTGAATGTCGGTCCCGACAGCGAGTCCGCGTAATGCAGGGCTATGTCGCTGCTGCCTTGGAAATCATGATTATACTCAAGGCGGAAACGCGGCGCGAATGCGCCCCAACTGGTCAGGAATAGATATTTGCCGCGAAGCCCGACTACGGAGGTGAGAAAGTTCGCGGATTGCGAGGAGTAGTTCAACGCACCGCCGAAACCACCGGTCTCGGTGAAGGAGCCTAGCGTCAGCCAGGTGGCGTTCATGCGCGCGTAGGGCGCCAGCATCAGCTTGCCTTGACGGAATTCGTAACCGGCGGTGAGGGAGGTAAAGACCTGACTTCCGGTGCGGTTGCCGAACACAAAGGCGGCGTCATCGACGACAAATCGTTGCGAGTCGAATTTCAGCGCGCCGTAGCCGGCGACGCCGTCGATAAAGAAAGCGCTGCTGAACGGCTTGATGGTGCCATAAGCGGCGACGTTATAGGCCTGGGCTCTGCTGCGCGTGCCGTTGGTGCCGATCTTGGTGGTATCATAGCCATAGCCGACGCCGATGCCGGCGAAAGCGTGGGGCGCAAAGCGGTAATCCAGACCGGCGCTGACGCCGGAAGTGTTGAAGCCGATCTCGGAGCGCTGAGTGGTGGCATCTGTATTGCCGAAGCTCACATATCCGGCGCTCCAGAATGCGAAGTCGGCCCGTGGTCCGGTCTGTTTTGGTGCTTTGGAAGCCGTCGCGCCGCGCTTACTCGGGGCATAAGCGAACGCATCGGACGGCTGGCCGGATTGATTGATGCCGGGTATGCAGGCGGGCGGGCAACACACCCGCCCCCCACATGGATCGCTGTAGGGCAGGCCGACATGGATGCTCTGCTGGTCGCCGTTGGTGGATTCGTCGTGCAGGTGCTCCATGCGCTCGTTGAAGTTCGTCAGTTGCGCGTTGGCGAAGCGCTGCGCCTCGGCTATCTGCGCGTTGATGAGCCCGACGACGTCAGGGTCCTTTGTCGGATCGGGCCGCGGGCGCACTGTGGCTTGATCGCTGGCGGTGTTATTCGCCGCGTTGATATCTCCAGCGCCTGTAACCGTGGCGGTGTTGGTGATGGTGCCCACGGCATCGGGCGCGACATTCACCGAAAGTGTGATGGGGGGATAGGCGGCGCCAACGGCCAGCGCGTCCGAGCGCGTGCAGGTCGATGTTGGGCCGACGCTGCAAGCCCAGCCGCCGCCGGCGGCCGCCGTCGCGGTCAGAGCTGAGGGTAGAACGTCGGTTACCGTCACGACGCCGGCACTTGCAGCAAGACCGACGTTGCTCACCGTTAAAGTATAGGTGAACCCGATCTGCCCCTGCCGCGGATTGCCGGTGTGCGTTTTGGTGATGGTGAAATCAGCCGCGGGAGCCGGCGTCACCGTCGTCGGATCGTTAGCCGTATTGTTAGCGCTGTTCGGATCGCCGCCTCCCGACACGGTCGCTGTATTGGTGACGGATGCGGGCGCCGTCAAAGCCACGTTCACCGTCAGCGTGATCGCGGGATAAGATGCCCCCGGGCTAAGCGCGTCCGAGCGCGTGCAGGTGGAAGTAGCGCCGGTCGAGCAGCTCCAGCCGGTGCCGCTGATGGCCGTCGCTGTCATGCCGGTGGGCAACGTATCGCTGACGGTTACCGCGCTGCTCGTTGGCCCAGGTCCTATATTGTTGACGGTGATGGTGTAGGTGAAGCCGACCTGCCCCTGCTGTGCATTGCCGGTGTGTGTCTTGGTGATGGTGAGATCCGGCAGCTGGATCACGGTGGTGGCGTCGGTAGCGGTATTGTTGGCAGCATTCGTGTCGCCGCCGCCCGATACGGTCGCTGTATTGGTGACCGACGCCGGCGCATTCGAGGCGACGTTCACCGTCAGCGTAATCGCCGGATAAGACGCACCGGACGCCAGCACATCGGAGCGCGTGCAGGTGGAAGTGGTGCCGACCGAACAGGTCCAACCGGTGCCACTCGCGGCAGTGGCGGTGAGACCGGTGGGAAGGGCGTCGCTCACCGTGACTGTGCCGTTGGTAGGCCCAAGGCCTACGTTGTTGACCGTGATGGTATAGGTGAAACCGGTTTGCCCCTGCTGCGCGCTTCCAGTGTGTGTCTTGGTGACAGCGAGATCCGGCAGGGCACCCGCGACTGTCGTAGCATCGTTGGCGGTATTGTTGGACGCGTTCGTATCTCCGCCACCCGATACTGTCGCTGTGTTGGTGACGGACGCGGGGGCGTTCGATGCGACGTTCACCGTTAGCGTGATCGCCGGATAGGATGCTCCGATAGCGAGCGCATCCGAGCGGGTGCAGGTCGAAGTGGCTCCAACCGAGCAGGTCCAGCCGGTGCCGCTGATGGCGGTCGCCGTTAGGCCGGTAGGAACTGTGTCACTCACTGTCACCGCGCCGGCACTGGCTCCATTGCCAACGTTGCTCACCGTAATGGTGTAGGTGAATCCGGTCTGTCCCTGCTGAGCGTTGCCGGTGTGGGTCTTGGTGATCGTAAGATCCGGCACCGGGCCTGCGGTTATTGTCGTCTGGTCATTGGCGGTGTTGTTGGCGTTATTGGAGTCTCCGCCCCCCGACACCGTCGCTGTGTTGGTCACTGACGTCGGTGCGTTCGAGGCGACGTTCACCGTCAGCGTGATCGCAGGATAGGAAGCGCCGGCCGCAACCGCATCCGAGCGGGTACAGGTGGACGTGGCGCCAACCGAGCAACTCCAGCCGGACCCGCTGATGGCTGTCGCCGTCAGACCGGCCGGAACGGTGTCACTCACCGTCACTGTTCCCGAGCTTGGCGCAGAACCAACGTTGCTGACGGTAATCGTATAGGTGAAGCCGGTCTGCCCCTGTTGCGCACTCCCCGTATGTGTCTTGGTGATGGTCAGATCAGGCAACTGCGTAACTGCCGTTTGATCGGTGGCGGTGTTGTTGGCATTGTTGGGGTCGCCGCCGCCCGACACGGTCGCTGTGTTGGTTACGGATGCGGGCGCATTGGAGGCGACGTTCACGGTCAACGTGATCGCGGGATAGGAAGCCCCGGAAGCCAACGCGTCCGAACGGGTGCAGGTTGACGTGGCACCTGCCGAGCAGCTCCAGCCGGAGCCGCTGACCGCGGTCGCGGTGAGCCCGGTGGGCACCGTGTCGTTCACCGTTACCGTACCGGAACTGGGTCCAGCGCCAACGTTGCTTACGGTAATGGTATAGGTGAAGCCGGTCTGCCCCTGCTGCGCAGTGCCGGAGTGTGTCTTGGTGATGGTCAGGTCCGGCAACTGGGTGACCGTAGTCGGATCCGAGGCGCTGTTGTTGGCGTTGTTGGAATCTCCGCCGCCGGACACCGTTGCCGTGTTGGTGACGGACGCAGGCGCATTCGAGGCGACATTCACCGTCAGCGTAATCGGCGGATAAGATGTCCCCGCCGCCAACGCATCCGAACGGGTGCAGGTGGAAGTGGCTCCGGCTGAGCAACTCCATCCCGACCCGTTTACGGCAGTCGCGGTCAGGCCCGTGGGAACCGTATCGCTCACCGTTACCGTACCGGAGCTTGGCCCAAAGCCAACGTTGCTCACGGTGATGGTGTAGGTGAAGCCGGTCTGCCCCTGTTGCGCATTGCCGGAGTGTGTCTTGGTGATTGTTAAGTCCGGCAACTGGGCGACCGTTGTCGAATCCGAGGCGCTGTTGTTGGTATCGTTGGTGTCTCCGCCGCCGTTCACCGTGGCTGTATTAGTCACCGTCGGGCTGGCGTCGGGGGCGACGTTCACGGTCAGTGTAATGGTGGGATAGGAAGAGCCGGCAGGGAGCGCATCCGAGCGTGTGCAGGTCGAGGTCGCTCCAACCGAGCAATTCCAGCCGGACCCGGCAGCGGCGGTCGCAGTGAGGCCGGGAGGAAGCGTGTCGCTCACCGATACCGTGCCTGAGCTCGCGCTATTGCCGATGTTGCTCACAGTGATGGTGTATTGGAACCCGGTCTGCCCCTGCTGCGCGTTGCCTGTGTGGGTCTTAGTGATTGTTAGGTCGGGACCGGCGATCACCGTCGTGTCGGCAACTGCGTCGTTGTTCTCCGGATTTGGATCGGGGGTTTCGCTGGCGAATATCCTGGCCGTGTTGTGATAATCCATGCCGTCGGGTGCGCTAGAGGGCACGTGCCCAACCAAGGTGATCGTGGCTTGACCGCCGGAGGGAAAACTTCCGATCGAGCAGGTCACCGTTCCGCCGTTACCGACGCCTGGGTTGGAGCAACTCCAGCCTGCAGGCGTCGACATGCTCACGAATGTCAGGTCCCCGGGTAGGGTATCGTTTACCTGCACCGCAACGGCGGTATTCGGACCCGAGTTGGCGACTGTGAGCGTATAGGTGATGTTTGCGTCCGGTGCGGCGATGGCTGGCGCGGACTTGCTTATGGAAAGATCGGCCGAGTTGGTGGTGCCGGTAACGGTTGTACCCGCGATCCCGCTATCATTCTCTGAGTTGGGGTCGAATGTATTACTCGAAATGGTTGCAATATTGGTAAAAACCGTGCCCGGCGCCGTAGCGGGAGGTATATGCACCACGAGCGTAAAAACCGCGGTGTCGCCCGGTGCGAATGGCGATCCGTCCGTGCAGGCCACCGTCCCTGTGGCTCCTACCGCCGGCGTCGAGCAAAGCCAGCCGGCGGGAGACGACACGCTTACAAAGGTTAGTCCCGAGGGCAGCGGATCTGTCACCGTGGCTACGTCTGCCGCGTCCGGGCCCAAATTTTGGCCGGTCAGGGTATAGACGATGTCCGTGTCCGCCGCGGCGCTTGCTGGAGCCGACTTGTTCAACGACAGGTCGGCTTCCTGCGCCCAGGCAGCCGGCGCGGCTCCGAACGTTAGCAGCGCGAAACAAGAAAGCGCGCAGGCCGCAGCCGCTCTTCGCAAGCTGCCCGATAAAAACCGGGCCATTATCCGTGGCCGCTCGGCTAACGGAGTATGGTGATTGCGCTCAATGACGTCCCACCCCCACGGCTCGACACGGGCCGATTCATTTTTGTGTCGACTAACTTACTTTGACCAGAAGGTGTTTGCGGTCAAGCTGTTCGGCGGGATTTCAGTTTGAAATCAATAACGGGTCAGAAGCTGTCGTATTTTTGCCACTGTAGATAAAGGTTGCAGAGAACGAACAGTGCGCTGACGGTTCAACCGAAGAGAGAGTGGCGTGCGTGACGGGCGGTTGCTCTAAGTTGTGGCTCAGGCCAAGC
>JAXDOS010000266.1:0-5544 GCA_034668785.1 Alphaproteobacteria bacterium
ACATTGCATCGTTGCTGATTACATTTTTCTACCGGGAAATGCCGAAGCTGATCGACAACGGCCACCTTTATCTCGCGGTGCCGCCGCTATACCGGCTCACGCATGGCGCGAAGACGGTCTATGCCCGCGACGACAAGCACAAGGACGAACTGCTGAAAAAGGAATTCCACGCCAACGCCAAGGTCGATATCGGCCGTTTCAAAGGCCTGGGTGAGATGATGGCGGCGCAGCTCAAGGAAACCACCATGGACCGGCGCAAGCGCACGTTGCTGCGCGTCATGCTGCTCGCCGAGGACCGCGAGGACACCGCCGACTCGGTGGAGCGATTGATGGGCACCAAGGCAGAGTCCCGCTTCGCTTTCATCCAGGAAAAGGCGGAGTTCGCGAACGAGGAACTGCTGGACGTCTAAACGCAATCTGCCGGCGCACCGCGCCGGCAGATATTTAAGTCAAATCCCTCAGATCAGTTCTTCACGTAGCTGAAGACGGTGAAGGTATTCGGGAAGATCGTCTTCTTCTTGGTCTGCTGGTCGAGGCTTTCTTCCGACGCCATGGAGAATAGCTTCTGGTTCTTGGCGTCATACGCCAAAACCTTGGCATTGATGCGCGTGTTCAAGGCTTCGAGCGGCTTGTAATGATCGGCGTCGACCTGCTCGAAGACGTTGATCAGGGCGCTATTGCCATTAGCCGCAAAGATGCGCTTGGTCGCCGGATCGAAGATCACGCCGTCGTTGTTCGCGCCCATCTCGGCGGTGTAAACCACCGCGCCGGTCTCGGCATTCACCACCGTCAGCGACGGCTTCACCTTGTCGCTGCCGCGGCAGCCGAGGATAATGCGATTGTTGGCCTTGTCGAGCGCCAGGCTGTTGGTCTGATCGCATCCGGGCGTGGCCCACTCCGCCGTCACCTTCATGTCCTTGGTGTCGATCCGGTAGAGCTTCGCCGGATCGCGCGAGGCCAGATAGAAATTGCCCTTGCCGTCGCCTTCCGCATGTTCCGCCTTTTGCGTGCCGACCTTGATGCTGCCGACCTGTTTGAGTGAAGGTACCTCGAGCACCAACAGATCCGTCCCATCTTTGCCCGCCGAGGTGTTGACGACGATGCGCTTGGTTGCCGGGTCGTAATGGCTGGTGTCGATGCCTTCCGCGAGCTTGATTGCTTCCTTTGCCTCCAGCGTCGACAGCTTGAACGGCGTGATTGTGCCGTCTTCGTTATTGGAGATGCCGAGATCGAATTCCGGCAACAGCAACCCGCCGTTGGAACTGTGCGCGGGTGTGCCGTCGATGACCTTGACGATCTTCTTGCCGGCAACGTCGAAGACCTGCAGGCCTTCGCCACGGTGACCGAGGAACAGACGATTGCTCGCCGCATCGAAGCTGATGTAGTCATAGCCGGCGTTTTTGCTCGCGACCGTCGTCGCGCTTTCCTGATGCCAGCCGTCGAAAGCGTAAACCGGCGCAGCAAGCATCACGCCCACCGCGCAACTCGCCAACAAAAGTCGCTTCATACGATTCCTCCCTGTGCTGCGGATTTATTTGCGGGCCTTGGCGCAGCGTGCCGAGATCCTGCTTGGATAAGTAGCCAATGCGATCGACCGAGACGCCTCGCTCGGTCTGGCGTCTCATTTGATGCTGTTCGCATTTTCGAGGATAGCCACGCCGTAAGGATCGATCCCGACGTTCGACACGTTGGCAACAACGGTCTTCTTTTGTAGATCGATGATGAAGACCGAGCCGGTGAGGTTGGTGGCGGAAGCCTTGATGGTATTGTTACCGCCAGCAACGATTGCGTAATGGCCATCCGCGGTGATGCCTATACCCTTGGGCCGGGCCGGCTCCTTGTCGGCGCGGGTGAGCGCAATCCGCGCAACTTCCGCACCGGGTTTCTTCGCCAGGGCAAGATCGACGTCGACGATGGACACATTATTGGTCCGAAAGTTAGTCACCAGGACCTGTTTTCCATCGGGCGTCCAGGCCACCGCGAATGGCCGCCCCTGCCCTTTCGGGTCGTCGGTGCCGACTTGCACCCGGGCAGCTTCCGCGCCCGGCTTGCCCTCTCGGGCCAGGTCCACGTCGATAATGGAGATTGTGTTGCCTTCGAAATCCTCCCTGCCGCTCTCACGCGAGGTGACCGCGATCAACTTTCCATTCGGGCTCGCCGCGATGCCGAAGGGGCCGGACTGGACGGGAATCCGCGGCGCAACCTCAACGACCGGAACGCCTTTAAGCGCCTGCTCTAGGTCCATCACCGCGACATCTTCCGTTCCGGCGTTGCCGGAGAAGAGGTAAGTTTTTCCATCGCTGCCTTTGCCAAGAGCGAGAGACTCCGGATCAGGCCAGCAGCCAAAATCCGGCGACGGAGCCGAGTGCACATAAGCTGGCGGATGCCCGGGAGAGGTAAAGGGAACCGGATAGGGAGCGCAGTTGGGAGCGAGCTGGCGCACACCCTTGCCTGTCACCGGCATCTGGATTTGCCCGACAAAACCTCCGGTCTTCGGATCAATGATCGTGATCCGGTTGGAACCGTCTTCTCCAAGCCAATTTTCCGAAGCGCTGGTGAGCAGCAAATTCGGATTGTTGAGCGGCAAGAGTCCGACGCCGCCAAACCAGCCGCCATCGATAACCTTGAGAACAGCCGCATCCGTATTGTCGGATAACTTCTGCAGCATTTTCTTGACATCCATGATGGCAATGTTGGCGCGCGCGCCGTGCTGCAGGAATTCCGCATTGGCGATGGCGCCGTGATGATTCATGACGTAGGCGGTCTTGCGGTCGGCGCTCAGCACGATGTTGGCGGGATCGCCCAACAACACGCCGTCTAGCCGTCGTGGTCCAACCAACGTTCGCGCCAAGATGGCATTCGCGGTATTGTTGTTGGCCGGCTTCAACGCCGCGGTGAGGTCGATCGCATAGATCCTTGGATCTCGGCGGCCGGTAACCAGCGCGACCGTGCCGTCTGCAAAGACTGTGTCCGTCGTCAAGACGAGCAGGCACAAGCCCAAAAGCGCTGAGTTTAGGCGCATCGAATTCCTCCCCGGAGCCTGTCTGAAGACATTGTTGTTGGCGAATTACTTGAACCCTAGCAGAGGAAAACTTGCTGTCAAAGCTCGACCGCGGCCCGGCCATAGTTGCGGCGTGAAGGCTTCGCTTCTATGCTTCTCGAAAATACGGCAGCGACATAGCCGGTGCCTTTTAATAATCTCTGGGGAGACGCCAATGCGCGCAAATGGCCTTTATTTGGTTGCTGCGATTTCATTTGCCCTCGTTCTCGGCCACGCGGCTACGCTTCCAGTTCAGGCACAAAACAAGTCGCCGTCCGTGCTGACCGGCAAGGTTTCATCCGCCGAGGAAGGCGCGATGGAAGGCGTGGTCGTCAGCGCAAAGAAAGGGATCGTCACAACCAGCGTCGTAGCCGACGATAAAGGCCAATTCAGCTTTCCCGCCGGTAGGCTGGATGCCGGCGACTATGTCCTCAGCATCCGCGCCAATGGATATGACCTCGAAGGACCGAAATCGGCGACCGTTGCAGGCGACAAACCGGCTACCCTCGACGTGAAGCTGGTGAAGACCAAGAGGCTGGCCTCGCAGCTCACCAATCAGGAATGGATCACCAGCGTTCCCGGCACGGACGACGAAAAGAAATTTCTGTTCGGCTGCACCAATTGCCATAGCGTCGAGCGCATCGTCACGTCGACACACACGGCGGAGGAATTCCTTCAGGTCGTCACGCGTATGGCGGGCTATTCCAACAATAGCTTCTTCCTCAAGCCGCAATTGCGCGCGGTGCCTCGGGACCCGGGCCGCCTCGCCCCGAATGTCTCGAAGGACGCCGCTTATCTCGCCAGCATCAATAAGAGCGCTGATGACCGGAAAATCGAACTCAAAACTTTGCCTCGGGTAAAGGGCGAAGGCACCAAAGTTATCATCACCGAATATGACCTGCCGCGAAAGGAATCGCAGCCGCACGACGTCATCGTCGATGCCGATGGTATGATTTGGTACACGGACTTCGGCGGGCAGTTCCTCGGCCGGCTGAACCCGAAAACTCTCGAATACAAGGAATTCCCGGTCCCCGTGCACCGCGCCGAGATGCCGAAGGGCTCTCTTGATCTCGAGGTCGATCCGCAAGGCAATTATTGGATGGCCCTGATGTTCCAGGGCGGTGTCGCGAAATTCGACAAGAAAGCCGAAAAATTCGAAACCATGCAGCTGTCGACCGAATTCCTGAATTCGGAGACGCAGCAAGCCATGGTCGGTCCCACCTCCTGGACGGTGGACAACAAGCTTTGGCTGCAAGACCCGAGTCTGCCGGGGGTTTATCGCGTCGATATGACGTCGGGGAAAACCGAGCAGTGGAAGCCTTACGAAAAACTGCCGAAGGCGCCGCACTCAGTTTATGGAATTTACCCCGATGCGAAGAATAACCTCTGGTTCCTCGACTTCGGCGGCGAGAATGTCGGCAAGATCGATGCGGCATCGGGAGAAGTGACGCTTTTCCCGACGCCTACTAAGAAGTCGCGGCCGCGGCGGGGGCGGTTTGATAATGAAGGCAGGCTGTGGTTCGCGGAATTTGGCGCGGAAAAGATCGGCGTATTCGATACCAAAACCGAGCAATTCAAGGAGTGGTCGGTTCCTACCAAGTTCTTCGCGCCTTACGACGCCGTGCGCGACAAGGAAGGTAAGGTCTGGACGGCGGGAATGAATGCCGATCGCGTCCTGCGTCTTGACCCGGAGACCGGCAAGTTCGTTGAATACCCGCTGCCGCGTTACACCAACGTGCGCCGCGTCTTTGTCGACGACACCACCGCCAAGCCGACATTCTGGATCGGCAACAACCATGGCGCCGCGCTTATTAAGCTGGAGCCGCAAGACTGACACCTCCCTCGATGGGCAAGCCGGTGTAATTCTCCGCCAGCGACGTCGCCGCCGCTTGCGAACTCGTCACATAGTCGAGTTCGGCAAGCTGCCGGCGATAGTCGAAGTCATTTTCCAAATTGAAGCGGTGCAGCATCTGCGTCATCCAACCGGAAAAACGCTGGGCTTTCCAAACGCGCCGCAGACACGTCGTTGAATAATTGTCGAGAAGGTCGGTCTCGCCGGAGCGATAGAAGGCAGCGATTGCACGCGAGAGCACCAGCACGTCGGCTAGCGCGAGGTTCATGCCCTTGGCGCCGGTCGGCGGCACGATGTGCGCGGCATCGCCGGCGAGAAACAGACGTCCGCACCGCATCGGTTCGACAACGAAACTGCGCATGGGCGTAATCCCCTTCTGCAGAATCTTGCCTTCTGCCAGCGGCCGCGTGCCATCCAGGCGCAGTTGCAGCTCCTCCCAAATCCTTTCGTCCGGCCAATTGGCGATATCGTCGTCGACGTCGCACTGGATGTAGAGCCGCGCAATCGCCGGCGAACGCATGGTGTAGAGCGCGAAGCCACGCGGGTGATAGGCGTAGATCAACTCGCTGTCAGGCGGCGGCGAGTCGGCGAGGATGCCGAGCCAAGCGAACGGATAGTCACGTTCATAGGCCGTCAGCGTATCGGCGGGGAT
>JAXDOS010000267.1:0-8358 GCA_034668785.1 Alphaproteobacteria bacterium
CCAAAAACTCGACGCGGCGGGTGATACCCGCGCTGGTCATGGTGGGGACATTCGCGGCAGTCGGCATCTTCCATTTGCCGCTGCTGCTGGTGGTGCTGGTGGCCGGGCCGCTCAGCGTCGCCGCGGCTTGGCCGAGGAAGCCGCCGCATGCGTGAGAATACCTTGCTGGCACTTGTCACCATCATCGCGCCGCTGTCGCTGGCGGCGATCGGCGGGGCGTCGAGTATTTACGCGCCGCTGCAGCATCAAGTGGTCGACGTGCAGCAATGGCTCACGGCGCGCGAATTCCTCGATCTGTTTGCCTTGGCGCGGGTCACGCCCGGGCCCGGATCGATGCTGGCGACGCTGATCGGCTGGAAGATCGCGGGCTTGAGCGGCGCACTGGTCGCCACGCTCGCGCTTTTCGTCCCGCCCTGCCTCGTTTGTTTCTTCGTGGCGCGCGCGTGGAATCGCTACCGCGGAACCGATTGGCATACGGCGCTGGAAAACGGCTTGGCACCCATGGGCGCCGGATTCGTCATGGCCGCGGTGCTGGCGCTGTTGAAGCTGGCCGACACCGGGCCGCTGGCCTGGGGACTGGCCGCCGTGGTCGCCGGCGTGCTGACATGGCTGCCGAAGCTGCATCCCTTCATCGTTCTCATCGCCGGCGCCGTCGTCTTCCTCGCCGCCGGGGCTGTGACCGGATGACCGCTGTCCAAAGGACAGCGGCGCGCTATATGCTGGCTCCGTCGCGATAGCAGTTTATCCGAGGGAATGCATGAACAAGATGATCCTGGGTTTCACCGCCGGTGTTGCCGCGCTGTTCGCCACGGCGCCGATGGCGCAGGCGCAGACCTTCCCGAGCCGGACGATCGAGCTGATCGTGCCGCTGGCGCCGGGCTCCACCACCGATGTGGCGGCGCGTCTGCTCGCCGAGCGCGTCAGCAAGACCATGGGGGCGCAGATCGTCGTCGAGAACAAGCCCGGCGCCGGCATCATGGTCGGCACGTCACTGGTCGCCAAGGCAGCGCCCGATGGCTACACGATCCTGATGGCGACGGTGGGCATCGCCGTCGACTCGATCTTGAAGAAAGTGCCCTACGATCCTGAGAAGGATTTCGCGCCGATCTCGTTGCTCATCACTGCGCCGGTAGTGCTGCTGGTGAGTCCGAAGCTGGAAGTGAGAACCCTCGGCGAATTCCTGGCGAAATATCGCGGCACCGAGGAAATGACCTTCGCCTCCGGCGGCACCGGAACGTTTCCCCACCTCGCCGGCGAGCTGTTCAAATACAAGAGCGGCATTCGCATGCGCCATGTGCCCTATCGCGGCGGCGGCCCGGCGCTCAATGACGTGATCGCGGGACATGTGCAATCCATGTTCGGAACGCCGGTGACGAAGCCGAATATCGAGAACGGCGACGTCCGCGCGCTCGCCGTCGGCGCGCCGCAACGGCTGGACGTGCTTCCCGACGTGCCGACCTTCGCCGAGGCGGGACTGCCAATCCCGGAGCTCGACGCCGGGGCGTGGTTCGGGCTGCTCGCGCCCGCGGGCACGCCGAAGGATGTCATCGCGAAGCTCAATCAGCACTTCAACAATGCCTTGGCCGATCCCGAGCTGCGAAAGACGTTATTGCCGCTCGGCCTGGTGCCACGCGGCACCACGCCGGAGGAATTCGCCAAATTCCTGCATGATGAAGTGCAGCGGTGGCCGGTGATCTTCGCAAATGCGGGGATCAAGGGGGAATAAAACGAGGTCTACTCAGTTACATTTTACAATCAATCAAAAATTCACAGGGGAGGAAACATGAAACAGATCGGCATGATGGCGGCGGCGGTATTTTTGGCCGCCGTGCCCTTTGCGGGCGCGGCTTTCGGCCAATCCGTCAAGGATCAACTGGTCGGATCGTGGGCGCTGGTCTCCAACACCGTCGGCGAAGGCGACAAGAAAGTCGAACCCTATGGGCCGAACCCGCCGGGCAGCGCCTTCTACGCGGCCAACGGACGTTTCTCGGTCATCATCGTGCGCGCGGGCGTGCCGAAATTCGCCTCCAACAACCGCGAGACCGGCACCGACGCGGAGAACAAGGCCGCGACGCAGGGAGCCATCGCCTATTTCGGGACCTATACGGTCGACGACAAAGGCGAACTCACTTCGCAGATCGAAAGCTCGACCTATCCGAATTTCGTCGGCCAGCAGCAGAAGCGCACTATCGCGATCAAGGGTAACGAATTGCAGGTCACGAATCCGAACCCATCGGCGGGCGGCGGAGCCAGCCTGCAAATCTGGCGCCGCGTGCCCTGAGTAACTCTCCCTCTCCCCGCTTGCGGGGAGAGGGTCGGGGTGAGGGGGAATTTCCAAAGCCCGGTCTGCGGAGATTCCCCCTCACCCGGGTCGCTTCGCGATCCGACCTTTCCCCGCACGCGGGGCGAGGTGAAGAAAGATCAACCCGCGAGCGCGGCCTTCACCTGGACGCTGGCTTTAGCCATGTCCATCTGGCCGGCGTATTTCGCGCGCAGCACGCCGATGACCTTGCCCATGTCCTTCATGCCGGCGGCGCCGGTCTCACTCACCGCCGCGGCGATCGCCGCTTTCATTTCCTCGTTCGACATCTGCTTCGGCAGATAGGCGGAGATGATGGCGATCTCCTCCTGTTCCTGCTGCACGAGGTCGGCGCGACCGCCCTTCTGGTAAAGCTCGACCGATTCCTGCCGCTGCTTGATCATCTTTTGCAGGATCGGGAGCACGTCGGCGTCGCTCAATGCCGGCTTGCCGGAACCGCGCGCCTCGATGTCGGCATTCTTCAGTGTTGAATTGACCATGCGCAGCGTGGAAAGGGCCCGCTCGTTCTTGGCCTTCATCGCCTCTTTCACAGCGTTATTGATGTCGTCGCGGAGCACGGATCGCTCTCCTATATGCGGGGTTCTCGCCTGCCGTTTCACGGCTTCGCGAAGGGCGGGCATCGGGGCCTTGCTTCGACCGACATTATACGCAAGTAAACGGCCATGACAGAGAATCCGAAATCCTCCGCCTGGGCCGAGCCCAAAGCCACCGCTGTGCTGGTTTTAGCTGACGGCACGGTGTTGGAAGGTTTCGGCCTGGGCGCCACCGGACATGCGGTGGGCGAGGTCTGCTTCAACACCGCCATGACCGGCTATGAGGAGATTTTGACCGACCCGTCCTATGCTGGGCAGATCATCACTTTCACCTTCACCCATATTGGTAACGTCGGCACCAACGTGGAGGACATGGAATCCGCCAACTTGGCGTCGAGCGGCGCGCGGGGGATCGTGCTGCATACGCCGATCACGGCGCCGTCGAATTACCGCAACAGCCGCGACCTCGACCAATGGCTGCGCGCGCGCGGCATCATCGGGCTTTCGGGTATCGACACCCGCGCCCTTACCGGCCTTATCCGCGACAAGGGAATGCCGAACGCGGTGATCGCGCATGAGCCATCCGGCCAATTCGATCTCGACACGCTGAAGAAGGAAGCGCGCGCCTGGCCCGGCCTCGTCGGCATGGACCTGGTGCCCATGGTCACCAGCGGCCAACGCTTTTCCTGGGACGAGACGCCGTGGGAATGGGGCAAGGGCTATGGCCGCCAGGACAAGGCGGAATTCCACGTCGTCGCCATCGACTACGGCATCAAGCGCAACATCCTCCGCCTGCTCGCAGGCGCGGGATGCAAGGTGACGGTGGTGCCGGCGCAGACCTCCGCCGAAGACATCAAGGCGCTGAAGCCCGACGGCGTCTTCCTCTCCAACGGCCCGGGCGATCCGGCGGAGACCGGCAAATACGCGGTGCCGGTGATCCGCGCGGTGATCGACAGCGACATTCCGACCTTCGGCATCTGCCTCGGCCACCAGATGCTCGGCATCGCGGTGGGCGGCAAGACCATGAAGATGCACCAAGGCCATCACGGCGCCAATCATCCGGTGAAGGACCTCATCACCGGCAAGGTCGAGATCACCTCGATGAATCATGGCTTCGCGGTGGACAAGGAAAGCCTGCCGAAGAATGTCGAGCAGACGCATGTGTCGCTGTTCGACGGCTCCAACTGCGGCATTGCGCTGAAGGACAAGCCGGTATTCTCGGTGCAATATCATCCCGAGGCGTCACCGGGGCCGCGAGACAGTCATTATCTCTTTGGCCGTTTCGTCGAGATGATGCGGGAACACAAGCGCGCCTGACTTCCCCTGGTCCGCAAGCGACGGAACTCCGCAGCCCCGCAACCGTTTTCATGGCAAGCCGGAGCCAGCCATGTATCTCACCGAAACCTTGAAACGCACCTTCGAGCGCGTCACCGGCCGGGGCAGGCCGACTACGCGCAAGGCGCGTGGTGCCGTGCAGAAGCGCAAGCCGAAAACATTCTCATTCAAGGACGACGGCAGCATCCCTAATAACCGGGATTTGCCGGTCTTCATTTACGAGCAGGCAGTGCGCCTCGACCGCGCGCCCGATCCTGCGGCTGTGTTCGAGGAGTTGTTCGAGGCCAACCAGTGGGGGGATTCCTGGCGCAACGGGATTTACGATTACGTGCACTACCATTCGTCCATCCATGAAGTGCTCGGCATCGCCCGTGGCCGAGCGCGCGTCCGCCTCGGCGGCGACAAAGGCAAGGAATTCGACGTGACCGCCGGCGATGTGTTGGTGCTGCCGGCCGGGACCGGACACCAGAACCTGATGGCGAGCGACGATTTCCTTGTCGTCGGCGCCTATCCGCCTGCCGGCGAGTATGATGTCTGCCGCGGCAGCAAGGCCGAGCATGCCAAGGCGCTCAACAGCATCCCGAAGACGCCGCTGCCGCAAGCCGATCCAGTCTATGGCGCTGACGGGCCGTTGATGGGGGTTTGGCGCGGAAATGCTTCCGGGCGGTGAGCAGTTTGCCGCGCATACCTTGTATATCCGTGGTATAATTCCGGAATGAAGAAGCGAGGTTCACGAACCTTTATCCGAGGCGACGCTACGGGCCATGTCCTCGGTCGCGAGCGTTTCGCGAAGATCAGCGCCGTCGAAGGCATCGAGCCAACGCCGCCCATGCGCCAGCGAGCAGCAGAGTTCGACCGTCAGGGTCTCTCTGCCGAGCAACGCCGGCGCGGCATCATCCGAGCCTATCGCAAAGATTGACTTCGCCGGCATGTACCAATCGGAGCCGGGACCCCTACTGCTACCCAGGCACTACCGTTCTCATCAATCGCCTAGGCTTGCGCGACCAGGCCGCGCTTGATGGATTCGAGGCGGAGATCACCTCGCAGCGCGCGACCGAACCGCTTCCTGCCGGCCGTTTCAGCTATCGTCATTACCGCGCCATCCACCGGCATCTATTCCAGGACGTTTATCCCTGGGCGGGAAAAATCCGGACCGTGCGCATATCCAAGGATGGAAATGCTTTCTGTTATCCCGAGTATATTGACCGCGAGATGCGGCTGCTATTTTCCGATCTCGCCGAGCAGGAGCACTTCCGGGCATTAGATAAGGTGACATTCGCGCGTAAGGCGGCGCATTTCCTTGCCGAACTGAACGCTATCCATCCCTTTCGCGAAGGAAATGGTCGCACCCAGCTCTCGCTAGTAACGCTTCTTGCCGAACAGGCCGGTCATCCGCTTACCATGGAGCGGCTGAATCCCGAGGCCATGCTGCACGCAATGATTACAAGCTTCGGCGGAAACGAAAGGCCGCTCATCGACTTGCTCGCCAGCCTCGTGTAGCGAGACCTTTGGGTAGATAGTTCGCTTACTGGAAGCCTATCCCCGCGGGCATGATTATCCAAATATGCAGAACAACATGTCCAATTGGATCTCTTTCTGGAATTCCGACCATCCGATCTACGTGAATGCGCGCCACCGCGACGTGCATTACCGCACGATCGCCAGGGACGTGGGCCGTTACGTGCCGTCCAGCGACGCCGTCGTGCTCGACTACGGATGCGGCGAGGCGCTGCACGCCGACCGCATTGCTGCCGTGGCGGGCCGCCTGATCCTCTGCGACGCCGCGCCGAAGGTGCGCGCCGCGCTGCTCGCGCGCTTTGCCGGCATTCCCAATATCGAGATACGCGCGCCGGAAGAGGTTGCCGCGTTGCCCGAACACACCCTCGATCTCGTCGTTATGCATTCGGTCGCGCAATATCTGCGGCCGGAAGAAACCGACGTGCTGTTCGCGCTATTCCACCGGCTATTAAAGCCCGGCGGATTCTTCATTCTCGGCGACGTGGTGCCGCCGCATGTGTCCCCGCTGGTCGATGCGCTGGCGCTGCTGCGCTTCGGCGCCGCCAACGGCTTTTTCGGCGCTGCCTTGCTCGGACTGTTGCGCACGGCCTTTTCCGATTATCCCCGGCTGCGCTCGAAGCTTGGCATTTCGCACTATGACGAGGCCGACATGATGAGCAGACTTCGCGCCGCCGGCTTTACCGCGCGGCGGGCGTCGGCGAATATCGGACATAATCAAGCGCGGATGATGTTTCTCGCCCAGCCGGCATGACTTGATCGCACTATCCAGGCGCTTCCGCCGGCAGCGGCTCCAACTGAGTCCCGCCTGCCGCGCTCTCGCTGGTTTTGTCCAAAACCATATTGAGCTGCGCGCCGAGGAGCACGACGATGGAGGACATCCACATCCACATCATCATGCCCATGGCGGCGCCGAGCGAGCCATAAGTGGCGTCGTAGTTGGCGAAGTTGGCGAGATACCACGAAAGTAGTGCCGATCCGAGCAGCCAGGATAGCGCCGCAAAGACCGAGCCTGGCGTGATCCATCGCCATTTTGCGCCATGGGGACTTGGGCCGAAACGGTAAAGCACGGCGAGGCCCAGGATCAGGCCCAGCAGCAACGCCGGCCACCGCAGAAGCGGCGTCAAGCTTTCGCTCCATCCGTCAAATCCGAATGACGACATCACCAATGGAAACACCACGACCGCGCCCACGGCGAGCAACAACATGGTAATGGCCCCAAGGGTGAGGGCGAGCGAGACCGCGTTGAGGCGAAAGAAGCTGCGCGTTTCCGGCACGCCATAGATCACATTCAAGGCGTCCATCATCGCTTTCATCCCGGCATTGGCGCTCCAAAGCGCGAACAGCGTGCCGAAGATGAAGGCGAAGCCAAGCGTGCTGTCGCCCTTGGCGAGAATGCGGCCAACCTGCTCGCGCACGATTTCGTAAGCGCCCGCCGGCATGACGCCGGCAACCAGCGAGAGATGGTCGTTGATCGTCGAGGCCTTGGCGAAAAGGCCATAGAAGGAGACGAAAGCGGTGATCGCGGGAAAGAGCGCAAGCAGCCCGTAGAACACGATGCCCGCTGCGACCGCCAGAAGCCGGTCCTCCGACATGGCCTCATAGGTGCGCAGGAGGATGTCTTTCCAGTCGCCCCAGGATGTCCAGGACAGCGGCCGGAGTGATGAACCGATGGCCTTTCGCTTGCCGGTTGCGGGGAGCGCGGTCTTTTCCGGTGCTTGCGCCGGGGCCTCAAGACGCCACGCGGCGAGGATCAAGCCGGCCAGGACAAGACCGGAGAGCCAGCGTGGAGGGTCAAATCGCTTGGGAGGCATGGAGTGACCGGAATCCGGGAAACGCAGCCAGATAACATTTGTCCAGCCCGAAAGTTGCCATCAACAGACCGGCGGTGCTTTCGCCCTTCCCTGACCCCCGATTCTGGTCTACACAGCCCGCGCGCGCGGGGCGGGTTTCCTCCGGTCGGCGCGTGCCGAAGGACGCGCTATAGCGCGCCTTTTTTTTGTGTCCGTGTTCCCCGGTCGAACCGGGAAGGAGCCGATGCCGAAGCGAACCGACATTAAATCGATCCTGATCATCGGCGCCGGACCTATCGTCATCGGTCAGGCCTGCGAATTCGACTATTCCGGCACCCAGGCCTGCAAGGCGTTGAAGGCGGAAGGCTATCGCATCGTCCTGGTGAATTCGAACCCGGCGACGATCATGACCGATCCGGACCTTGCGCACGCCACCTATATCGAGCCGATCACGCCGGAGATTGTCGCCAAGATCATCGAGAAGGAGCGCTACGTTCTTCCCGGCGGATTTGCGTTGCTTCCCACGATGGGCGGGCAGACCGCGCTCAACTGCGCGCTGTCGCTGCGCAAGATGGGAACGCTGGAGAAATTCGACGTCGAGATGATCGGCGCCAGCGCCGACGCCATCGACATGGCCGAGGACCGCAAACTGTTCCGCGAAGCCATGCAGCGGATCGGACTGGAAACGCCGCGCTCGCATCAGATCAAGACGCTGCCGCAGGCGCTGGAAGCGCTCGACGACATCGGCCTGCCGGCGATCATCCGCCCGTCGTTTACGCTCGGCGGCACCGGCGGCGGCATTGCCTATAACAAGGCGGAGTTCATCGACATCGTCGAGCGCGGCATCGACGCCTCGCCCACC
>JAXDOS010000268.1:0-5266 GCA_034668785.1 Alphaproteobacteria bacterium
TGTGGGTGGTGAGCGCGGATGGGCCGGCGGCGGACTACGAGGCTTGGGGTAGGCCGTTGGCTGAGGGGGGTAAGCCTGCGGCGAAGCGTGAGAATCTCAATTCCCAGCACGCTAGGCCCTTGGCCCATGCCAGCACGAGCGGGTCGGCAGCTTCGCCAGGCGCAGATAGGTCAATGGATGATCACAGGCGGGATAAGAGCGGCGCAAATGATAATGTGTCTGGAATCGGAGGCGTCGGTCAGCAAGTGGCTGACAGCGCCGGGGCTGGCGCATCGTGGGCTGCAGTCACTAGTAGGCCAATGGCCGATACGCCCCCTGCCCCACCGGTCTGGCTGGTCGTTAATAAAAACGACCTGCCCCAGCAATATAAAAGTGAACTAATATTCAAAAATGAATATCAATTCAATTTATTGATATCCGCCCGGGATGGCACGGGTATCGACGCACTTTTGCAGGCATTAAATGCCCATGTAAAGGGCTATTTTAGCTCCGAATCCGGCCTGATTACCCGCGAACGCCACCGTCATCATTTGCGCGAAACTGAGGCGGCTTTGACCCGCGCCCTCGCGGAAAAATCCGGCCGCGAGGACATTATCGCCGAGGAATTGCGCTTGGCCAGCCAGGCACTTGGCCGTTTGACCGGAAAAGTCGATGTCGAGGACATTCTGGACGTGATTTTCCGGGATTTCTGCATCGGGAAGTGAACTTAAGTTCATTCTATTGCTTCACGTGAAGCATTTTGACCCTGACGATTCGCTCGGCTAGAAGATCAATATGGACGGGAAATTCGACGTTATCGTCATCGGCGGCGGCCATGCCGGTTGCGAAGCCGCGGCTGCCTCCGCGCGCATGGGCGCCAAAACCGGGCTGATCACCCACCGCTTCGCCACCGTCGGCGCCATGTCCTGCAATCCCGCCATCGGCGGTTTGGGCAAAGGCCATCTGGTCCGGGAAATCGATGCCCTTGACGGCCTCATGGGCCGAATCGCCGACCAAGGCGGCATTCAGTTCCGCGTCCTCAATCGCCGCAAAGGCCCAGCCGTGCGCGGGCCGCGTTGTCAGGCCGACCGTAAGCTTTATGGGGCGGCGATGCAGCGGGCTATCCGGGATACGGCCAATCTCAGCGTCATCGAAGCCGAAGTGGATGATGTTTTGGTCGAAAACGGCCAAGTCACCGGGGTCAAACTCGTGGACGGGCGGATTTTCTCCGCCGGCTCTGTGGTCCTGACCACGGGCACCTTCCTGCGCGGCCTGATTCATATGGGCGAAAAGCAAATCCCCGCCGGCCGCATCGGCGAAGCACCCGCGCTTGGATTATCGGCGACTTTGGAGCGGCTTGGCTTTGCGCTCGGCCGGCTGAAGACCGGAACGCCGCCTCGCCTGGATGGTCGCAGCATCGATTGGGCCAAAGTGGAAATGCAGCCCGGCGACGAGCCGCTGGAGCCGTTCTCGGTCATGACCGAGCGGATCGACAATCCGCAGATTCAATGCGGGATTACCAGAACCACCGAAGCCACGCACCAGATCGTGCGCGCCAATGTGCATCGTTCGCCGATGTATTCCGGCCAGATATCCAGCATTGGCCCGCGCTATTGCCCTTCGATCGAAGACAAGATCGTGCGTTTCGGCGAACGCGATGGGCATCAGATTTTCCTCGAGCCGGAAGGCCTCGATGACCACACGGTCTACCCGAATGGCATCTCCACATCGCTGCCGGAAGAGGTGCAGCTCGCTTTGATCGCGACTATTCCTGGGCTGGAAAACGCGAAGATGGTTCGGCCGGGTTATGCCATCGAATATGACTATGTCGATCCGCGCGAGCTGAAGCCGACGCTGGAAACCAAACGGCTGCCGGGACTTTTTCTCGCCGGGCAGATCAACGGCACCACCGGATATGAAGAAGCCGGAGCTCAGGGTTTGGTGGCCGGCCTCAATGCCGCAAGCCGGGCAGGCGAGGGCGCCGAGATCATTTTCGACCGGGCGGACGCCTATATCGGAGTCATGATCGACGATCTGGTAACCCGCGGAGTCACCGAGCCGTATCGGATGTTCACATCCCGCGCCGAATACCGGCTGACTTTGCGGGCGGATAACGCCGATCAGCGGCTGACCGGAAAGGGCATCGCGCTTGGCTGCGTCGGTCCGGAACGGCAGCGGAAGCACCAGGATAAGATGACGGCATTGGACTCCGCGCGGACGCTGGCGCAGTCGCTTTCCCTGACGCCGAACGAAGGCGAGCGGCATGGACTTGCGCTCAATAAAGATGGGGTGAGGCGGACTGCTTTTGAGCTTTTGGCCTATCCGAATATCGCGATGGTGGAATTGGCTCGGGTCTGGCCAGAGTTGCAGGGGCTGTCTTCCAAGATTGGCCAACAGCTTGAAATCGAAGCCAAATACGACGTCTATATGCAGCGGCAGGCGGCGGACGTGGCCTCGTACCGGCGCGATGAAAGCTTCGAATTGTCCAATGAATTCGACTATTCCACGCTTCCGGGCCTATCCAATGAGGCGCGCCATAAACTCACGTCGGTCCGGCCCCGCACCATCGGCCAGGCCGGCCGGATTGACGGCGTCACGCCTGCGGCTTTGACGCTGCTGGTGGCTCATGCTCGCCGATCAAAACGAAAAAGCCTTTGAGCGCTACAGATCAAGCGCCTAACCCCTCCGATCGGGATCGCGCGCTAGCGCCGTTCAATGTTTCACGTGAAACAATGAATCGGCTGGATCGTTTTATCGCGGTCTTGTTGCAGTGGCAGGAGCATACCAATCTGATCGCCGTTTCCACGATCCCGGAGCTATGGACACGGCATGTAGCGGATTCACTCCAGCTCATTCCGTTGGCTCCGGAAGCGCGGATTTGGATCGATCTCGGCTCCGGCGGTGGATTTCCAGGATTGGCGATTGCCTGTGCGCTGGCCGACAAACCCGGAGCAAAGGTGCACCTGGTCGAAAGCAAAGCGAAGAAATGCGCGTTTCTACGTGAAGCCGCGCAGGCCGCCCGCGTGCCCGCGATTATCCACAACCAGCGGATCGAGGATTTCGCCGCGCATCCGCCGGAACGCGCCGATGTGGTGACAGCGCGCGCGCTGAAGCCGCTGCCGGAATTGCTGGCTCTAGCATATCCGCTGTTGAAAACTGGGGCACAAGGCCTGTTCCTCAAGGGTCAAGATGTAGATGCTGAATTGACCGAAGCCGCTAAATGTTGGAACATCAAGGCCAAGCTTGTCCCCAGTCAAACCGATGCTCGCGGCCGTATCGTTGTCGTGGAAAGCATCGAATCGCGTAAGAATAAGGGCTGAGATCGGCTCAGCCGACCGAAAGTACGCCTCATGACCGACATCCCGGAAGCCGCGCCGCCCGACGATTTAGCCCCGGCTCAGATCATCGCCTTCGCGCCGAAGACCGAGGCTGCAAAACCGCCCCGCGTTCTCTCCATCGCCAATCAGAAAGGCGGCGTCGGCAAAACCACGACCGCCATCAATCTCGGCACCGCGCTCGCCGCCATCGACGAAAAAGTTCTGATTGTTGATCTCGATCCGCAGGGCAATGCGTCGACCGGTCTCGGTATCGATCGCCGCGACCGCCGCTGCTCCACGTATGATGTGTTGATCGGCCAGGCGCCGATGCGCGACGCGATTTTGGCGACGGCGGTGCCGCGCCTGCATATCGCGGCCTCGACGCTCGATCTCTCCGGCCTCGAACTCGAGATCGGCCACGCGCGCGATCGCGCTTTCCGTTTGCGCAACGCGCTGGCGTCGATCAACACCGGCGGCCCCGACGATTACACGTATGTGTTGGTGGATTGTCCGCCGTCGCTCAATTTGCTCACGGTCAATGCCATGGCCGCGGCGCACGCGATCCTGGTGCCGCTGCAATGCGAGTTCTTCGCGCTGGAAGGATTGTCGCAACTGATCAAGACCGTCGAGCAGGTGAAGGAGACGCTCAATCCCGGCCTCACCATCCACGGCATCGTGTTGACGATGCATGACTCGCGCAACAATCTCTCCAATCAAGTCGCCGCCGACGTGCGCGAGTTCATGGGCCGCAAAGTTTACGAGACGATGATTCCGCGCAACGTGCGCGTCTCCGAGGCGCCGTCCTATGGCAAGCCGGTGCTGGTCTACGATCTCAAATGCGTCGGCAGCGAAGCCTATCTGCGCTTGGCGACGGAGGTGATCCAGCGCGAAAAAGAATTGCGCGCGGGGTGAGCACGTGTCTCGTCATTGCCGGGCTTGACCCGGCAATCCATCGATCAAGAAGATGGATGCACGGTCAAGGCCGCGCATGACGAAAGAAGAAACGAACTGAAACAACAATAGAGGCCAGCGTGACGATAGGTTCAGGAGCAACGGCGATGGCAGACGATGGCAGATCGCGACTCGGGCGCGGCCTCGCGGCGCTGATCGGAGATGTCGGCACGGAAACGCAATCGTCGGAACGGACGCGCAACCAGCGCCGCGTGCCGATCGAATTCTTGCGGCCGAATCCGCGCAATCCGCGTCGCATCTTTTCCGACCCCGAGATCGAAGAGCTTGCCGCGTCCATTCGCGAACGCGGCGTTATCCAGCCGGTCATCGCGCGCGCCGTGCGCGGCACGACCGACGCCTACGAGATCATCGCCGGCGAGCGGCGCTGGCGTGCCTCGCAGCGCGCCGGCTTGCATGACGTTCCCGTCGTTATTGTTGAAGCCACCGACGCCGAGGCGCTCGAGCTTGCAATCATCGAGAATGTGCAGCGCACCGATCTCAATCCGATCGAAGAGGCGATGGGCTATCAGGCGCTGATCGACGAATTCAATTACGGCCAGGAGGAGATGGCGAAGATCGTCGGCAAGAGCCGCTCGCATATATCCAATGCGCTGCGGCTTTTGAAGCTCTCCGAGCCGATCAAACAATACGTGCATGCCGGCAAGCTCACGGCCGGCCATGCGCGCATGCTGATCGGTCAGCCGAACGCGGAAGAATTGGCGGAGGACATCGTCACTCGTGGACTGAACGTGCGCCAGGTCGAAGCCATGGCGCGCAAGGACGGCCGCGAGCAGGTGAGGGAGGTCAAGCGCACCGGACAGCTCGGCAAGGATGCCGATACCGAGGCGCTGGAGAATCGATTGACCAACGCCCTCGGGCTCTTGGTCAGCATCGAGCATCGCCCCAACGGCGGCGGCGTGCTGCAGGTCCGCTATCGAACGCTGGAACAACTCGACGACGTGGTGCGGCGGCTGGAGCGCGGCGGGTAGATTGTTGCGCACAGCCGCTTTGGAGCGACA
>JAXDOS010000269.1:0-2733 GCA_034668785.1 Alphaproteobacteria bacterium
AGTTCCGGCGCCGCGGCAGTTCCCCTCGACGCGCAAGGTGGAGAAGGGCGACATCGTCTTCGCCGAGATCAGCGCTGCGTTCTGGGAGCATTCTGGGCAGGTGCTGCGCAGCTTCACGGTCGGTGAGGACCCGCCGCAACTTTATCGCGAGCTTCATGCCGCGGCTGACGCCGCTTTCGACGCGATTGCAGCGGTGCTGAAGGCAGGCGCGATGCCGGCGGAAGTCATCGAAGCGGCGGGCGCGATCGAGGATTCCGGCTTCACCATCATCGATGACCTGCTGCACGGTTATGGCGGTGGCTATCTGCCGCCGATCCTCGGCTCGCGCAGCCGCCCCGCCGGACCGATTCCGCAAGAGCCGTTCCAGGCGGGCCAGACCGTCGTCATCCAGCCGAATGTCGTAACGCGCGACGGCAAGGCCGGCGTGCAGACCGGCGAGCTTGTGGTCATCACCGAGAAGGGGATTGAAAGCCTGCACGCCTTTCCGCGCGGATTTGCGCGCGTGTAGGTCAGCGCAGCCGCTCCGCCATCCAGTCCGCCGTCTGCGACCGATAAAGATACGATCGGTTGTTGACGACGTGAGTGCCATCCTCAACGACCAACAGTTCCACAGGTCCCGCAACCTCGCGCGCGAGGCGCTCGGCGTGATCCCAAGGCACGATGCGGTCGAGCTTGCCGGCAACCAGGAATAGCGGACAGGTGATGCGGCTCGCCACGCCGTTCAGCGACAGCGCCGCCGCTTTTTGCCGCGCCTCGTCGGTTGACTCTGAATGACTGCGGATGCGGAAAGCGTCGCGGGTCAGTTCCGGCATACCGTCCCAGCATTCCGCCCAATCATAAGGCCCCGATAACGCGACGCAGGCCTTGATCCGTTTTTCGAAAGCGGCCGCGCGCGGCGCGTAGTAGCCGCCGAGGCTGACGCCCCACAGGCCGATGCGCGCCGGATCAATATCTTGCCGCGCCGACAGCCAATCGATCACCGCCCTGACCGGCACCTCATAGTCGCCGCGGATCGGGAAATCGTATTCCCCCTCGCCCTGGCCCGGCCCATCGAAAGCAAGCGTCGCCAAGCCGCGCCGGAGAAATGTCTGCTCGTAGGCGTCCATCTCCTCTTTGCAGGAGTCCAAGCCCATGGCCATGACGACGACCGCCGGGCGCGCCGCGCCTCCCGGACGCCGCAAGATGCCGGCGAGATGCTTGCCTTCGTAAGGGATTTCCACACGCTCGCCGGGCGGCGAAAGATGCGGCAACGCGAGCCGGCGGCACTCCACCGCCTTCCGATGCGCCGCTTGCATCTGAACCTGATCCTGCACAAAGAGGAATTTGGCGAAGTGGTAGTAGAGACCAGCGCGCGTCAGATGTTCGCCGGCGCTGAGGAAGTGATGCTGCGCCAGCGCCTCGCGCCCCATTGCCTCGTGGACGGCCGCACGCTTGCACCAGGCGGCGCACCATTCATCCCAAGAGGTCAGCGATGCGGTGACCTCTTGGTAATCGGCTGGAATGACACCGTTGGCGAAGAAGCGGTGCGCCCAATGCGCAATTGCCGCCTTCAGCCTCGCGTCCTGCAACTCCGGCATTTTCGTTTATTTTTTCTTCGTCAACTCCGAGGCGTCTTTCCACACGCTGAGATCGGTCAGCTTGGCAAAAGTCGGCGCTTCCTTGCCCTGCTGGATGCCGCCGACCGCGACTTGGGTGCGGACTTCGGATTCGATATTCTTCTCGCCAAGACCGTTTGTGCCCTTCGGCCAGAATTCCAGGTCAAGATATTTCTTCAGCGAATCCTTGGCTTCGGCAGGCGTGCGGCCGGTGACGGTGGCGATCTGGGCGACCCTGTCCGCGTTTTTCGGATCGCGCATGAAGGCTTCGGCGTCGATCAAAGCGGCGACAACACGCACATAGCGGTCGCGATTTTGCGCGAGCTTATCGGTGCGGACGGCGAAGAGATTATAGTGGCTGACCGGCTTCACCTCCTTCAGCGTGGTGACCACGGTGAGCGGCTTTTTCATATTGGCTTCGATGGCCGCGAGATCGTCGATATGCAGCACACCGACCTTGATCTGACCGGCAATCATGGCGGCGCTGGTGTTTGATCCCAGCGAGACCTGCTGCATTTCTTCGATCTTGAGACCGCAGGGTGCCGTGATCTGGCGCAGTGCTATCGAACGCGCGCCGCCCGGTGTATCGACGCCGATGTCTTTGCCCGCGAGGTCCTTGCAAGTCTTAATCGCAGGATCCGCGGAAGCGATCAGCCAGTCCGGATTCTCGAGTCCGTAGACCCCGACGACCGGCACACCCGCGTTGCCAACCATGTTGACGATGATCGGCGTCGGCGAGACGGTGAAATCGATATCGCCACTAGCAACGGCGCGCGCCGAGGCGGCACCGGTATCGAAGGGGCGTAACTGCACCTCGACGCCGTATTTTTTGAAAAATCCTTCTTCGGCAGCGACGTATTCCTGCACCGCTAGAAACACCGGAGGAATACCTGGAAGGCCGAAAACAATCGGCCCATCGGCGCGGGCGGCGGGAGCAGCCAGAGCAAGGGCTGCCGCAAGGATTCCTGCAACGCGATTGTTCATCGTAATCACTCCGTTCGTTCGTCGCGGCGATACCAGGGAAGGAACCGTCGCGTGCCCCAGTTGACCAGAAGTTCAAATCCAACGCCAAAGGCGGCGAGCAGCAGCACGCCGACAAAGGCTTCATTGTGATGGAAAGTGCGGGAGTTGTAGAGGA
>JAXDOS010000270.1:0-8059 GCA_034668785.1 Alphaproteobacteria bacterium
TGTTGCAGCCGTGCCAGCGACGCTGAAATTGATCGGCGAAGTCGCTGCCGGACATCCCTTCTCAGGTTCAGTGGGTGAAGGTGAAGCGGCGCGTATTTTTACTGGAGGCGTATTGCCCTCGGGCGCAGATACGGTGGTGATTCAGGAAAACACGACGCGTACGGATAATTCGGTGGTCATCGGGGAGACAGCAGCGCGAAGAAAAAACGTCCGCGTCCAGGGCCTCGATTTCGCAGAGGACGATATTCTGTTGCGGCGAGGCGGCCGCCTTACCGACCGGCACGTGATGCTGGCGGCAGCGATGAATCATCCGGCGGTGCCGGTACATCGCCGACCGAAAGTCGCGGTGCTTGGCACCGGAGACGAACTGGTCCTTCCCGGCTCGGCGCTTAAACCCGGCGAGATCGTCTATTCCAACGGCTTCGCGTTGATGGCATTGGTACGCCAGGAGGGCGGCGATGTCATTGACCTCGGCATCGTGCCAGACCGGATTGACGCTACTGTAGCGGCGGTAAGCCGCGCCCGTGAGCTCGGCGCGGATATCCTGGTGACGTCCGGCGGCGCGTCGGTGGGCGACCACGACTTGGTGCGAAAGAGTCTCGCGGCCGAGGGCCTGGCGCTTTCATTCTGGAAAGTGGCGTTGCGGCCCGGTCGCCCGATGATGCATGGGCGGTTGGGCCCGATGCATGTCCTCGGCCTGCCCGGCAATCCAGTTTCCGCTTATGTCTGCGCCCTGCTCTTCCTCGCTCCTGTGGTTCGGCGCCTTGCGGGGCGCGGCGACGAGTTGGCCGCGGGTGTTGAATCGGCGGTGTCGGGCGCCGATCTTCCCGCCAACGATGAGCGCGCGGATTACCTGCGCGCTACACTGACGACGGGGCCCGACAGCCTTTCGGTGGCGACCCCGCTGCCGATCCAGGACAGTTCGCTGATGGCGGCTCTGGCCAAGGCTGATTGCCTTTTGATTCGGGAGCCTCACGCGCCGGCGCTCAAAGCCGGCAGCCGCTGCTTCATCATTAAGCTTGGGTTTTAGCGGACTCCTGATTTCTTCACCTCGAATTAAGTAGTTGCGGAACACATATGGAACATATAGTGTCCGTTCATGCTTTGTTTCGGCGAGTCCATGCGACCGCCGCGGGGAAAGAGCCGCCAAATGTTGACTCGCAAACAATTCGAATTGCTGCGTTTTGTCCACGAGCGCCTTAAGGAAACCGGGATTCCTCCCTCGTTCGACGAGATGAAAGACGCGCTCGATCTTCGCTCCAAATCCGGTATTCACCGGCTGATCACGGCACTTGAGGAACGCGGTTTCATCCGCCGCTTGCCCAACCGGGCCCGCGCCATCGAAGTCATCAAGCTTCCGGAATCCTTTGCTCAGGGAATCGGTTCCTCGCGCACGCGCGGCTTCACGCCGAGCGTCATCGAAGGCGATCTCGGCCGGGTACGCGCGCTTGCCGATGACGACGGCTTGGGACGCCCAGTGGCGGTTCCGGTCATGGGCCGCATCGCGGCAGGCACGCCGATTGAGGCTATTCAGACGCGCAGCCACATCATCAATATGCCGTCGGACCTGTTGTCCGCCGGCGAACATTTCGCCCTCGAAGTCCGCGGCGACTCGATGATCGAGGCCGGCATTCTCGATGGCGACATGGCGCTGATCCGGCGCACCGAAGGCGCTGAGACCGGCGATATCGTTGTGGCTTTGATTGACGAGGAAGAGGCAACGCTGAAGCGTTTCCGCCGCCGCGGCGCTTCGATCGCGCTGGAACCCGCCAATCCTTCCTACGAGGTCCGCATCCTTCCGCCGAACCGCGTTCGCATCCAGGGCAAGTTGGTCGGGCTATTCCGCCGCTATTAAACCTCGCTTCACTTGCTGTTCGACATCTCGGCGTCGTAGGCTGAGACCGGTCGCTGGACTGCGTACGTCGTGGGTTTGGTTTCTGCCCTCCGTACCGATTAGCGAGGGGATGTCGATTGCGTTCATTGGTCTTGGTCCGTCCGGACGGCGGTTTCGCCGCGCGTACGCCTTCCCCGCTGACAGCTTTCCTTGTTTGGCTGGTTCTGCTCGCCACGGCGCTCGGCGGCTGCACCGCGCGTCTTGCGCCGGCATACGATCGCACCATCGTCGACGGGCTGGCCAAGATCAACGAAGAGGCGATGACGCTCTTCGCTTCTGCGGAAGCGCCGGGCGGAACCTTTGCCAAGCGCCAGGACGCCTATAATTCAGTGCAGGGCAAGCTGGACGCGCTCCTGGTCCAAGTACAGGCACGCGGGACGCCCACTCCGCCCCTCGGCAGTGCCACCCTTTTGGGTGCCGCCGGTGTTCCCAATGCGGAGCAGAAAGCCAACGAGCTTCTTCAACCGCCGACGGCGGCAACTATTCAGGCGATGCTTCGAATCGTCAAAACCATGCGCAATGATGACTCGCGGGGGAAGCTCTCCGTTTTTGCACTTCCCTTGCTCAAAAACAATTTTGCGGGGGAGATGGCGCAAGCCCTCACCTATGAGAAATTCTTGGAGCGCTAGGAGGAAGGGTCATGCCGAGCGTGCCGAATCCAGGAGACATCTTCGATGCGGTGAAAACCGCCGCGAGTGGCATCGTGCAGCAGGACGTTACGACCCTCAGCCCATTTGTGCAGGATCAGCTCAACCGGATCGAGCAGAATGGAATTCTGTTCGCGCAGATGGAGCTTGCCGGTGAGTTCATAGATGATCCAGATCGCCGCCGGGAATATCTTGGCATCGTGGAGGATTTGGCCCGCAATTTTGTGAACACCGTGCGGGCGCTCATCGTGGTCGAGATAGAGAAGCTGTGGAACGCCGTGGTCAAGGTGTTGTGGGATGTGCTGGACAAGGCGACAGGTCTCGCCCTGCCCCGCCCGCTATAGCTTCGCTTCTCAATCATCCGCTTCCAGATCTTCCGACCGTGGCGTTGCATCCCGCAGAACCGGGCGGGCGGGAACCGAGCTTTCATCTGCACCTACAGGCGGCAGCGCCCGCGCCCAGGGACGGTCGAACCCGGCTGGCCGCGAGGTGGTGATCTCGAAGCCGCCGCCTAGCCGCCGCAGCGCCAAGGCTTCGCTCCGCTTCCACACCTTGCGATCGATCAGTAGCGCCGCACATGCGGGCGGACCATCGCGTGATGTCACCACGACGGCGGCACGGCGGCAGTCCTCCTCGAACGCCGCCGGCGAAAGCGCGATGGATACGCGAGCTCCATCCGCAAGCTGACCGATGCAGCCGGCCTCATCGCAAGCAATCCCCTGACGCAGTGTCGGATCGGCCGACAGCCGCGCGTCGGCGTCGGCGGCAAGCCATTCTCCGATGGCGAAAGCATCGCTTCCTGTCTTGACAATCGATAGCCGCCCCGTCGCGGTGCGCACTGCCACGACATCGCCGTTGGCCGCGATCAATATATCCGGCAGCGGCGTGAAGGCGATCCACCACACGCCGACCGCAATGACGGCGGCGCCAGCCCAACGCAACGGACTGCGCAACATGCATAGCAGGAGAATGCCGACTGTACACAGGAGCAAAGGTCCGACGCCGAAAGCCCATAGCCGCCCGACTGCGCCCGGCAGGTTCGCCACCCACAAGGCCACGTCGATCATCCAATCGATGCCCCACCCCATCATCCGCCATAACGGGCCATCGAATCCAAACGGCATGGCGAGAAGTGCGAGCAATCCCGCCGGCATGGCCACGGCGGAGATCACCGGCATCGCTAGGATATTGGCGACAAGGCCGTAGGGCGACGTGCGGTGAAACGTGTAGGCAGCATAAGGTGTGGTCGCGAGGCCCGCGACCAGAGAAGCGAAAACAGCGGCAACGATCCAGTTTACGCCCCATAGCGCCATGCGCCTCCCGCGTGGAGTATCCGCCTCCGCCTGCGCCCAATGGAGACTTCGCGCATAGCCGGACACCAGAGCGAGCGTCGCTGCAAATGACATTTGGAAGCTTGGATGTACCACTGCCTCCGGCGCCAGCAGCATCACCACGATCGCGGCCAGCGCGAGCGTGCGTAATGTCATCGCCCGCCGGTCAACCAGTACGCCAATGAGCACGATGGCGATCATGTAGAACGAGCGCTGGGTCGCCACCTCGGCACCCGATAGCACCAAATAGAAGGCGGCGGCGGCAAGCGCCGCCAGCCCCGCCCATTTCTTGATTGAATAACGCGTGGCGAAAAGCGGAACCAGTGCCAGCAACGCCCGGATTGCGAAGAACACCACGCCGGCGACTACCGCCATGTGATAGCCCGATATCGAGAGCACATGGCCGATGCCGGAGATATACATGGCATCGAAGACGGGCCGGGAAAGCGCGTCCCGCGTTCCTGTCAGCAGCGCCGATGCGATTGCGCTCTCGTCGCCGTGGAGTACGGTGCGTATACGTTTATCGATGACGCTGCGCATATTGCTGACGGCAGTTGCAAATCGCAACCAGCGGCCGGGTGGCGCCGGCGCCTCGGCAATCTTGATCGTGCCGGTAACGAAACCGGAAGCACCGATGCGCTGGAAGAATAGATCGCGGGCAAAGTCATAGCCGCCCGGCCGCAACGGTGCGAGCGGCGGCGACAGCCGCGCTTTGAACTCCACGAATGTGCCGACCGCCGGGGCAAGACCTTTGCGAACCGAAACGCGAATGCGCTCGGGCGCGTCATGGAGTGGCCGTACGGAGTCCATGCGTGTCACGGCGACGACGATGCGGTCCGTGCGCTCGCGCTCCTCGCGAATTTCGACGAATCCCGAAACGGTGACGCTTGCCGCCAGATGGTGAAGCACCGGATGCGCGACGTGCGCAGTGCGCCAGGTCGCCGTTGCAAAGCCGCCCATGATCGCGGTGATGCCGAGAAGAAGCGGAAAGGCGACAGGCCGTGCGCGGCCTAGAAAGCTGACGACGGCGCATATCAGCGCGGCGATCAGCGGCGCCGAAAGCAAAGGTTCCGTTTCCGCCGTGAAATAGAGAACGACGCCAAAGCCGAAGGCCACCGGCAACCACGGCATCAGCCGTCCCGGCCCGACCTCCGCACTCGCCCAGTTTCTAATCTTTTCCGCAGAGGCGCGGACAAAATCCAACCACTGTGGCGGCCAAGTCCAAGCCGGCCGCTGTCCGGCCGTGTCCACGGGCCACGGCTCCGCGCGTCCCGGCCGTCTGTCTTGTTCGGTCATGCCCCGCCCACACGCACAGCTTGCAGCGATGCTATGCTACACTAGGTTGGTGCGGCGGCCAGTAGGGTCTCAGGCTTTTACTTGTACCTTCGCCCAGGTGTCGCGAAGCCCCACTGTGCGGTTGAATACCAGGTGATCCGCCTTGGAATCCGGGTCGACGCAGAAATATCCTTGGCGTTCGAACTGCACAGGTGCCTCGGAGTTTCGGCCCGCGAGAGAAGGCTCGACGCGGCAATCCGTGAGCACTTCGAGCGAGTCCGGATTGAGATCGGCGGCAAAATCGCTGGCGTTCGGCTCTGGCTGCGTGAAGAGTTGATTATAGAGCCGCACTTCCGCCGGCACGCTGTCGGTCGCCGAAACCCAGTGCAAGGTCGCCTTCACCTTGCGGCCATCCGGGGCGTTACCGCCGCGCGTCGCCGGATCGTAAGTGCAACGCAATTCGGTGACCTCGCCCGCGGCGTTCTTCACGGCTTCGCGGCAAGTGATGAAATAGGCGTAGCGCAGGCGGACTTCGCGTCCGGGCGCAAGCCGGAAGAATTTCTTTTCAGGTACCTCCATGAAATCGTCGCGCTCCAAATAAAGCTTGCGCGTAAAGCGGATCTTTCGCGTGCCCGCCGCCGGATCGTCAGGATGATTGATGGCGTCGAGATCCTCGCTTTGACCTTCGGGATAATTCTCGATCACCACTTTGAGCGGGCGCAAAACCGCCATGCGGCGTGACGCCGTCTTGTTCAAGATTTCGCGGACCGAGAAGTCGAACATGCCCGCGTCGACGACGCTGCTGGCTTTGGCGACGCCGATACGCTTGATGAAATCGCGTAGCGCTTCCGGCGGTACGCCGCGCCGCCGCAGCCCGGCAAGCGTCGGCATGCGTGGATCATCCCAGCCGTTGACATGGCCGCCGCGCACCAACTCTGTCAGCACGCGCTTGGATAACACCGTGTAACTGAGGTTGAGACGGGCGAATTCGATCTGCCGCGGTCGCGACGGAACCGGAAGATTGTCGAGGAACCAGTAATACAGCGGCCGATGATCTTCAAATTCCAGCGTGCAAAGCGAATGGGTCACTCCCTCAAGGGAATCGGACTGACCGTGAGCGAAGTCGTAGCTCGGATAAATTTTCCATGTGGTGCCGCTGCGCGGATGTTCGGCGCTGAGAATACGATAGAGTACAGGGTCGCGCAGGTTGATGTTGCCCGAAGCCATATCGATCTTGGCCCGCAGCACCCGCGCACCATTGGGAAACTCGCCGCCGCGCATGCGACGAAATAGATCAAGATTTTCTTCAATGGGACGATCGCGAAAAGGGCTGTTCTTGCCCGGCTCCGTCAGCGTGCCGCGCGTGGTGCGCATTTCTTCCTGCGACTGATCGTCGACATAGGCTTTGCCGGATTGGATCAGGTGTTCCGCCCAGGCGTAAAGCTGCTCGAAATAGTCAGAGGCGTGATAGAGATGCTCTCCCCAATCGAAGCCGAGCCAGCGGACATCCTTTTTGATGGCATCGATATATTCCTGCTCCTCTTTGGTCGGATTGGTATCGTCGAAGCGAAGATTGCAGCGTCCCCCGAATTCCTCTGCCACGCCGAAGTTAAGGCAAATCGATTTAGCGTGGCCGATATGCAGATAGCCGTTTGGCTCCGGCGGAAAGCGGGTGATGATCTTGCTATGCCGCTTGGCGGCAAGATCCTCCGCAATGATGTCGCGAATGAAATCGCGCCCCGCCAATTCCCTTGCCCTTTCTTCCACAGTCATATTCGAAGCCCTGTTCCCTGCGGTCTATGTGCCAAATTGGCTTAATCCCGCAAGGGGCAATGCCGAGCTCCGACCTGCTTCAGGAATTTTGTGCGAGAAAACTCATAGTTTCCGACCAAATGCCCGGCCATTGGTCGAAGCGGAAGGCGTGTTCCGCGCCGGGCACCGTTTGCAGCCGGATTTCGGAATTAGCTGCGACCATGGCGTGGCTCTGCGCAATCGGTACGTTAGTGTCAGCATCCCCGTGCACGAGCAGGGTCGGGCAGCGGATTTGGCGGGCTACGTTGATCGGAGAGCACGCCGCCATCCGTTCTGGTGGAACAAAATCCGATAGATATTCCACGATTCCGGGAACGGCCGTCTGGTCCCGCCATGCCGCAAGGTCCGCGCAAGGATAGTAGGCGACCACTGCGTTAATGGGATTGGCCGAGGGTCTAGCTGCCGCGAGCAGCGCCACTTGGGCCCCTTGCGAGAATCCGAGCAAACTGACGTTGCGGGCGCGGGCGCGGAGCCAATCTGCGGCTGCTACAATGTCATCTGGCTGGCGGAAGCCCTGATCTTCAACCCCGGTCGAGCCAAGCGATCCACGCAACGACAAGCACAGCGCGACGAATCCTGCTTTGGCGAGTTGTTGACCGAACCAAACAAGATCGGTGGCATCGGTTCCGTATCCCGGCATCACGATCACACCGGAGGGATTTTTCTCGTTTGTCGGCATCGCGGTCGGCGAAAACAAATAACCTCCAAGCGTGACGCCATCGACGCCGGGTATGTGGACTAGTTCGGCATCGTCGCGTTCCGGCAAATCGGCCCAGGCATGCACGAGCTCAACCCGGATGCCATCCGGGTCGGCCAGAATGCAGGAATAATAGCCAGGTGCGTAAAATCGCTCCGCCGCGGGCTCGATGACCGTCCAAGTCTCGGTCAGCGCCCGTCGGTAAAGGGCATCCACTGCCTCGCGGCTGGCCGCCCGCAGCAGCACGCGAATTGCCGAGGTTGGCGGAGAGCCCTGCCACATGAGGATTTGAGCACCCTCGCGCGCCCAGAATATTAGATCGGGCTGACATGCGACACGTCCAAATCCCAAAGGTTTGAGGACCGCGTACCAAAACGGGGTTGCCCGCGCGAGATCCGTGACG
>JAXDOS010000271.1:0-4827 GCA_034668785.1 Alphaproteobacteria bacterium
GCGGCGGGTCGTCGCCGTCGCAAATCGTGACGCCGAGTTTGCTCGTTCCGTTGGTCAGGTGATCAGCGCCGGTTAGGTAGATGTCGGCCCAATACTTGGGGCCGCCGGCATCGATAAGTGCCATGCCACGCGGATCGGGACATGCCGGCCGATAATTGAGATCCCAGACCGACCAAGGATTGATCGCCGGAACATCATCGCCGCCCTGGCGTGCGGCGGCGTTGCCGCCCGGCGCAAAGTGGAAGCCGCCGAGTGTGATGTCACCGATGGGCTTTACTGTCAGCGGTATTAAACTTGGTTCGCCATCAACGACAACGACGGCATAATCACCCCCAGGATCAAGCCCGGCGTCGGGAGACGGTACCGGCGTGTCGTGGGCGAAGCTGCGGCCGGCGAAGCTGACGCCAGCTTTAATCGCGATGGTTTTCCGGCCGGTGACGATCAAAGCCGGCTCTGTTGGATCGGGTTTTATTAGGAGAGGATTCGCCCCCTTCACTTCAGTCTTCGCATTCATTGCTGGTCTCCCTTGGATCCGGCGCCCCGCCGGCTAGGACTCGGACAACGCTGACTGTCTGTCGACCTTGGCTTCCGCCCGCTTAGCCTTTGTCATTTGAGCCACGCTCCACACTTGGTGGGGGCAGAAGCTGCAGCACCTCGCCGCTGCTGTAGACCGAAGCGATGCGCGGACGGACGTGATCCGAAACCGTCTGCCCGTCAGGCATGACGACGTGTGCTAGGAACGCGTCCTCGAACGTTTCGATTCCGCTCTCTACGCTTTCGAGCTTGGCCTTGATGCAGAGGAGGAGCGCCCGCCATCGCTGGCGGGCCAACTGTTCATCGCGGCCACCCCGCGTTTCGAGCGGCAGCGGGAGATCAAACCGGATGCGGCGTTCGTTGGCCTCGAAAACAATGATCGCGCGATCACTCTCGCTGAAATAGGCGAAGCGGTCCGCGCCGTAACGTTTGAGCGTTCGCTCGATCTCGTTGCGCGTCTGGTCGACCGGAACCTTGGTCTTGGAAGCGTAAGTCATGGATGGACCCCGCATCCGCAACGCAACGCTCGCTGTGACCACTTTTGCGACCACGCGCGGCTCCGGGAATACGGCGATTGCGGTGGCCGCCAGCGGCAGCTCGAGCTCGCCCGGCGCGGCTTGCCGAATGTGTTCAAGGCCTTCCGGAAAATCCGACTGTGACCACTTTTGTGGACTCGCAAATCGGCGTTGGATTCGCTGGATTCGCCGGATTCGCACCCCGGGTTTGACCGCGATTGCTGGGTTATGTAGGGATTGCAGCCGACGGAGCTGTGGCCGAGTGGCTGAAGGCGGCGGTTTGCTAAACCGTTATACGCTCCAAAGGCGTATCGAGGGTTCGAATCCCTCCGGCTCCGCCACTTACGTCTAATACCGGCTCCGAATCGGCGACCATTCACCTAAACGGGCGCGGGTGACCGGTTTTCGGACGACTTGCCGCATTTTGCTGGTTAGGCGGCAAACTCCTAGTCAAGCCAGACATCTCCGGCATAAGTGTATGTTTTAGATGCGATATTGTTCTCCTTTCGGAGATATTTTGCTGGTTTTCACCTTGGGCGCCCCGCTCCCGTTGCGTGTTATTTGTGCAACACGCGGGCAAAAACGAACGTTCTGCCCTGTGAGTAGGGCGGTTCTTGATTGCCTCGGCAATATCATCGGTTAGTGTGACGGCAGCGACGGAGGGGACGTCCCTAGGTCGTAGCGTTCGGTCGTGAACCGGATGATCTAGGGAAAGCTAAAGGGGACCTTCCAGATGGATCCATCATCTGGCGGAGATGGAACCCTCCCACGGGCACTATTTGGAGGTTCAAGATGAAGATAGCTAAAAGTCTTCTCCTCGGCTCCGCAGCAGGTCTTGTTGCGATCGTAGGGGCGCAAGCTGCCGATCTTCCCGTCAAGGCGAAGGCCGTACAGTATGTGAAGATCTGCACGCTCTACGGCGACGGCTACTATTATATCCCGGGTAGCGATACCTGCATCAAAGTTGGTGGATATATCCGCGCTGACTACGGCTACAACAACACCGGCGCTCGCACCGCGAACTACTCGGGCGCAGCCGGCACGCAGACGCGCGTCCAGAACGATTTCTCGACCCGCCATCGTGCCAACATCCAGATGGACGCTCGGACGCAAAGTACCTATGGAACCGTGCGCGCCTTCATGAGCGTCCACGTCAACAACGAAAACCTCGGCACCGAGACGGTCAACCTCTCTCGCGGCTTTATTCAGTTCGCTGGCTTTACCCTCGGCCACACCAAGTCATTCACCGACACCTTCTCGCTCGGCGACAACTACGCCCTGCAGCAGGTGCAGAATGAGTACTCGACCGGCGCCAACGGTATTAACCAGATCGCCTACACCGCCGAGTTCGGCAGCGGCATGTCATTGACGGTCGGTGCCGACGAGCCGACGCGGAAGCCCTCATTCAACTTCGCCGCTGCTTCCATGGGTACGGGCGCAGCACTTACGGACTCCCACAAGGGCATGAGCTTCCCCGACCCCTACCTGGCGTTCAAAATCCAGCAGGCATGGGGCTACTGGGGCACCACAGTGCTCGCGCATGACGCCAGCGCTACCTACTATGGTGCCACCACACCGACCGGTCATCCGGGCGACAGGTGGGGTTATGCCATCCTCAATGGCGGCGAGCTGAAGCTGCCGTGGATCGCTCCGGGAGATCGCATCGGCTTTGAGTTCAACTACACGATGGGCGCTCCTGGCTATGCCGTGAAGAACCTCAGCAACCCGGGTCTCTATGGCTCCGGTAACCAGGTTGCCATCGGCTGGCTGGCGGATGCGGTCTATACCGGCACCGCGGGCACGGCGCTGGAACTGACAGAGGCCTGGAGCCTGGGTGCGGGTTACGAGCACTACTGGAACCCGAACTTGCGAACCTCGCTCTACGGCAGCTACGCGCAGATCCGTTACAACAATACGGCTCGCGCCTGGTTTGCCGCGGCGGCTGGCCCTGCTTGCGGCGCGCCGATTGCCGGCGTAGCCGTCTCTGCCTTCGTGGCTGCTGCTGGAAACTCGTGTAACCCGAACTTCGACTTCTGGACGGCGGGTACACGGACCATCTGGTCGCCGTTGGCTGGTCTTAACCTGGGCGTCGACATCTACTACACCCGGATCAAGACTGCCTTTGGCGGAACTGCAGCTCTCGCCGCGAACGGCGCTCGTCCGGCTGGTACCTATGCCATCAGCGACCAGGGCATCTGGTCCGCGATCTTCCGCGCCCAGCGTAACTTCGGCGCCGGCGATTGATCGCCTGAGGCCAACGGTCATAGCCTGATCGTTTGACAAGAAATAAAACCCCGGTGGGCTCGCCCGCCGGGGTTTTTCTTTGAGTGATTGTGATGGTTGCCTGATTTACTGCTGGCCGGCAGCCTCGCAACTCGCGGCGAAGAGAGCGATGCGGCGGATAATCTCGTCTTCGACGAGCAACGGGGCATGGCCCTGATCGGCTACTTCAACCACCTCGATATCGCTACGGCGTTCTCGCATTGCCTTAACGGTGGCGGGCGATAAGACGTCGGAATTGGCGCCGCGGACGACCAGCATCGGCACGCGGGCGAGCGCGTCGAACTCCTTCCACAGCGGCGGCAGGGGCCGCTCGATGTCGATGCCTTGCAGGGTCTTCGCCAGTCGCGGGTCATAGGATGGCACCAGCTTGCCGCGCCTGTCTTCGAACGTCCGCTGCGCGAAGGCCGTCCAATCCTCCGGCGTAAGTTTGGGGAAATGACCGCCAAACAACCGGCGGAGCATATCGCCGCCTTCCTCGAAGCTTTTGAGCTGCGGGAGTTTGCCGACATAGCCCTTAATCCGCACTAAGCCTCGCGCCTCGATCACCGGGCCGATGTCGTTGAGCACCACGCCAGCGATCGCGGTTGGCCGCGCCGTCGCAAGCAGCATGGTGAGGATACCGCCGCGCGAGGTGCCGACGAACATGGCGGGTCCGATACCCAGCGTCGTCAGTACGGCGACAACGTCCGCGAGTTCGACAGTAAAGTTGTAATTTGCCGGATTGCGATCGTAGTCGGAACGGCCGCGACCGCGGTAATCCATGGCAATCACATGCCGCGGGTTTTCGGCGTCGGTGGAGAGTGCGCTGGCGAGCGGATGAAAATCGGCGCTGGTGCGCGCCAAGCCGGGAAGGCACACGACAGGAAGACGCGGGGCGGTGCGCGGTCCATAGGCGCGGACATGGAGCTTTAGTCCGTCTTGCGCGGTGATGAAATGGCTCGTGTAGCTGATAGAGCCGGTCGTCTCCGGCGAAGACCTTTGCGCGGAGGCGATAGATCCTGGTTCATCTGTCATAACTGGACTTCCGGCGCCGCAGTGGAAGCTATCTGGGGTTTCGCCGAATCTGCGAGGAGTTCAGCGTCCAGCAGGGTGCGAATCAAGCGCCGAAATACCAACGCGCCTAGTCCGTGCTGGTGCTGCTGGCGCCGCGATGCAGGTCGGCTTCGATCAGCAGCTTGGAGCCGCCGCCGAAGCGCACGCGGTAGACCTGGAGGTTTTCGACAATCCGCTGCACGTAATTGCGGGTCTCGGCAAACGGAATGCGCTCGACCCAATCGATGGGATCGACCTTCGGATCGCGCGGGTCTCCATAGCGCGCGACCCAGTCTCTGACCCGGCCGCGGCCGGCGTTGTAGCCGGCGAAGGAGAGGATATACGAGCCGCGGTAGTCGCGGATCAAATTGCCCAACTCCGCCGCGCCCATCTGCACGTTATAGACTTCGTCGGTGAGCAGCCGCTTCTGGTCGTAGACGACGTGAAACTTCTTGGCGGTGTC
>JAXDOS010000272.1:0-9988 GCA_034668785.1 Alphaproteobacteria bacterium
TGCTGGCACGATCAATCCATCAGGGGGCAGCGTGAGTGTGTTTGTGCCGCTTGAGCACGCGGTGCTGGCGCGGGAAGTCGCCGACAACATCCGCACCAAATTGTTCGCGCGTTACAGCCTCGTCGGCGCGCTTGCAGGAGCCGTTGGTGCGTTGCTGGCCGCGGTCCCCGACCTCCTCTCGCCGCTCGGCGTCGATCGGTTGACCGCGATCAAGGCTATGTTCCTTTTCTATGCGCTCATTGGAGCCGCGGGCGGTCTTATGTATGCGCGGATTCCGCTGCACCGGCCCGCACCGGACAGCGCGCCGCCCACCGCACTCGGGCCGTCCCGGTATATCGTTTATAAGCTTGCGGCGTTGTTCAGCCTCGACGCCTTCGCGGGCGGCTTCGTCGTGCAATCGCTGTTGGCGCTTTGGCTGTTTGAGCAGTTTGAAATGTCGCTCGCTGCGGCGGGGGCCTTTTTCTTCTGGTCGGGTTTGTTCGCTGCATTCTCGTTTCCGGTAGCTGCCTGGTTGTCGAGGCATATCGGCCTCGTTAACACGATGGTATTCACCCACATCCCCTCCAGCATCGCGCTGATCCTCGCCGCGATCGCTCCCACGCTTCCAATCGCGCTCGCCTTGCTTCTCTTCCGCGCAGCGCTATCGCAAATGGATGTCCCGACACGCTCTTCCTACGTAATGGCGATGGTCACGCCGCAAGAACGGGCCGCCGCCGCGAGCTTTACATCGGTGCCGCGCAGCCTTGCAGCCGCGTCTAGTCCCGCGCTGGCCGGTGCGCTGTTTGCGGCCGGCTTACGCGCATGGCCGCTTGTTATCTGTGGTGGCCTGAAGATCGTATATGACCTGCTGCTTTTGATCCAGTTCCGGCATATGAAGCCGCCGGAGGAACGGTGATGGCGAGACGACAAACGAGCCTCAAACACGGCGTAACCTGGCGCGAGGCCTTCCGTGTCTGGCTGCGCGTCGCGGCGCTGAGCTTTGGCGGCCCGGCCGGGCAGATCGCGGTGATGCACCGTATCCTTGTCGACGAGAAAAAATGGATTTCGGAGAGCCGGTTCCTGCACGCGCTCAACTATTGCATGCTGCTGCCCGGACCGGAGGCGCAGCAGCTCGCGACCTATGTGGGCTGGCTGATGCACCGCACCCTCGGCGGGCTCCTCGCGGGCGGCCTTTTCATTTTGCCGGGCGTCATCTCGATCATGGCCCTGAGCTACATCTATGCGGCTTACGGCAAGGTCGGCTTCGTCACGGCGCTGTTCTTTGGGCTGAAAGCGGCCGTGCTCGCGATCGTAGTTCAGGCCGTGGTCCGCCTCGGCAAGCGGGCACTCGCCAATAACGTGATGCTGGCGCTCGCGGCCTTGGCTTTCATCGGCATCTTCTTTTTCGCGGTGCCGTTTCCGATCATCGTCTTCGGCGCCGGCCTCATCGGCTTCCTCGGCGACAGGTTCAGAGTCAAAGCATTCCAGGTCGAAACCGGACACGGCAGCGGCGGCAAAAGCACCGCCGTGGTCGACACCCTGCTCGGCGACGAATTGCCGGAACATACGCGTCCTACTGTAGCCCGCGCGCTTCGCGTCTCGCTGGTCTGGCTGGCGCTATGGTTGGTGCCGGTGTTCGCGCTGCTGGCCTATTTCGGCAGCGCGAATGTCTTCAGCCAGATTGCCGTGTTCTTCAGCGTCATGGCGCTGGTGACTTTCGGCGGCGCCTACGCGGTTTTGGCCTATGTGGCGCAGGAAGCGGTCCAGCATTATCATTGGCTCCAGCCGGGTGAGATGCTGGACGGCCTCGGCATGGCGGAAACCACGCCCGGCCCGCTGATCATGGTGCTGCAATTCGTGGGCTTCATGGCGGCGTTTCGCGATCCAGGCGGGCTTTCGCCGATGTTCGCGGGCACGCTCGGCGGCTTGCTCGCCACCTGGGTGACGTTCACGCCATGCTTTCTGTGGATTTTCCTCGGCGCACCCTTCATCGAGAAGCTGCGCGGCAACAAATCCCTCAGCGCGGCTCTCTCCGCGATTACGGCAGCCGTCGTTGGCGTAATCCTCAATCTCGCGCTGTGGTTCGCCATCCATACGGTATTTCGCGAGACGCAGCCGGTGCGCAGTTTTGGCTTTGCCTTCGACGCGCCAGTATTCACCAGCGTCGATGTTTGGGCGCTGCTGCTGTCGGTTGCCGCGGCGATCGCAATCTTCCGGTTCAAGGCCGGAATGATCCAGACGCTCGCGGCGTGTTCACTCGCGGGTGTGGTCCTCTATTTTGCCGGAGCCGCCGTGACGCACTAGCTCTCTTGTTGCATCGCGCTTTCGTGCCAGCGGCGCAGCAGGAGATGCGAGGCCGCTGACAACGCGAAGAAAATCGCGATGCCGGCAACCGACAACAGCAACAATGCGGCGAACATGCGCGGGATGTTGAGCCGGTAGCCGGATTCGGCGATGCGGTAGGCCAAGCCCGACCCTGCGCCGGCGGAACCCGCCGCGATTTCCGCGACCACCGCACCGATCAGCGCCAGTCCACCCGCGATGCGCAAGCCCCCCAGCATATATGGCAATGACGCAGGCAGCTTAAGATAGCGCAGCACCTGCCAGCGCGACGCGCCATAGAGATGGAACAGATCAACGAGATTGCGGTCGACGGAATTCAGCCCGAGCGTGGTGTTGGCGAGTACCGGGAAGAAGGCGACGATCCAGGCGCAGGCGAGCACGGCCGCCTGTTGCGGCAGATAAATCAAGAGCAGCGGCGCGATGGCAACCACCGGCGTCACCTGCAAAACCACCGCATAGGGATAGAGCGAGTATTCGACCAGACGGGACTGGTTGAACAGCACCGCCAGGCCGATGCCGCCGATGGCAGCCAATGCAAAACCTTCCAACGTCGTTGTTAGCGTCACTGCAAGCGAGTCCGACAAGATTGGCCAGTCTGCCAGCAGCGTCGCGAAGACGAGTCCAGGACCAGGCAGCACGTAAGGCGGAATGGCCTTGATCCGCACGACCAAATCCCAGATGACGATGCCGAGCGCCAGGGTGATGAGCGGCAGCAGCACGCGCAAGATGCGGTCGCGGTTCATGCCGCCGCTCCCGCGCTCGCTTGTCCGAGCGCTTGCGATACCACGCGGCAGAAGCCGGCATATTCCGCCGAAGTGCGGAAGCTTTCGTCGCGCGGGTAAGGCGTATCGATTGCAAGTTCGGTGAAAATGCGCCCCGGTCGCGGGCTCATCACCACGATGCGTTGCGAGAGATAGACCGACTCGAAAACCGAATGGGTGACGAAGATCACGGTCTTGCCGAGCTCTTGCCACAGCTTGAGCAGGTCGTTGTTGAGCTTAAAGCGAGTGATCTCATCGAGCGCCGCGAAGGGCTCATCCATCAGCAGCAGCTTCGGCTCGGTCACCAAAGCCCGCGCGATCGACGTCCGCATTTTCATGCCGCCGGATAGCTCGCGCGGATAAACCCCGCTGAAACCTGAGAGCCCAACCCGCGCCAGCGCCGCTTCGGCTAGCTGCGCCGAGGTCCGCTCGTCAGCGCCGCTAAGGGTAAGCGGCAGGCGCACATTGGCGGCGACGGTCGCCCATGGCATCAGCGTCGGTTCCTGGAACACGAAGCTGATGTCGCGCGGAGTGGACCCGCCTTGCGCCCAATCGACAACTCCCCGCGAAGACGTGATTAGCCCGGCGATAATGCGAAGCGCGGTGGACTTGCCACAGCCGGAAGGCCCGAGCAGCGTCACAAACTCCCCCGCGCGGACCTGAAGATCAAGACTGTCGAGCGCGAGCGTGCCGTTGGCAAAGGTTTTGCTGACGCCATGCAAAGCGACGACCGGCAGCCTCGCACTCGGGGCGGAACTTGCACCGCCGTCCATGCCCATTGTGTCTAGCTCGCCGCTGCTTGCCACGATGTTCCAACCACTTTACGCACCCGCAATATAATGCAGGTTCAATTCCGCCTCGGCCAACTGTCGAAGTAAACTTCAGGTCTCGCCCGGCCAAGCGCGGAAAAATCAAACATTACCCAACGAAAGGCGGGTTGCACGAAACCAGTCGTTAACGCGACAGGATCACCCTAACGGCAATGTAGGAGCGGTCCATGCAGGAATTCCTGGTTTTTTGCTTCTTCGCTGTGGTGATCGGCCTGTGCATGAAATGCGCGTTCGCGGTGGATCGATCTCATGACCAGTCGCCGACTCGCGGCGCTCCTCCAGTACACGACATTTGACCCACGGACGGCTGTCTACCGCCTCGCTGCCTCGTCTATTGCTTGGGCCGCAGCTCGATGCCCACACCCTTATTGACGAATTGCACTGAATAGGACCGGCGGAAATCCACGGTCGGTTTGACCACGCCCACCCTCACCATTTTGTCGAAGAAGCTTTGCATGCGCGCGTCGGTCATGGCGCCGATGCCGAACTTTCCAGCATCGCCGGAATCGACGATGCCATATTCCTTCATCTTGGCGACCGAATAGGCGAGTAGCTCTTCGTTCATCTCCGGGTTCTGTTTGCGGATCAGCCCGTTGGCCGGCTTGTTGTCGCCATAGAGATAATTGTACCAGCCGATGATCGAGGCATCGACGAAGCGCTGCACCAGGTCTGGCTTTTTCTCCACCAGATCGCGCCGCGTCTCGATCAGCGTTGAATAGGCATCGAAGCCCTTGTCCGCGAGCAGGAAAATTCTCGGCTTGAAGCCCGCCTGCTTTTCAATCGCATAGGGCTCCGAGGTTACATAGCCCTGCATCGCAGAATTCTTGTCGGCTAGGAAAGGCTGCGGATTGAAGGTGTAAGGCTTGACCTGACTATCCTTGAATCCGAAGTCGGCCTTGAGCCATTGGAAGTAACTCGTCATGCCTTCCTTGGAAATGAATAGCGTGCGCGTCTTCAGGTCGTCGAAGGCGTCAACGTCAGGATGTGCGATTAATACCTGGGGGTCCTTCTGGAACATGGCAGCGACAACTAGCGTCGGGATGTGCTGCTCCGCGGCGTCGAAGGCTTGCAGCGTGTTGGCACTCATGAAGAAGTCGAGCTTGCCCGCCGGCAGCAGGATACGGTTGTTCACGTTCGGACCGCCGGGCACGATGGTCACGTCGAGCCCATATTTGCGGTAGGTGCCGTCAGCCAGCGCCTGGTAAAAGCCGCCGTGTTCGGCCTCGGCGACCCAATTGGTGCCGAAGCTGACCTTGTCGAGCTGTTGCGCGGAGGCAGGCAGGATAAATAACGCTGCGAGCAGGATGCCGGTGAGTTGCGATACTCGCGAGAATAACATCCGTTCCCTCATCATGACCGATAGAATATCCGTCATGGCCGAGCTTGTCCCGGCTATCCACGACCTTACCGAGTGGCAAGTAAGACGTGGATGCCCGCGACAAGCGCGGGCATGACGGCTTATATAATCTCAAGATGGCGGCGAGGACACGTATGTTACCCAAGCGCGACTGGACGGAGATGACTTGGCCGGATTTTTCCCGTGCCGATACCGCGCGCTGGATCGCGGTGTTGCCGCTCGCCGCCATCGAACAGCACGGGCCGCATCTGCCGCTCGGCACCGACACTTTCATCGCCGAGGCTTATCTGGCGCGAGCGCGGCCTTTGATACCTGCCGGACTGCCAGTGACCTTTTTACCGGTACAGACGGTTGGCCACTCAGAGGAGCATCTGCGCTTTCCTGGTACGCTGACGGTTTCGGCGGCGACCGCGATGCGCGCCTGGACCGAAATGGGCGAGAGTGTGCATCGCGCCGGCGTCCGCAAGCTCGTCCTCATCACCAGCCATGGCGGCAATGTACCGGCGATGGATTTGGTCGCTCGCGATCTGCGCGCTCGGCATGACATGCTGGTGGTGACCTGCGGCTGGCAACGCTTCGGTTATCCGCAAGGGCTGTTCACGCCCGAAGAGCAAAGACACGGCATCCACGGCGGCGATATCGAGACCTCGCTGATGCTGGCTGCGCGCGCAGACGATGTGCGGATGGACAAGGTGGCGAATAATGTTCCCGCGACGATAGCGCTTGCCAACGAGTTTCAGTGGCTCAGCGTGTCGCGGCCCGCGGGTTTCGGCTGGATGACGCAGGACCTGAACGCGTCCGGGGCTGTTGGCGATGCGCCGAATGCGAGCGCAAAAAAGGGCGACGCCGCGCTTGAGCATGGCGCGCGGGCTTTCGTTGAATTATTGGGAGAAGTGGACCGATTCGATTTGACGATGTTGAAAGCCGGGCCGCTGGGCTAAGGGCCCGCGCTCCGGAAGATTAGATTTCTCAGTTGGGGGACGCAAATGGACACCGACATCAAGACTGAAAGCTCGGACAAGAGAATGAACGATCTTGTCGCCGTTACCGTCGTGATCCTGTCGGTCTTCATGGCGGTGTCGAAGATCAAGGACGACAACATCATCCAAGCGATGCAGAAGGCAAAATCGGAATCGGTTGATGCCTGGGCGGAATATCAGGCGGCGCGCCTCAAGCTGCATGTGGACGAGAATGGCCTGTCGCATCTGCGCCTGCTGGAGACGAGCGGCAACATCGATAAGGCGCTCGCTGCCAAACAGGCCGCGGAACATGAATCCGACATCACCAAATACCAGGCGCGCTCGGTGGAGACGATGGCGAAAGCGAAGGCGTTGGAGAACGAATATGATCGGCTCAACTTCCGCGACGATCAATTCGACATGTCGGACGCTTTCCTCTCAATCGGGATCGCGTTGTCCGCCGTCGCCGCCCTGGTGGATACCTATTGGCTGCTTTATCTCGCCTGGGCCTCGGGCGGCGTGGGGCTGATGTTCGGCGTTGCCGGATTTGTCGGCTGGAACATCCGGCCCGAATGGTTGGCGGTGCTGCTGGGCACGTGAGCCTACTGCTCAAACCGGTCGATGAACCATTTCAGCAGTTTGATCCAGATCTCGTCCTTGCCCACCGTGTCTTCGATACCGTGTTCGAGGTTCGGGTTGTCGTTGACCTCCATGACCACGATGCCATCGTTGGTCTGCTTGAGGTCGACGCCGTAAAAACCCTCGCCGATCGGCTTCGCCGCGCGGACGGCGAGATCGATGATCTCGCGCGGCGTCTGGTCGAGATCGAAAGACTTGAATCCGCCCTCGCGCGAAGAGCCGTCGGCGCGATACTTGACGATCTGCCAATGGCCGCGCGCCATGCGGTATTGGCAGACGAACAGCGGCTCGCCGGCGAGCACGCCGACCCGCCAGTCGAACTCGGTCGGCAGGAACTTCTGCGCCAGCAGCAGGTCGGTCTCCTCGAACAATTCGTCGGCGATGCGCTTGAACTCGTCCCGCGTCGAAACCTTGTGAATGCCGCGCGAGAACGAGCCGTCGGGGATTTTCACCACCAGCGGCAAACCGAGTTCGTCCATCGCCCGGGTGAGATCGCCGCCCTCGGCGATCATCATGGTGGCGGGGGTGGGTACCTGGTTGGAGCCCAAAAGCTCCATCAGAAACACCTTGTTGGTGCAGCGGATCATCGAGATCGGGTCGTCGATGACCGGCATGCCCTCCTGCCAGGCGCGGCGGGCGAAGCGATAGGTGTGGTTATCGATCGACGTGGTCTCGCGGATGAACAATCCGTCGTATTCGGCAAGCTCGGCGAGCTGCCGGCGGGTGATCGGCTCGACGTCGACGGAGTGTTTTTCCGCGATCCTGGCGAAATGCTTGATCGATGCCGGCGATGACGGGGCGGTCTTCTCATTAGGATCGTAGAGCACCGCGAGATCGTATTTCGACAGCGAGCGTGCCTTGGGATCGCGCCATTCGCGCTTGGTATGCAGGTGTAGCGACTCGCGCAGGAACGTGCCTTCGCCATTCTCAAGCCGCGTCAGGGTGCGCGGCCGGATGCGGTCGATGCTGAGCCAAGTTCCCGGATCGACGATGACTTCCAGAGCGGGGCAGCGGAACCAATCGAACAGCAATCGGCCGAATGGCTCAAAGCGCGGATCGCGGGCGATGCCGAAGCAGACCAGGAGCTTGAATTCCCCTTCGGGCTGGAAGTCGGCGCGCCGGGCGCAACGGTTGAGCTCGTCTTCCAGATCGGGCAGCGCGTGCTCGTAGAGCTTGGACTCGCGCAGCTCCAGCATGGTCTCCACCGACGGCACGACGCGGTGGCCGCGGGCCTCGGCGAGGAGCGAGGCGTAATAGCCCTTCGACTGGTAGGCATAAGAGCGCGACAAGTTCAGGAGCTTGGGCCGGCCCATGTCGAACAGGCGTGGCCGCGCGAGATATTCGCTCGTCGTGATCACCTTGTGCGGGGTGTCGGCGTTGGGAAAATCCTTGGGCTGGTCGACCAGAATGACCCAGCCGGTCATTGGAGTCGCCCTTTCCGAACGACGACCGCCGCGCGCAGATTTTCCGAGCCCACCCGCATCATGCGTTCAAATTTCGTCCATGGAACGGCGTAAGTCTCGGGACCAAGCATTGCGCCTTTCTCGTCTCTCTTCGCGGCGGGATCATGCACCAGCACATAACGCCCTTCGTGCCCGAAGGCGAATACCCAATGCGGTATTCCCCTGCGAACCATGTGATAGCCGGAAACCAGCACGAGGGCGGCGGCTCCGGCGTCGAGGGTCTGCATGAAAGCCGATTCTCCAAGCGGAGTCAGGTGGGCCGGGATGCCGAGTTCACCGGCTTCGCGATGGAACTCTGCCTGCGCAAGCCGCATCACTCGGCGTTTGTCCTGCGAGCGGGTGGTGTCGAGAAAATACGGCCCGGGACGGCTCACGTGGATCTCAGGTAACAGGCCGTGACGCTTGAGCGTCACCGCGATTCCGTAGGGTTCGCAACCGCCAGGGCCGGATGCCATGGCGATCGTTGTCGCTTCGCGCCAAAGCCTGAGTTCGAATGCCGGCGCCGGCCGCCAGGAAGGATTGGCCCAGGCCAGCGCCATCATCATGCAGGCGGGCCCGCAGGTGAACTCGGTGGTTTGGTGGAAATAGGGCGGCGATTGCGACAAACGCCGCGGGGATTCCAGCCGCTTTTCGAACCGCAGCGCGTTGCCGTGGTCGTCGTAATAATCCAGATGCCGCCCGAACAGGTCGTAGCCGGATTTCCGGTAGCGCGCGATCGCGCGGGCGTTGCCTTCATGCACTTCAAGCCGCAGATGGGTGCACTCCCGCTTGCTTGCGGCTTCCTCAGCGGCGCCGAGAAGCAGCGGCCCGACGCCGCGGCCCGATGCATGGGGCGCGACGGCAATCGAATAAAGGCGCGCAACGGAACTGTTCGGGCGGAAGAAGACAAGCGCGTAACCGGCGAGCTTATTCTCCTGTATGGCCACGATCAGTTCGGCGGTGGGTGAGATAAGCAAGCGCCGGAAGCCGCGGCGCGAAAGCCGGTCGGTGGCGAATATGCTATTTTCCAGGTCCACCAGCGCGTCCACGTCACCGGCATCGCCGGGACGAAGGTGAATTTCAGAAAGGCTGTTGGCGACTTCAGGAGCGCGCATTGATGCAATATCAATCCGGTGGGATTGGCTCGCAAGGGCGCCTCGCGCCATTTCCCGCTCATTCCATGCGCGTCATGGCCGGACTTGTTCCGGCCATCCACGTCTTTGCAGCCAGTAGTAAGACGTGGATGCCCGCGACAAGCGCGGGCATGACGGTGTGAGGTTTGTATTTTCCATCATCCAATTGAAACAGCCACTCTTTCTCGGCCTCATGGTGAGGAGAGTCGCGAAGCGACGCCCTCGTCCTTCGAGACGCCGCCTTTGGCGGCTCCTCAGGATGAGGGCGGAGCAGCCAACGCTCCGCCGGCCCTGTTGTTGGCGGCGCGGGCGCGCCGGTCTCCTCTTCTTGCTCCCTCCAAACGAGGGGGAGCGGAGCGCCGAGAAGGCGCTTTAACAAAGGTCCGCGCTGTGAGGCGCGGCACGGGCCTTGCGATCGGCCCGTCTCGCCTCTCGGCGCTCCACTGCGGCGTCTTCCTTACTGCGCCGGTCCGCGCTCACTGGGGTACGGGCTTTTCCGATTCCGCAAATCGGGTAAACCCGACGTGCGGAGACCCTGCCAGCTG
>JAXDOS010000273.1:0-12214 GCA_034668785.1 Alphaproteobacteria bacterium
CACGGTCGAGAATGATGGTGCGATTGACCACGACAGTTTCGCGAATGACCACGTCGCGCTGTCGCGGCGGCAAGATCACGACGGAAAGGCGCGGCGCCAACAGATTGCGCGGCTGCACGAAGGTCCAATAGGTCGGATCTTCGCGATACTCGACAATAACCTCATCCGGGGGCAGTGGCGCCCAGCCGACATATTGCGAGCCCCGGCGCCAGTCGACCCAAGCCGGCCCCCATTCGTCACCGCGGATCCACATCCAGCCGACATTACGATCAAAGACCCAGCGGCCGTAATGATAGGCAACCCATCCCCAATCATCTTCATCGGCGTCAGTAATCCAATACCAACCCCATTCGTCGGTATAGACCCAATGCCCATGGGTATAGGGGCGCCAGTCGCGCGCTACGCGGTTAGGAATCCAGACCTCGCCCCAGCGCGGATGATTCTGCCAACGCCCATAAGGTGCGAGAGTATTCCGAAACTCGATCGAAATGCCCTCCTGCGCCTGCGCAGGCGTGGTGGACAACAACCCATTCACGGCGGGCGTCAAAGTGACGACCAGGGCTCCTATGGCCACATTCGCCAGGAGTTTCGCGGCGCGCGCGCGGATCGAATTGCTCATCGTTTCCCCCAAAAGGATATTCAAAACCACACGTAAACGGCGAGACCGTTGTTTTGGTTCCATTTTCTGTGATCAGGGCGGATTACAGGATGATAATTCCCGCTGCACCGTCCTCGATACCGAAAGCGAGTATGGAGCCGCTGGCGTTCCAGCCGAGCGCCGAAATCGGCGCCGCGCCGGGTTTGCGGGCCAGGACTTCGGCGCCATCGTCGATGCGCACCAGGAGGACCATGCCGTCCGCATAGCCGACCGCGATCACCGGCTGGCGCGGATGACAGGCGACGACATCGACCCGTTCCGGATAGACGCCCCAGATGCGCGGCTGTTTTCCCATCGGGCCGTCCTTCGACTGGAACGGCCACAGGATCAGTTGCTCCGAACCCGAGGTCGCGAGCCAGCGTCCATCGGCGCTCCAATCCATCGAGCGCACCCGCGCGGAATAGCCGGACATCCGCATGTCCTTGCGGTCGGCGACGCGCCATCCATGCAGCGTCGGCTCCTGCATGCTGCTGATAAGGAATTTCCCGTCTGGGCTGAAGCTCACGCCGAGATGCGAGCCCTTCCATTCGAACTTCTCCGGCTGCGCTTGCGCATTCGGAAACCACAAGCTGACGCCGTTGTAATGCGCTACTGCGAGCCGGAAACCCTTCGGAGCGAAGGCAAGCCCACCGACGGTGGAAGGCACTTCAAGCCAGCGTTCCTCTCCCTTCCCTGTCCGTGTGAACGCAGTCTTACCCGCCGACCAGGCAAAGGCGCCGTCGTGTCCGACAGCGACATGATCGATCCAGCGGCGCTTAGCATCGGTCGCGAGGATTTCGCTGTTTCCTTTCACATCCGTTGCCAAGAGCTTGCCGTCGTCGCCACCGGTGAAGATGCGTCGCGTATCAGCAGCCGAGGCAAGAATGGCGCCGCCATGGATGACTACTCTTGTCTCGCGGTCTGATGACACGAAGAGCAGCGCTTCCTCGCCGAGCACGAAGACCGCGGTGTCGCCGAAGAAATGCACGCCGACCACCGGCGCCCCGGCATCGATGGCGCGGATGCGTTCGGCGATGGAGGGGGCGTCGGAGCGAGGGTCGGTCATCGCTGATTTCTATCCGCCCTCATCCTGAGGAGCATCGCGAAGCGATGCGTCTCGAAGGATGGGCGGCCTCGTGCTTCGAGACGCGCACTTCGTGCGCTCCTCAGCATGAGGCCGGGGAGTTCGTTCATGTCGATAGAAGCATCACGCCACGCAGCTCGCAAAACCGTTGCGGATTTTTTCTTCCGGCAAATCGCGGCCGATGAAGACGATGCGACTTTCGCGTTTCTCGTCATCCTTCCAGTCCCGCTGGTGGTCGCCATCGAGGATCATATGCACGCCCTGGAACACGAAACGCTGCGGATCATCCTTGAAGGAGAGAATACCCTTGGAACGCAGGATTGCGGGGCCGTCGTTGGCGACCAATTCCTGAATCCAGGGAAAGAACTTTTCCGCCGACAACGGCTTCTCGGTCTTCAGCGCGATCGATTGCACATCCTCATCGTGATAATGTTTGAGCTTTGGCTTCCCGCCGTCATTCGCATGATGATGCTCATGGCCATGCTCATGGTGATGATGGTCGTCGTGATCATCGTCGCCCTCCTCCAGGAATTCCGGCTCAATCTTCAGGATACGTTCGAGATCGAAGGCATTGCGCCCGAGCACTTCGTTGAGCGGAATCTGGCTGCGCAGGGTGCGATGGACCTTCGCCCAGGGATTGATGCCGCGGATGCGCGCCTCCACCTCATCTAATTCCTCGGCGCTCACAAGATCGGTCTTGTTGAGCAGAATGACATCGGCAAAGGCGATTTGGTTCTTCGCTTCCGGCGCATCCTTCAGGCGCTCGCTCAGCCACTTGGCATCGGCGACGGTGACCACTGCATCGAGCGCGGTCTTGGCCTTGATCGTCTCGTCGACGAAACAGGTCTGCGCCACCGGCGCCGGATCGGCGAGCCCCGTGGTCTCGACAATGATGGCGTCGAACTTTCCCTTGCGCCGCAGCAGCCCGTCGATGATGCGGATGAGGTCGCCGCGCACGGTGCAGCAGATGCAGCCGTTGTTCATCTCGAAGACTTCCTCATCCGCCCCGACGATGAGGTCGTTGTCGATGCCGATCTCGCCGAACTCGTTGACGATCACGGCGTATTTCTGCCCGTGTGGCTCCGACAGGATACGATTGAGCAGCGTCGTCTTGCCGGCGCCGAGATAGCCGGTGAGCACGGTGACGGGGATTTTGTCGGGCATTCCATTCTCCAAACAACGGTCCTCCTCCTGAGGAGGCGGCGAAGCCGCCGTCTCGAAGGATGGGCAGAGTTCTGGGCTTCATCCTTCGAGACGCGGCCTAGCGGCCGCTCCTCAGGATGAGGCCAAAAGTGGCGGGAGTGTCAACTCATCAGCGCGGCGGTGAACTGCTTGATGTTGTTGTGCATCATGTCGATATAGGTCGGCGCCGGACCTTTGTCATCGGACAGGGCGTCCGAAAATAGCGTGCCGCCGATCTTGGCGCCGCTTTCCTTGGCAACCTGCTGCATCAGCCGCGGATCGGTAATGTTCTCCATGAACACAGCCGGGATTTTCTGCTTCTTGATTTGATTGATGATCTTGGCGACATCCTTGGCCGATGCCTCGGTTTCGGTGGAGACGCCCTCGGGCGCGATAAATTCCATGCCATAGGCCGCGCCGAAATAGCCGAAGGCATCGTGACTCGTGATGATGCGGCGGTGGTCAGCGGGAATTTTGCCGATCGCGGCTTTCACTTCCTTTTCCAAATCGGCGAGCTTCGCCAGATACCCCGTGGCATTCGCCTCATAGGCGCTTTTGCCGGCGGGATCGGCCGCTATCAGGCCGTCGCGGATGTTGGCGACGTAGATTTTGGCATTGGCTACGTCCTGCCAGGCATGGGGGTCGGTTACCTGGTGACCTTCCTCCTCCATCTTGCGCGATTTGATGCCGTTCGTGGCGGTCACAGTGATCGCCTTGGTGCCCGATGCCTTGATCAGGCGGGTGATCCAGCCTTCGAGGCCGAAACCGTTGACGATCACGAGCTTAGCGGCGGCAACGTTCTTCGCGTCGGCGGGGGTCGGCGTATAGACATGAGCATCGCCGTTCGGCCCCACCAAGGTGGTGACCTCGACACGATCGCCGCCGACGTCCTTCACGAAATCGCCGAGAATCGAAATGGTAGCAACCACCGGGATCTTGGTCTGCGCCGTAGACGGCGAGGCGACGAGCGCGACAATGCCGGCGGCTAAACTGGCGGCGAGAAGGCTTCGTCTTGTGCGCATGGGATGACTCCTGTGTGAAACCGTTTCAAGCTTCGAGATGGCGCATCGGCAGAAGCTGCCAGATCAGACCGCCGACCGGCCCGAAAATAACCGACACCGCATAGAGCCCGCCAGCGACGAGGATCACGGCAGGTCCCGACGGCAGGCTGGCGTGGAACGACAGCAGCAGACCGGCATAACCGGACACCGCGGCGCAGCCGACCGCGACGACGATCATGGTCGTGATGTCGCGCGCCCAGAAGCGGGAGATCACGGCGGGCAGCATCATGATGCCGACCGCGAGCAACGTGCCGAGCGCTTGGAAGCCGCCGATCAGGTTCATCACCACCAACAAGAGAAAGGCGATATGCGCCGGCCCGCCGGCGCGGCTCACAGAGCGCAAAAATCCCGGATCGACGCATTCCAGCACGAGGGGCCGCCAGATCAGCGCCAGGATGATCACCGAGATGCTGCTGATGGAAACGATGAGGATCAGCGTCGGATCGTCTACCGCCAGCACCGAGCCGAATAGGAAGTGCAGCAGGTCAACATTGGTACCCTTAACCGAGACGATGGTGACGCCGAGCGCCAGCGAAATGAGGAAGAAGGCGGCGAGCGAGGCATCTTCTTTCAGGTCGGTGGCGCGCGCGATCAACCCGGCGCCAACAGCAATGACAAAGCCCGCGATCAATCCACCGCCGGCCATGGCGAACAGGTTCAGGCCGGAGACGAGGAAGCCGATCGCAGCGCCCGGAAGGATGGCGTGCGACATGGCATCGCCGATCAAGCTCATGCGCCGCAGCATCAGAAACACGCCGATCGGTCCGGCACCGAAGGCCAGCGCGAAAGTACCGACCAGCGCCCGGCGCATGAACTCGAATTCTAGGAAGGGGGCGATGAGGAGGTCGTACATCGGCAAATTATTCCTTCTTCCCCTCTCCCAAGGGAGGGGAAAAGAGTTACGCCGCTGCCGTCGGCACGGCGCAGGCCGCCGCGTCGTCGTGGAAGGCCTCGCACATGCGCCGCGCGATCAGCAGATTTTCCGGCGTCAGTACGTCGGGCGTAGCGCCCCAGGCTACCGCCTGGCGGGCAAGCAGCAGCGTCTGCGGGAAATTCGCCTTGACCAGTTGCACGTCGTGAAGCGCGGCGATCACCGTGCGCTTTTCTTCATGCCAGCGGCGCACCACGTCGAGCAGGTCGGCCATGGTCTTGGCGTCGATGGCGTTGAACGGCTCGTCGAGCACGATCACGCGGGCGTCCTGCAGCAGCAGCCGGGCGAACAGCATGCGCTGCATCTGCCCGCCGGAGAGCGTGCCGATCGTGCGATGCTCGAAACCGTTGAGGCCGACCGCCATGATGGCCTGCTCGATCTTCTTGCGCGCGGGGCGGTCAATGCCGCCGAACAGCCCGGCCTTTTGCCAAAGCCCCATGGCGACCATGTCGTAGACATTGATGGGGAAGCTGCGGTCGATCTCGGCGGCCTGGGGCAGATAGGCGATGTCGCGCGCATCCAAGCCGTCGCGCTCGATCTGCCCGGATAGCGGCTTGATCACCCCGACGATGCCTTTAAACAGCGTCGACTTCCCGGCGCCATTGGGGCCGACCACGGCTACCAACGCGCCGCTCTCCACCGTGCCGTTGAGATGATGCACGGCGGGGTGCCGGTCATAACCGAGGGTCAGGTTTCGGAACTGCAAAGCGGCAGTCATCACATCATCGCCCAGAATACGGCGGCCCAGATCACCACGATCACCCCAAACGCCACCGCCAGCCGCTCCAGCGCGGACATCCGCAGCATCGACGGGGAGACGACCACCGGATGCGGATGTTTATGGAGATGCGGGCGGGTTTCAGCCATGAGGTTTCCTAAGCTGGGAGTGTTATAATATAACATTTAAAATTGTCCAGCGTTCCGTCCGACGGAGGGATAACGAGAGGCTCGACCTGCCGGTCGAAAGCGGGCAAATGACAATGAACTCGCCCGTGCCGGAACTATATGCGAGTGCCAGCAACCAAGAGACGGCAGTGAAAACCCCATGAACGAGACGCGGCCCCGCATCGTCTCTATCGGCGAAGTCATGATCGAGATGGCACGCGGCGGCGATGGCCGTTTCGGTCTCGCTTGCGGCGGCGACACTTTCAACACCGCGGTCTATCTCGCCCGCGCCGGCATCGAGGTCGCCTATGCCACCGCCCTCGGCGATGACGCCTATTCGGACACCATTCTTTCCTTTGCCGCCGCTGAAGGAGTGCAGACCGATCTCATGTTGCGGGCGCCGGGGCGGGTGCCGGGGCTTTATGTGATCGAAACCGATCCATCCGGCGAGCGGCACTTCACTTACTGGCGCGATACCTCGCCGGCACGCGAGCTGTTCGAGCTTCCCGATTGGCCGCGCGTGGCGGAAAGCCTGCTTGCCGCCCGCATGATCTATTTTTCCGGCATCACGCTGTCGCTTTATTCCAATCAAGGGCTCGGGCGCTTTCTCGCGGTGATCGAGATGGCGCGGCAGAAAGGCGTCAAGGTTGCCTTCGACGGCAATTTCCGCCCGCATGGATGGAAGGGCGATCTGGCGCGGGCACGCACGGTGTTTATGGAAGCGCTCAAGCGCGTGGACGTGGCGCTGCCGACCTATGACGACGAGGCGGTGCTGTGGGGGGACCCCAGCCCGGAGGCGACCGTGGAACGCATCCAGGCATTCGGCGTCGCCGAGATCGTCGTGAAAAACGGCCAGAACAGCGCGCTGGTGGCGGCGGGCGGTGAGCGCGAATTCATTCCGGTGCCCGAGGTGGTCGCGCCGGTAGATACGACGGCGGCGGGCGACAGCTTCAACGCCGCCTATCTGGCGGCGCGCCTGTGCGGCGAGGGTCCGGCCGCCGCCGCCGGCGCGGCTCATCGCCTCGCGGCGGAAAAGATCCAGCATCGCGGCGCCATCATGCCGCGGGCCGCCAGCGTGATGCATTGATCCACCGTTCACGGCCGCCCTAACAGCATAGCGCCGCCGGCGGCGAGAAACGGCAGCGGAATCGACGCGGCCCAGCGCAGCCACACCAAGCGATGCGGCATGATCGGCAATTCCCATAAGAGAATCCGCTGCACGGCGTAGAGCGCCCAGGCGGTGACATAAGCGATCACCTGCGGCGCGCCGGCGCCGCCCTTGAGTGCCGCCGCGCCGATGGAAAATCCCACCACCGGACCGCCGGGGGTAAAGGCGCCGCCGATCACGGCGATCATCACGCCGGTAAAGCCGGAATCCGGTCCGAGCCAGCGGGCGGTCAATTCCGTCGGCAGTGCCTCCGCGATATAGCCCGAGCCGACGACGCCGAGCATGATCTTCGGCAGCAGCCGGACAAAATCGAGGGCGCCTTCCCGCGCGCCTTCGTGAAACAGAATGCGGCCCCGGACGGCCGCGGTCAGCGCCAGCACTGCCACGAGCAACCACAACAATCCATCGACTACGTAAATCACGGATTGTCCCCCCAGCGCGCGGCGGCCTTACGCGACAAAACCCGCGCCAAGAGTCCGGCGATGATGGGCAGCGGCAGCGCGACGATGGTGCGCCAGATGACGAAATCCAAACCGAAAAACGGCAATTCCCACACCAGCGCGCGGGTGTAGCCGAGCAGCGTCCAACTGGTGATGAAGGCGATGGTGGCGCCGACGTCGGCGCCGACGAGGAGGAAGGCGCTGGCAACCGGATAGATGGTGACCGGGCCGCCGGGAAGCAAAGCACCAAGGATGGTAGCGATCAGCAAACCGAGAAAACCGGATTCGGCGCCGACCCAGCGCGCCACCAGTTCGCGCGGAAGCAGCCGGGCGACAAAGGCGCCGATCAGGCAGCCCGCCAGCACCTTGAGCAGCATGCCGCCGAACAGGCTGAGGTCGCTGTAGAGGATTTCCAGGAAGCGCTCGCGTCCATCGCGGACAAAAACAAAAGTCGCCGCCACCGTGACAAGCAGGCCGATGCCGGCGGTGGACCAATCGAAAGGTTTGCGCTTGCGGCGCTTGATCGGAGGAAGCGGCGGGATGGGTTCGAGTGTCACCGCCGCAGCGCCGCCGCCGCCCGCGCCAGCGCGGTAATCTTGCTGAAGTCGCGCGCGGCCAACGCATCTTTGGGCACCATCCAGGAGCCGCCGACGGCGATGACATTAGGCAGCGCCAGATAGGCGGGGGCCGTGCCCGCATCGATGCCGCCGGAGGGGAAGAAACTCAGCTCCGGCAGCGGCGCGCCGATGGCCTTGAGAAAGCCGATGCCGCCCGTGCTTTCCGCGGGGAAAAATTTCAGCACCGAAAATCCAAGCGCAGCAAGCGCCATGGCTTCGGACACTGTGGCGCAACTCGGGATCACCGGGATCAGGGCCTTGGAAAGAGCCGTGGCGAGCGCCGGCGGCGTGCCCGGCGTGGCGAGGAATTTCGCGCCCGCCGAAAAGGCAAAGGCGATGTCGGAGGCCTGGGTGACGGTGCCGACCCCGACCACCGTCTCCGGCACCTCGGCAGCGATGGCTTGCACCGCGTCGAGCGCCGCATCGGTGCGCAGCGTTACTTCGATAACGTTGAGGCCGCCGGCGGCGAGCGCGCGTGCCAGCGGCACCGCATCTTCCACGCGCTCGATGGTGAGCACCGGCACCACGGCGGTGTTGGCGAATAGTAGTTTGGGATTCGGCGCGACCATGACAATTCTCAGGCGAAGGACCGTGCCAACGCCAAGCCGGCAAACAGCCCGGCGATCGACAGCAGCACGGAAGCCACGACATACATCGCGGCAAGACCGATCTCTCCACGCTCATATAGGAGCGCCACGTCGAGGGAGAAAGCCGAGAATGTCGTGTAGCCGCCCAAAATGCCGGTGGTGAGAAACAGCCGCCAATTCTGCGAGGCATCGCCCTTGAAAGCGAAATAGCCGGCGATCAGGCCCATAACGATGGAGCCGGTGATATTCACCGTCAGTGTCCCGTAAGGAAACGCGGGGCCGAACGCGCGCGCGGTGAGAAGATTGATGCCGTGGCGCAGCGATGCGCCCAAGCCGCCGCCGAGGAAGACGATTAGGTAGGCCAAAGAATTCCTCCGCGTGTTACTTTTCCCTTGTCATGCGCGGGCTTGACCCGCGCATCCATCTTTTTCGCAGAATGATGGATGGTCGGGTCAAGCCCGGCCATGACGAAGAAAAACGTCACTCCATCGTCCGCATGCCCAACCTGCCGAGCAGCGCCATATCTTTGTCATGCGCGCGGTTTGGCGTCGTCAGCAATTTCGGTCCGTAAAAAATCGAATTGGCACCGGCGAGGAAACATAAGGCCTGAGCCTCGTCACTCATGTCCTCGCGGCCGGCGGAGAGTCGCACCATCGACTTCGGCATCGTGATGCGCGCGGCGGCGATGGTGCGGACGAACTCGATCGGGTCGAGCTTCTCGACACCGGCCAAGGGCGTGCCTTCCACTTGCACCAGCATATTGATCGGCACGCTTTCCGGATGCGAAGGCAGGCTCGCCAGCGTCGCGATCATGCCGATGCGATCCGCCTCCCCTTCGCCGAGCCCGATGATGCCGCCGCAGCAAACATTGATGCCGGCCTCGCGCACATGCGAGAGCGTATCGAGCCGGTCCTGATAGATGCGCGTGGTGATGATGTTGCCGTAATGCTCCGGCGAAGTGTCGAGGTTGTGGTTGTAATAATCGAGGCCGGAATTTTTCAGCCGCCCCGCTTGCGGCGCGGTGAGCATGCCGAGCGTGACGCAGGTTTCCATGCCGAGCGCTTTCACGCCCTCCACCATCGCGCAGACGGAATCGAGATCGCGATCTTTTGGCGAGCGCCATGCTGCGCCCATGCAGAAGCGGCTCGCGCCCGCATCCTTTGCCGCGCGGGCCTCGCGCAGCACGGCATCGAGGCTCATCAACTTTTCCGCTTTGACGCCGGTGTCGTATTTCGCGCTTTGCGCGCAGTAGCCGCAATCCTCCGGACAGCCGCCGGTCTTGATCGAGAGCAGCGTGGAAATCTGCACCTCGAGCGGATCGAAATTCTCGCGATGGATGCGCTGCGCCTCGAAGATCAGATCGGGAAACGGCAGCGCGAACAGCGCAGCGACCTCCGCGCGCGTCCAGTCGTTGCGAACGCGGCCGAGATTTATTGGGGCCGCGGGCCGCAGCGATTCGGCAAAACTCATTCTTCTCTCAATTCGTTATGGACGCAGGCACGTTGCCCTTGCGAATGGCGGGAACCACCGGCGGCTGGCCGGTTTCGGTGAGGATTTTCTGCGCCTCGGCGGTGAGCAGGAAGCGGACGAAATCCGCGGCTTCCTTGGGGTTCTTCGCCGAGCCCGGAACGGAGGCGGCGTTGCGGATCGCCTCGCTCATGTTGACGCTTGCGGGAAAGCGCACCATCTCAAGATCGTTCTGCGCGGCAATCGCGGCGGACAGATAAACCACGCCGGCGTTGGCTTTGCCTTCGCGCACCGCCTTCACGGTATCCGGCACCGAGTTTTCCTTGGCTGCATCGTCGATGATTTTCTGCGCCAGCTCCGGCTTCCCTTCCAGGTTGGTGGCGCGCTTGATGAAGTCGATGGTGCGGGCGGTGCCGAGATCCTTCTCGCCGGCGATGCGCGCGAATTTCACCTCGGGCTTGGCCAGATCGGATACCTGGCGGATCGCGAGCGGATTACCTTTCGGCGTGACGATCACCATCTCGTTGGCGGAAAAGACCACATACCACGCGGCGGCGTCCTCGCTGGTGCCGGCGACTTTCTTCCCCATCAGGTCTTCGTCGATAACGGCGGGGGACGACGGCGCGAAGACATCGCAGGTATCGCCCTTGAGGATGCGCTCGGCCAGCGCCTTCGAGGTGCCGGAGGTGAGATTGAGGGTGACGCCGGCGTTCTTCGTCTCGAAGGCCTTTTTCAGCGCGGCCATAGGACCGGCAAGCGAGTCGGCGTGGAATATTTCGATCGCGGCCGCCTGCGCGCCGCAGATAGGAAGCATCGAAACGGCGCTCCCGAGGCAGATCAAGGCGGCGAAACGGGCGATCGAAGGAAAACGCTGCATCGGCTACCCCCGGCTGACGAGCGAGAGTTTGGCGAAGCGACCAATCTCGCGCGCGCAGGCTACACCATGGGCGAAGAGGCGAGAAGCCGAGCCTCTCCGTTCTCGCGGCGCGTTTTTGCGCCCGAGGTTTGGAAAGATCCCTCGTTGGAGAAACGAGGGGGACGGCGCACCGGATGGCGCAACCAGTCCTTATGGGCACGCACCCTTTGGAGGGGTGCGTGGCGCCTCCCGGCGCGCCGTCCGGCGTCTTCCTTACTGCGCCGGTCCGCGCTCACTGGGGTACGGGCTTTTCCGATTCCGCAAACCGGATAAACCCGGCGTGCGGAGGCCCTGCCAGCTGCGTGCTCCCGCGCTCGGGTCCTAGTGCCCGAGGGTCGGAGTCCGGCGCCGCCCGAGCGCGCGGCCTGCTCGCCACGCCCGCGGGCGCCGGCCCGATCCACACGAGCCGGCGCAACCGGTTCGCGTCCCTCATGGGATCGGGCGAACGTGACTATAATCCTATTAGGAATATTGTCAAGGGCTGCTTGAAATATTTACGTAGTGATATCATCTTGATATCATCATAGCAGCTTGCGAACGTGAGGAAGAAACCGTGGCTAACATCCTGGTACGCAATGTCGATGAAGACACGGCCCGGCGGCTGAAGGAAAAGGCGGCGGCAAAGGGCACTTCTCTCAACGAAACCGCGCGCGAGGCGCTTACCGCTTTCGTGACCCAGGACAAGGCCGAACTTTGGGCCAAAGCCGACCGGCTTCGCGCGAAGATTGGAAAAGTCACTGGCGATTCTACGAAACTGATCCGGGAAGACCGGGATAACGACGAGCCCTACCGGTGACTCTGGTCATCGACGCGAGCATTGCCGCCAAGTGGGTGTTGCCGGAGCATGGCACCGATCTCGCGGTGGCTTTGCGCAATGGAAGCGACGAACTGATCGCACCAACTCTTATCGTCGCCGAGATCGGCAACGCTGTTTGGAAACGCGCGCTGCGGAATGAACTCTCGCTGGAGGAAGCCGTCAGTGCCATTGGGATCGCGGCAGGCCTGATGACAAGACTTGTCCCGCTTGAAGGCCTTTCCGCGCGGGCAATGGAAATCGCCACCCAATTGCGCCATCCGATCAACGACTGCTTCTATCTCGCGCTTGCCGAGCGCGAACGCGCACCGATCGTCAGCGCGGACGCCAAGCTGCTCGCGGCGGCGAAGAAGATGAAGGGAGTGGTGGGGAGGAGGTTGTGAATTTTTGCGAATAAATCCACGTGGGCACGGAGAGTCCGCGCC
>JAXDOS010000274.1:0-14802 GCA_034668785.1 Alphaproteobacteria bacterium
CGTAGTCCTCATCACCGGCGCGCTGACGGGTATCGGACGTGCCACCGCCTTAGCCTTTGCGAAGGAAGGCGCTAGCGTCGTCGTTTCCGGCCGCCACGAAGATGCCGGCCAGGCGCTCGTCGCCGAACTGCGCAATCTCGGTGCCGAAGCCGAGTTCGTGCAAGCCGACGTGCGGCACGAGGACGACGTCCGGAGCCTCGTCGACCAGACGGTGAAGCGGTTTGGTCGGCTGGACGTTGCCGTCAACAACGCCGGCACCGAGGGCAAGCCGGGTCCGGTGACCGAACAGACGGCGGAGACTTATGCGGCCACCTTCGAGACCAACGTGCTCGGCACGCTGTTGAGCATGAAGCATGAGTTGCGCGTGATGCAGCCTCAAGGCAGCGGCAGCATTATCAACCTGTCGTCCACGATGGGCCAAAGAGGAGCGCCAGGCGCGTCGCTGTACACGGCAAGCAAGCACGCGGTCGAAGGACTCACCAAGGCAGCGGCGCTCGAAGGCGCGGTGTTCGGTGTACGCGTCAACGCTGTCGCTCCCGGCCCGATTGATACCGAATTGCTTAACCGGTTCACCGGCAATGCCGACAGGAAGGCCGGCTTGATCGCGGGCGTGCCGCTCAAACGTGCGGGCAAACCCGATGAAATCGCCCAGGCGATCACTTATCTGGCGTCCGACAACGCGTCTTTCGTCACGGGCCAAATCCTCGGCGTCAACGGCGGAAAAACAGCCTCGTGAGCGTCGCAGCGTCGGCGCACTATTCAGATGAAGGAACTCGAAGCCATGACAACGAAAACAATCAAGCTTCCAAGTACCGACCATCCAATCACGATTGAGCCTAATCTGAAGCGGGTTGTCGTGTCAGTCGCGGGCCGTGTCATCGCAAAGACTCGCGAGGCGCTCACGCTGCGTGAAGCATCTTATCCGGCGGTCCAATACATCCCGCGCAAGGATGTCGACATGTCGCTGCTGGAACGGACTAATCACGCGACCTATTGCCCCTATAAGGGCGATTGCGCCTACTACAGCATTCCCATTGGCGGGGACCGCTCGACGAATGCAGTGTGGATTTACGAGGCGCCCTACGCAGCCGTCGCCGAGATCAAGGACCATGTCGCTTTCTACCCTGACCGCGTCGACGCGATAAAGGAACAGTCCGCGAGCTGATCATAGGCTCACGATGTGCGCGTCTCGAAGGATGAGTGTGCAGCCCATGGTTCGAGACGCGTTGCTTGCGCGACGCTCCTCACCATGAGGGTACGGTGCATGACGCAGCGCTGGATTTCCGCCCGGCTTTGTGTCTGCATGTCGTTGGAAACGGCACCAAGGAGAACCAACATGACGCTCATGCGTACCGTCCTTCTCACCTGCGGTCTCGTGCTTACGCTCTGCGGCGCGGCTCTCGCGCAATCGGCCGCGCCAAGTGCGTCGAGCGGCGCCGCCAGCAAGCCGATGCTCACATTGCAAATGCCGGCACTGCCGGACCCGGTCAAAGTCACGCTGAAGCCGGCGACAACGGCGTTGCTGATCTCCGACATGATCGATCCGACCTGCAAGAGCCAGCCGAAATGTACCGGCGTCATGCTGCCGGCCATCGCGGCGCTGCTGGCGCAGGCGCGAAAAGCCGGCGTGCTCGTCGCCTATGCGACGCGGGGGCCCAGCTCCAGTTGGCTGCCGGAAGTGGCGCCGGCTCCCGGCGACCCGCAGACCGGATCAAAAGCCCAGGACAGATTCTACGACACCGAGCTCGACAAGACGCTGAAGGCCAAGGGGATCACGACAGTGATTTTGACCGGCTGGAAGATCAACGGCTCCATTCTCTATACGTCGATCGGCGCAACGCTGCGGGGTTATACCGTTGTCATTCCCGTGGATGCGAGCCTGGCCGCGGCGGACTTCGAAGTGGCCATCGGGCTTTTCCAAATATTGAATCAGAATGCCGCGAACGCCACCAACGAGCCGCTGAAGGAGAAAGCGTCCACCTTGAGCCGCACGGATATGATTACGTTCCAGTAAGAGAGCCGCGGCGATTAGCGCCGCCTAAGAAGTAGGGTGGGCAAAAGCGAGGCGTGCCCGCCCATACAAATTCAATTGCCGCGGCTGCGGCATATTTACTTTGGATCGCGGGGGCACGGCACGTTCCGCGCCTTTGCCCACTCTATGCTTGTTCGAAGGATCAGGTTGGTGCCAGCCGACCAAATAGGTCCGCCTGAAGGTGAGCAATATTGCTCACCCGCCGACGGCGATTTATTTTAGTTCCACGGCCATTTATTTATAATTGTATCGCCTTTCGCCGATAATAGGCGCAATGTCGGGTCAGTGTCACAGCGCCGAAGCAGAACGGGCGCGCGGCAACCGAGTCGGACGGGGCTAGACCCCGACATCTCGGAAAATGGCGCAGCGAAATGCGCATCGTTTTACGCCAATGAGTATTGGCGCGTTTTCTCCTGCCAATGAAAGTGCGGTCATGAATGACGTCCGTTTCAACCGGGTCTCCAGCGAATGTCCTTGTCGTCGAGGACGAGATGGTGTTGCGGATGCGGGCCGTTAATCTCGTGGAGGATGCCGGATTCAATGCGGTGGAAGCCGTCAATGCCGACGAGGCGCTTGCCATCTTGGAATCGCGCTCGGACATTTCGCTTTTGTTTTCCGACATTCAGATGCCGGGCAGCATGGATGGACTGAAGCTTGCCCACGCGGTGCACGACCGCTGGCCTTCCATCAAGATCATTCTGGTGTCCGGCCAAGTCAAAGTATCCGATGCCGACAAGCCGGCCGATAGCCGCTTCTTTGGCAAGCCGCTGGAGATGAAGCAGATGATCGCAGAATTGCGGGAGATGGTCGGCGCCGGCGCGCTGAAGGTGATTCCGGAGACAGCGATACCGCTCGCGGTTAAGGCGCTCGCGAAAGCAAAGAATGGGGGGGGCCACCCGCGCGCCACCGTGCAAGAGTCGCTGACGGCCGAGAACGACAGCCTTCGTTTGTTGCTGGAACAGGCCGGCATCGACGCCAAGGCGCTGCTGGCGCAAGCCGGCATCGACGCCAAGGAGCGTGAAGCCGCGGACAAGCTGCAGAAGCTCATTCTCGATGAATTGCATCATCGCATCAAGAATACGCTCGCCACCGTCAGCGCCATCGCGTCGCAGAGCCTGCGAACAGCGACCAGCATCGAACACGCAGAGCACGCCATCGAAGGCCGCTTGATCGCGCTCGGCCGTGCCCACGATTTGCTGATGCAAGTCAGCTGGGCCAATGCCAGCCTTCTGCACACCGTACGCGGCGCCACCGAACCTTATGACAGCAAAGGCGAGGGACGATTTTCCATCGACGGACCGGATATCGGGATCACCTCCGGCGCCGTGATCGCGCTGGCGATGACGTTCAACGAACTCTGCACCAACACCACGAAATTCGGCGCGCTGTCGGTGCCCGGCGGGCATGTCGAAATCGCCTGGACGACCAATGCGGCAACGCAGCGGGTGCGGCTGACATGGACCGAAAAGGGCGGCCCGGCGGTCGAGAGCCCCAGCCGTCGCAGCTTCGGCACCCGCATGATGGGCTCGCTTGGGCAGCAATTGAACGGCCAGGTCCAACTCACCTATCACCCGACCGGGTTTATTTACGTGCTCGATGTCCCGCTGATCTCGCTGACCGAGAAGCCGTGACGCGGGCCTAAGCCGCATCCACGGCTTTCCCTTTTCTGCCAAGTCCAAGACGTTTGAGCGCCGGGAACTATTCCCCGTCTGCGCGGTTGGACATCGTCCGGGGGTTTGAGCGGAGTTCCGTTCCATCAGTCCACCAACCGCTAATGGAACCCGGCCGCGCCTCGGCGGCTTGGAATGATAATCGCGGGAATGCTAGTTATTTTCTGGAATGGAGAAGGCCTTTTATGGCCGCGCTGAGGAGTGAAACATGAGCCTGACCAACGGCTTCGGCGAAACCGCCGTCATGCCAATAGCAATCTCCGTTCCATCCCCCAAGCATCCGCCACCCCAGCCTGACTCAGATCTGGAAGACTTTTTCGAGAACGGCGCTGTTGCCATGCATCTGGTGGGCAGCGACGGGACCATCCTGCGCGCCAACAAGGCGGAACTCGATCTCCTCGGCTATACCGAGGAGGAATATATCGGATCCCACATCGCCGAATTCCATGCCGACGCGGACACCATCGGCGACATCCTGGCCCGGCTGCAGCAGGGCGAAAAGCTCGACAAATATCCGGCGCGGCTGCGCGCCAAGGACGGCTCGATCCGGCACGTCCTCATTACCTCGAGCGTGCAGTTCCGCAACGGCGAATTCCTCAACACCCGCTGTTTCACCATCGACGTCACGGAGCTAAAGCGGGCACAGGACGAGTTGAAGGAAAACGAGGGGCGGATGCGGCAAGTGCTGGAGGCGCTGCCGGCGGCGGTCTACACCACGGACGCCGAAGGCCGCGTTACCTATTTCAATCCCGCCGCCGCGCAGCTCGCCGGCCGCGAGCCGGAGATCGGCAGCGACTCCTGGTGCGTGACCTGGCGCATCTACACGCCTGACGGCACCTTGCTGCCGCATGACCAATGCCCGATGGCGGTCGCGTTGAAAGAGAACCGGCCGATCCGCGGCGTCGAAGCCGTGGCCGAGCGGCCCAACGGCGTGCGCGTGCCGTTCCTGCCGTTCCCGACGCCTTTGCGCGACAGCGCTGGCAAGCTCGTCGGCGCGGTCAACATGCTGGTGGATATTTCCGAGCGCAAGCAAGCCGAGACGCATCAGAAGATGCTGCTCGATGAATTGAACCATCGCGTGAAGAACAACATGCAGATGCTGCACTCGCTGTTGCTAACTTCGGAGCGGGAAGCGCACAGCGTGGAAGCCAAAACGGTGCTGGCCGACGCCACCCGCCGGGTCGCCGCGATCGCCGCCGCGCAGAAGCTTCTCTACACCACCAACTCGCCGCGCAGCTTCGACGCCGGTGAGTTCCTGCAAGCGGTATGCGCGAGCGCGCAGCAGGCCTTCGGCAGCGATGTGAAATTGGAAATCGCGCCGGTTGCGGGCAAGCTCGCCAACGATGTCTCGCTGCCGCTGGCGCTGATCCTCAACGAGTTGCTGACCAACGCGGTGAAGTACGGCGTCAACGGGCGCGGCCGCGGCACTGTGCGCGTCGAATTGCAAGAAAACGGCGAGGAAGTGCTGCTGTCGGTGAAAGACGACGGGCCGGGATTTGATCTCAAGCGCAGCGACCGCCGCTCGTCGGGGCTGGGATTGGTCACCGGCTTGGCGCGGCAGATCGGCGGCAAACTTGAAGTCGACTGCGCGCAGGGCGCGCGATGTACCGTTCGTTTCCCCAAGAGCCGCGCGTATATTCAGTAGTTCAGCGTTCAGGATTTTAAAAAATGCATTTTAACGCAGCGGCAGCGATCTCGGTTACGCGCAGACCTCCCGTCGCGACCGCTGCCGCGGATTCCGCTTCGGGCGGCGCTGCAAGCCCGCCTCGCATCCTCATCGTCGAGGACGATTTTCTCGTCGCCACCGAACTGGAATATCAACTGACGCAAGCGGGCTTTGACGTGGTCGGCGTCGCCACCACCGCCGAAGACGCCATTGCGCTGGCGAAAGAACACGAGCCTTCGCTGGCGGTGATGGACGTGCGGCTGGCGGGAAATCGCGACGGCGTCGATGCGGCGATTCAGCTTTTCCACACCCTTGGCATCCGTTCGATCTTTGCCACCGCCCACGCCGACAGCGAAACCATGGCGCGCGCCAAGACGGCCTCACCTTTGGGCTGGCTGCAAAAGCCCTATAGCTCCGCGGCTTTGGTCCAGATTATCAAGGCGGCTTTATCTTCTTGATATTGCGGCCGCGCGCGACATGCCGGCGCGGCGCTTTTGCGGGACATCATGCGCCACGCCGCCTTCGCCATTGTCACCGGCCTTTGCCTCGCCGGCTGCGGGCCGGACGTCAAACCATCCGAGCGCTATCCCGGGCCGTGGCAAGATCTCGATCCTTACGTCTCCCAGGCGATGGCGAAAAACGTTGAGCGGTTCGGCCAATTGTGCGGCAGCGCCTATATGCGCCCGGCATTCAACAAGCCGGGAGAGCGCGGCGAGTATCTGGTCTATTGCACCCATGACAGAAGCGAGTGGTGGGCGTTCTTGATTTTTTCCGGCATGAATGAAGTCGTGGGGCCGAACAACATTTTCCCTGACATCGCGCCGCCGAATTGATTGACCGCAAACCAGATGCGCTCCTCATGGTGAGGAGCGTCGCCTAGCAGGCGCAGCCTGCGTACACTTGGCTGCGATGCGACGCGTCTCGAACCATGGGGCCTCATCCTTCGAGACGCGGCCCTAAGGGCCGCTCCTCAGGATGAGGAGGAAAATGTTTGCCCTCGTCAGGATGAGGGATAGAACGGGCGCGGGGTTTTCACGTAATCTCTGCATTCCTCAAACCGGAGCCCGCTTTATGAACGCCGTCGCTATCGCGCTCGCCTTGCATATATTCGGCGCCGTCATCTGGGTGGGCGGCATGTTCGCGATCTACACGTGCCTGCGTCCGGCATTGGGAGCGCTGGAACCGCCGCAGCGGTTGCGGTTGATGCGCGACACCTTGGGGCGGTTCTTTCCGTGGGTGTGGGTGGCGATCCTGCTGCTGCTCGCCAGCGGCTATTGGCTGGTGTTCACGGTATTCGGCGGCTTCGCCCGTCTGCCGCTTTACATCAACCTGATGCAGGGCCTGGGCATCGTAATGATCGCGCTGTTCTTTTGGCTGTTCCATGGGCCGTGGCTCGCGCTCAAACGCGCGGTCGCCGCCGAGGATTGGCCAACGGCGGGCGCCAACCTCAACCGCATCCGCCAGATCATCGCCATCAACCTGCCGCTCGGCCTCTTGGTCGTTATCATCGGCGGCAGCGGACGCGCCTGGGGTTGATTCAGCCGCCGGATCGCTGTGGTAATCTGCGGCTGAGCATCCGCCTGCTCTCATCTTCGGGAAATCATCATGAAAATATTGGGCTTTAGCGTCGCGCTGTTCGGCCTGCTGGCGCTGCTGCTGGCGGTAGTCAGCGAAGACGCCTTCGCCGCGGGACTTGGCGTCACGGCATTGCTCTGCGGCTTCACGACATTCCGGGCGGCCGCGATTTCCAGTTTCCTGAAAATCTTCGTCGCTATCTTTTCCGCCGAGACCATCCTCTTCGGCCTGGCGACGCTTGCCGCCCACGCCGGTTTCTGGCCCGAGGCCTATCTGGATTACCGGCTGCCGGATGCGCTGGCGCTGACGGTCGCGATTTTCTCCATCGTCGTTTACATCGTGGCGCATACGCCCGTGGTGCGGCAGATCACACGCATCGCCGATCTGTATTTCAGCGCAGGCGAACGCGGCATCGCGCGCATTTGGCCGTTGCGGCCCTTCACCGCGCTGGAGCGTCGCATCGCCGTCGCCATGGTCGTCTTCCTGGTGGTGCTCAATCAGGTGGAAGTCGGCATTTCGGTCCGCTTTTCTTTCTTCAATCGGGACTGGCTCAACGCCATTCAGAACAAGGATGCAGACAGTTTCTGGCAGCTTCTTCTATTCGTGGGCGTGCCTTTGGTGTTCCTTTCTGTCGCCACTGCCCTTATCGAATTCTTCGTCCAGGCGATGCTGATTATCCGTTGGCGCCGCTGGCTCACCGATCATTTCGTGACGCGCTGGCTTGCCGGCCACGCGCATTACCGCATGAGCCTCGCCGGCGCCGAGGCCGACAACCCGGACCAGCGCATCGCCGAGGACGTGAACCGCTTTATCGACGGCGGCACCCAGGGCTATGGCATCTACTCCTATTCGATCCTGCTGATCTCGACGCTGTCGTCGCTGGTGTCGTTTGCCATCGTGCTCTGGGTGCTGTCGGAGACCTTCACCGTTCCCGGCATTAACATACATGTTCCCGGATTATTGTTTTGGATAGCGCTGGTCTACGCCGGGATCGGCACGCTGATTGCGCATGTGATCGGACGTTCGCTTGTCGGCCTTTATTTCGAACGTCAACGCGCGGAGGCAAGTTTCCGGTTCTCGCTCGCCCGGCTGCGGGAATATAGCGAACAGGTGGCGCTGCTCAACGGTGAGCAGACCGAGCAGGCTTCGCTCAGCCAGCGCTTCGGTGCCATCATCCGCAACTATATCGCGCTGGTCGACCGGCGAAAAAAACTGCTGGTTTTCACCGCCACCTATGGCCAGATTTCGCCGATTATTCCTTATGTGGTCACCGCGCCGTTTTATTTCGCCGGCGCCATTACACTCGGCGTGATGACGCAGACGGCGGACGCTTTCGAACGGGTCCAAGGCGCGCTTACTTTCTTCGTCAACTATTACAGCTCGCTGGCGGACTTCAAATCCGTCGTTAACCGGCTCACCTCCTTCGACGAGGCCATCCAACACGCAACCGCGCTCGGAGCGCATGGGCCCGCGCGCCTCGCCGCCGCGGCAGGCGCCACACCGATCACGCTGGACGACGTGGGCGTCGCGTTACCGGACGGCCGCCGCATCGTCGAGACCGCCGACCTCGCCTTGGCGCCAAGTGAAAGCGTGTTGCTCGCCGGGCCTTCCGGCTCCGGCAAGTCGACGCTGTTCCGTGCGATTTCCGGCATCTGGCCTTACGGCGGAGGCCGCATCCACATTCCCGCCGGCGCGCGCGTGATGGTAGTGCCGCAAAAGCCTTATATCCCGATCGGAACGTTACGCGCGGCCGTCGCCTATCCCGACGCTCCCGGAGCCTATGCCGACGAGGACATTAAAAAAGCGCTCGCCGATGCGCGGCTCGGCGCCTTCGCCGATCAGCTCGACCGCGAAGACGCCTGGTCACAACGCCTCTCGGGCGGCGAGCAGCAACGTCTGGCGCTGGCCCGCGCGCTGCTGACGCGGCCGGACTGGCTTTTCCTTGACGAGTCGACGTCGGCTCTCGATGAGAAGCTGGAGGCGGATCTCTATGCCATGCTGGCCGAGCGTTTGCCGAACACGACGGTGATCTCGATCGGCCATCGCTCCACGCTCGCCGCATTCCATCAACGCCGCCTTGACATGACGGCAGGGGAGGGCGGCCTATTCACCCCGCGCGACGTCAAGATCGAGACGGCGGAGTGAGAGCCGAATTTCGCTTCCAGGCTACAACGCTATAATGGCTACTCATTCCAAGTGAATTCACCAACCAAGGATCGTCCCATGCCGCTATCGATGTCTCAGGCTTGCCTCCCCGCGCTGGAAATCGGCCTCAACGCGCTATCGACCGTTCTCGACAAGGCCGAAGCTCACGCCACGGCGAAGAAAATCGATCCCTCGGTGTTACTGAATTCGCGGCTCGCGCCTGACATGTTCGCGCTGACTCGCCAAGTGCAGATTGCGACCGACTTGGCGAAGAACGGCGCCTCGCGGCTCGCCGGCGCGGAGCCGCCGCGCTATGAGGACACTGAAACAACAATAGAGCAACTCAAGGCGCGCCTGCAAAAGACCGTGGCACATCTGAAGTCGCTCGACACCAAACAGATCGACGCGTCAGCGGATCGCGAGATTACCTTCCCGCTCGGTCCGACTCGCAAAGGACAGATGCAGGGCAGCGACTACCTCAATCATTTCCTTTTGCCGAACGTCTATTTCCATCTGACGGCCGCCTACGCCATCCTGCGCCATTGCGGCGTGGAACTCGGCAAGGAAGATTTCCTCGGCGCGATTCCGATGAAGATGGTGTGAGCCCATAACGATATTATGCCGCGGGTTACACGGCGACGGGGCGAGGCGCCTGATCAACCCGATTGGGTCCCGCTCCCGAGCATTATCCTCCACATTGCTGGATTCGCATCATTTTTTTGCCAGTTAACCGACCATTTACGACAAATTATCACTATTTCGCAGAGCCGGGGAACGCGCGCTTACAGGTCGCGTTTCAACTTGACCAGAAACGGCGGTCTGCAAATGAGTACCACGACGCGACAGTTGCGTGCGCACGCGAAGGAATGTCTGCAAAACGCAATTGCAGCTAAAGACCCGGCGCAGAAAACGGCGCTGCTGTTGATGGCAGACGCCGAGCGCGAGCTTGCTTCTCAGTCAGAACGCATGTCTTGGCGCAACGACTCTACTAACCTGATGAACCCCCGTCCGCCTGCCGACTAATCGGCGATTCACGCTTCACGGCGGCGCCCTCGGCGTCGCTGGCGCAGCGATCCCATGCTTCAGCAATCTCGCGTAAGCGCTCGCGGTTTTCCGGAGTTGCCTGTTTCATCAAACGCCGGCACCCCGCGGCATATTCCCTGAACTTCGCGGGGCTTTCCATCGGTAACCCCTCTGGTGATTTTGCTGGTAGGGCAACGTTCGGGTTGGAACCAGAGTTCCATTCGCGTCAGCGATGCGGGCGGGAACGGATTTTCCGCTCATGCGTTATAGGCGTCCGATTTCGGTGTGTTTCGCGGTCAGGCGAATTGTCGCCGCGCCTGCAACATGACACCCTCGGCGGTCTTTCCTGGGTCGCCCGCTTTCATGCCGCGCAAATTTTCTCGCAAGTTTTTTTGGGCGTCTCTGCCCGAAGACAATCTCCTGCAGCTACGGCTGCGGGACCTCAAGGTACGCGTGGAAGGCACCTGGCTGCAGGACTGCCTCGACGACCTCTATGCCGAGCTTGAGCAGCGCGGCATTCGCATCCGGCCGCATGCCTGGATTTCTGACGAATGGTTCAGCCCCGACACCACGCCGGGAATCGCTATTCCTTTCTATTTGACGCATCCGCGCCTGATGCGGCTGGAGCGGAAAAAGATCATCGACGTGGAAGGCGGCACGGTGCGGGAATGCATGCGCATTCTGCGGCATGAAACCGGGCATGTGCTGCAGCATTCCTACAAACTGCATCGCCGCCGCCGCTGGCAGGAACTGTTCGGCCGCTCCTCGACGCATTATCCGAGTTACTACCGGCCGAACCCGGCGAGCCGGCGCTATGTCCAGCATCTGCGGCTGTGGTATGCGCAAAGTCATCCCGATGAGGATTTCGCCGAGACCTTCGCCGTGTGGCTGGCGCCGCGCTCGAATTGGCGCAAGCACTATGCCGGATGGCCGGCGCTGAAGAAGCTGCAATATGTCGACGAGCTGATGGCGGAGATCGCCGGCAAAAAGCCGGTGCTCACCAAGCGGCTGCGGGTCGATCCCATAAGTCAGCTCAGCCGCACGCTTGATGAGCATTACAAGAAGAAGCAGGCGCGCTACACCGTCCGGTCGCCGACGACCTATGACCGCGACCTCCGCCGCATCTTCTCAGCGGACGCAAAGCGCAAGGGGCCGGCGGCTTCCACCTTCATCCGGCAAAATCGCGCCAAGATCAGGCAGATGGTTTCAAGCTGGACCGGCGAATATCAGTTGAGCCTGGAGTCGATTCTCGATGAGATGATTGCGCGCTGCCGCAAGCTGAAGCTACGGGCCGCCGGGTCCGAGCGAAAACTGCGGACGGACTTCGCCGTGCTGCTGACCGCAAAGATCGTGCATTCGCTCTACAGCCCATCGCGTCAGTGGGTGGCGCTATGAAAAAGCTTCGTGTCTTAGTGCTGATGCATCCGGAGCTGGTGCCGCCGGAGTCGCTGAAAGGCCACACCGAGCAGGAGATTAATGTCTGGAAGACTGAATACGACGTGGTAACCACGCTGCGCCGCGCCGGTTACGACGTGCGCCCGCTCGGGGTGCAGCACGAGCTCAAACCGATCCGCGACGAGACCGAGAGCTGGAAGCCCGACGTGGTGTTCAACCTGCTCGAGGAGTTTCACGGCCAGACAGCTTACGACCAGAACGTCGCGAGCTATCTCGAGCTGCTGCGCATTCCCTATACCGGCTGCAACCCGCGCGGGCTGATGCTCGCCCGCGGCAAGGACCTCTCCAAGCAATTGCTGCATTACCACCGCGTTCCGGTTCCGGCTTTTGCCGTGTTCCCGATGCAGCGCAAGGTCCGCCGTCCGGCGCGGCTCGGCCTGCCGCTCATCGTCAAAAGCCTGACCGAAGATGCCTCCGAGGGGATTGCGCAGGCCTCCGTGGTCGACAGCGACGAAAAACTCGCGGAGCGAGTCACCTTCATCCACGAGCGGATCGGGACTGCCGCCATCGCCGAGCAATATATCGACGGCCGCGAGATTTACGTCGGCGTGCTCGGCAACGACCGGCTACGGGTGTTGCCGATCTGGGAGCTCGATTTCGGCAGCATGGGCGGCGCGAGCCGCATTGCCACCGCGAGGGTCAAGCACAATCCGCTCTACCAGGAACGCCACGGCATCCTGCACGGGCCGGCCAAGGACCTCGCGCCGGACATGCATGTACGCATCAAGACCATGGCGAAACGGATTTGCCGGACACTCGGCATCGACGGCTATGCGCGGATCGATTTCCGGCTTTCGCCGGATAACGTTCCCTATTTCATCGAGGCCAATCCGAATCCGGAAATCGCCAAGAGCCAGGAATTCGCCCACGCCGCCGAACATGACGGGCTGAAATATCCGGATTTGCTGAAGCGGATCGTGGCGCTCGGGATCCGGCGGGCAAGGCCGCGAGAGGCGGCGGGGTAGCGCATGCCACCCAACGGGACGCTCAACTCATATCTTGGCCGGGTCGTAGCTGCGCGCCGTGATAGATGCCGAGAATGACCACGGCTTCATCGTCGCCGGTCTCGATCCGATGCACGACGATGTAGGGCAGGGCCGGAACCACAATCTCGCGTGTGCCCGCCAGCGCGCCGTCGTGACCTATGTATGGGAAAGCGGCGAGCAACGCGGTGGTCTCGCGAATGCGATCGCCGACCCGGCGCGCTGCATCTGGATTGCGCTCTGAAATGTATTCCGCGATTGAGTCGAGATGCCGCCGGGCGCGCCGCGTAAACCGCAGCTTCATAGACCGAACTTTTTCCAGGCCTTGGTCATATCTTCGTCGCTCGCGAATTCGCCGCGGTCGGCTTCCGCCATCGCCAGCTTCACATCTTCGATCTGTTCGGGCGTAAGGCCGTATTGTTGCTGACTGGTGGCGAGGCCGAGCAACAGCTCGCCCGCCATATCCTGCCGGTCCGCGGGGAGCGACCGCACAGCCTCTATTCCCTTTTCAAGTAATTTCGTCATGGGCATATTATACGCGAAAATAGGCATGGAAGGAATATAGGGCGGGTAATGTTTCAGTGCGAAGGCGCCGGCCTCAGATAACGGCGCGCAACGCCAGATGAATACCAAGCAGCAGCAGCCCGATGAAGAACCAGCGGCGAAAAACCGCCGGATGGGCGCGGACGCGGATCCATTGGCCGGCAAACATTCCGGCAAGCGCGGGCGCCAGTGCCAGGAGTGAGCCGCCGGCGATAGAGGTGGGGAAGGCGCCGGCCGCCGCGAGGATCGCAGCCAAGGCCAGCGTCGACACCGTGAATGACAGACCCAAGGCCTGCACCAGTTCCTCTTTCTCCAACCCGATAGCTTGCAGATAAGGAACCGCCGGGATCACGAAGACGCCGGTCGCCGCGGTGATGAAACCGGTAACAGCTCCGACCAGAGGCGACAGCCAAAACTCCATGCGCGGCGGCACCGTGATCCGCAACGTGGTCAAGCCGGTGATGGCATAAAGAACGAGCGCGATCCCAAGGCCGGTCGTCGCCAGAGCCGCGTTATTCCCCGTGAGCAGGCCGGCACCGGCCCAAGTACCGACGCCGATGCCGATCATCATGGACCAGAGCCGCTGCGCCAGCGGCGCCAGCAATGGACCCATCGCCATCTGCCAGACGTTGGTCACCAGTGAGGGCACGACCAGCAGCGCCGCCGCTTGCGCCGGGGTCATGACCAGGGCCAATAAACCCATCGAAACCGTCGGCAGCCCGAGCCCGATGACGCCTTTGACAAATCCCGCCAAGAGAAAAGTGAGGGCGGCGATGAGAACGAGGGGCAACGACAATTCCATCCCGCGGACCTTGATCCCGGGTTAACCGAAAGGCAATGCTGCGAGCATGACGTCCACACCGGAAACCGCGCACGAAAACCGTCTCGCCCAGGAGACCTCGCCCTATCTACTCCAGCACAAGCACAATCCGGTGGATTGGTGGCCGTGGGGACCGGAGGCGCTGGCGGAAGCGGAACGCAGCGGCAAGCCGATCCTGCTGTCGGTGGGCTATGCTGCCTGTCACTGGTGCCACGTCATGGCGCACGAGAGTTTCGAGGACGAGTGGACCGCAGCGACGATGAATAATCTCTTCGTCAACATCAAAGTCGATCGCGAAGAGCGGCCCGATATCGATCAGATCTACATGGCGGCGCTGCATCATCTCGGCGAACAGGGCGGCTGGCCGCTGACCATGTTCCTGACGCCGAAGGGAGAGCCGGTGTGGGGCGGTACCTATTTTCCAAAAATTTCGCGCTACGGCAGGCCGGCTTTTGTCGACGTGCTGCATGAAGTGGCGCGGCTGTTCCGCGAAGATCAAGCCACGATTGAAAATAACCGCAAAGCCTTGATGGCGCGGCTTGAGGAGCGGGCGCGGCCGACGGGAAATGTAACCATCGGCGAGCGCGAGCTCGACAACGCCGCCCGGCAGCTTGCCGGCGCCATCGACGCGACCCATGGCGGCCTGCGCGGCGCGCCGAAATTTCCGCAAGCCGCGCTGTTCGAAATGCTCTGGCGCGCGGGCCTGCGCGGCGGCGACGCACGATTCTTTGAACTCGTCGACGTGACGCTGGAACGCATTTGCGAAGGCGGCATCTACGACCATCTCGGCGGCGGCTTCTCGCGCTATTCGGTCGACGACAAATGGCTGGTGCCGCATTTCGAGAAGATGCTCTACGACAATGCCCAGCTTCTTGAGCTGCTCGCCATCG
>JAXDOS010000275.1:0-9176 GCA_034668785.1 Alphaproteobacteria bacterium
AGTGATCGGCGACATGACCGATGACGAGCGTGCCCAAGATCACCGGCACGAATTGGATTAGCCCGACGAAGCCGAGATCGAGTGGGCTGTTGGTCATGTCGTAGACCTGCCAGCCGATAGCGACCGCCATCATTTGATAGGCCATCGTGCTCGACACCCGCGCGAGCCAATAGAAAATGAATTGCCGGTGATTCAGGAGAGAGTCTTGGTCGGCGGCGGGCGCAATGGACATGCGGGGTCCGGAGGATGGCGGGATGGCCTGCATACCGCGTTCTTTTCCTCGTACCAACCCCTTTGACCGGAGCCGCTGGAATCCGACGCAAGCTCCCGGTTTAGCCCAGGGCGGCGTTGATTATTTTCTGCCGAACGCCCATGTCAGGCGCATGCGCAAACTTGCCTTGATCCTGCCCCTGCTGGCGCTTCTCATCACGTCCATCTGCTACGCCTATTATATTTGGGCAACAGACGAGGGGCCGCCGATGCCGGCCAGCGGTTATGTGGCCATGGGACTTGGCGTCCTATTTTCCCTCGTGGTCGGATGCGGGTTGATGGCGCTTGTGTTCTATAGTCACCGGCATGGATACGATGAGCGCGGCCAAGGCGGGAACAGCGGCGACTGACATGCGCCAGGCGTCAGGGAAATTGCCGCGCGTTCTGATATTCACCACCGCGGTCACCTGCGGCTTATTCCTGGCACTGGCGGTCCATATCGCTCTCGAGGGCGCGGGGACCGGGCTCACGCGCATCTGGCGCGATCTATTTCCCACCAGCACGGGTCAGCTTGAATCGGCTTTGGCCTGGTGGGCTATTGGCGCTTCGGGCTGTCTCGGAGCCTGGGCGGCGATCCTGCTGCTGCGGCCATCCACCCGTTGGCCGGCGCACCGACTTTTGCGATTAAGCTTTGGCCTTGGCTTTTTTTGCCTGCTCGCCGCCGCGGGACACGCCGCTCCGGCCGGATCGATGGGAACCGCTTTAGCGGTGGCAGCAAACCTTGCGGCCATGGGCCTCGGGGCTTTCATGGCTTCCTGCACCGCCCATTTTGCACTGCCGCGCTAAGCTCGATTCGCAAGCCGGTAACGCAACAGCGCACGAGCTTGGCGAAAGCTCGTGCGCTGGGCCTGCGATCAAGAACGAAAAAATCAGCTGGCTGCTTTGCGGTTGATCTTAGCTTCCGCGAGCGTACTCAGCTTCTTGTCGGTGGCCTTCTCTTCGTCGAGATTCTTTTGCAGCAGGGCGGCGCAATCGTCGCGCCCAAGCTGCTGCGCCCATGCGACCAGAGTCCCATAGCGCGTGATCTCGTAATGCTCGACGGCCTGAGCGGCGGCGATAAGCGCGGCGTCCAAGACTTCCTTGTCATCGACCTCGCCGGCGATGTCTTCCGCTTCCTCGATGATTCCATCGATCGCGGGGCAGTCAACGCCTTTCGCCGCAACGCCGTGGAGTCTGAACACCTGGTCGAGACGCGCGATATGATTCTTGGTTTCGTCCAGATGCTTTTTAAAGCCCTGGCTCAACTCGCGGTTGGTCGCTTTTTCGATCATGTCCGGCAGCGCCTTCACGATCTGATTTTCGGCATAGTAGATGTCGCGCAGCGTGTGCACGAACAGGTCGTCCATCGTCTTGATATCTTTAGAGAACAGGCCCATGGCTGTGATCCTTCCGTTGGCTCGATAAAGGCGTGCGCCTCCCTCGCCCCTATTGAGTTGCAACTTACAAATCGGAATACGGTTCCTTGATCAGACTGCGTCCGGCGCCGGCCGCGCGTAGGAGGCGCCGAAATTCGCCGGAAAGCGGATGACAAACTCGGTGCCGGGGTCGAGCCGATTGATCGTCACCGTGCCGCCGAACTGCCGTGCGGTCGCCATGATGACCTTGAAGCCCAATGAACTCGGCCGGTTGATATCGACATGGCCCGGCATCCCGCGCCCGCGATCGGCGACCCGGAGTTCGATGGCGCCGTCGTCGGCGTGCTGTAGCCGAACCATGATCGGTCCGGGTTCTTCCTGCGGATAGGCGTGCTTGACGGCGTTGGTAATCAGCTCATGTGCGAGAACCGCAAGCGAGGTCGCCTGGCTGCCGGAGACCTCAAGCGACTCCGCAGCGCAAATAATCGTGGGCCGGCCGTTGCCGACATAAGCGCGCTCGCTTTCGCTGCAAATCATCTTCAAAAACCCGCCGAACTCCACCTCTCCGACGGTGTCGACGCTGTAAAGATGCCGGTAGACGGCGCCCATCGCCAACACGCGTTCTTGCGCGCGCGCAAGCTGGTCGCGCACGGCGGGCTCTGTCGAATGCTTGCTTTGCAACACCAGCAGGCTCGACAAAATGTTCAAGCTGTTCATCACGCGATGCTGCAACTCGCGCAACAGAAAACCTTTTTGCTCCAGCAGCTGGTCCACTTTTTCCGACATGCTTGCCAGCGCCGTACTGAGCTGACCCAGCTCGGAAGATGAGCGCAACGAAGGAAACTGCGCACCGGCGTCGCCAGCCTCGCGCCGGCGCGCGGTCTCAACCATGGTCAGCACCGGACGGCGGATGAGGACATCGGCGGCATACCAGATACCGAGCATAGCCAAGCCCATGGCGATCAGGCCGAAGATGATGCTGCGCCACGCCGTCGTGCGCACGGCGGCGAGAGCCGTTTCGCGGTCGATGCCCACGGCAACAAATAAGCTGGCATGCGTCTCGCTGAGGGGCACAAAACCGACGATTTCCGCATGGCTTTGCTCAAGTTCGACGTTGAATGTATTCGCCGAAGTACTGCGCGCCCGCTCCAGCACTTGCTTGCCAAGGAGGCTCGCTGCCGTCGCATCTTGCGCCGGGCTACTGAGCACCAGGGAACCTTCCCGGTCGAAGACTCTGATCCGGTGGGTGGACTGCCATGCCCTCGCAGCGAATTCCTCGGCTATTTTTTCCGGATTGAGAATAAGCACGACCACACCATCGACGCGCCCATCCGGACTCCGGTAGGGGATAGAGATGTGGATCGAGCGCTCCCCGGTGACACGGCCGACTGTCAGCGTGCCGACTGTGAGCCTGCCGGTTTGCAGCGGCTCATAGAAGTAGATGCGATCGTGCACGTCCAAAGTGGGCGGAATCGGAATCGTCGAGCAGTGAAATTTGGCGTCGCGATCGATGAATGCCGCCTCGCGGTAGTTCGGAAGGTCTGCGATGACGGATTTAAAATAGGCGGTGCATTCCTCCTCGCGGTCGGGCACTGCCGGATGCTTCACCAGCGTCAGCATGACATCACGGCTGCCTGCCATTAGCTGGTTCAGTTCAGCGGAAACCAGGCGCGCCGCCGCCAACGCTTCGCTCTCCGTCTCATGCTCCAGGAAATTACGCCACGCATAGGTGTTGTAGGCGGTCAACGCCAAGGGCGGAACGATCGCTATAGCAACCAGTACGGAGAGCCGGAAACGCAGACTCATGATGGATAGTTGCCGTCACTCAAGCTTAACTCCGGCTGCTTCAATCACCTTGCGCCAACGCTCGACGTCCGCACGCATGAACGCCGAAGTGGCCTCCGGTGTTCCACCGATGGGCTCGGCGGAGAATTCGACGAAACGCCTCAATATGTCCGGATCGCGGAGCGCTTCATTGATGTCCGCGTTGATCTTGTCGACGATCTTGCGCGGCGTCTTCGCCGGCGCGACGACCGCGAACCAGGCCGACGAATCAAAGCCTGGCAGCGTCTCCGCGATTGTCGGTATGTCTGGCAGCGACGCCATGCGCTTGGGCGTGGCGACCGCCAAGAGCTTCAACTGGCCGCCCTTAACCAGCGCCAAGGAGACGCCGAGGTTGTCGAACATGGCATCGACGTTGCCGCCGACGAGGTCCTGCAGCGCCGGTGCCGAGCCTTTGTAGGGGATGTGCTGGAATTTCACCTTGGCCATCATCTGAAACATTTCAGAGGTCAGATGCGAGGTGGTGCCGTTACCTTGAGTGGCGTCGGTGACCCTGCCGGGATTTGCCGCTGCCGCGGCGATGAATTCGGGAACAGTCTTCGCAGTGACCTTCGGATTCACCACCAGCGAATTCGGCACCCGGCTGATGATGATAACCGGCTCGAACTGACCAGCATCGAAGCCAAGCTTCGGATAAAGGCTTTGGTTGATCACCAGCGGTGGCGGCGGCGCGGAAAGCAACGTGTAGCCATCCGGGTCGGAATGGGAGAAAGCCTCGGTGCCGATGTTGCCGGCGGCGCCCGGTCGGTTCTCAATGACGACTGGCTGCCCCCACTTGCGCGACAGCCATTCGCCGATGACCCGCGGCATGATGTCGGCGGTACCGCCGGCGGGGAAGGGCACGATGATCTTGACCGCGCGGGTGGGATAATCCTGCGCCCGGGCCGGCAGCGCTGCAATCAGCGCGGATAAAGCCAGCCCGAGGCTAAGCGCGCAGCCAAAGCGCCGCGATTTTCTTTTCATGCAGATGCCCTTGTCCATCCTCGCCCCCCTGATTTTTCCGAATTAGCCTAGTCCTTCCGCCGCCCGGGTTCCAGCGCGCGACCGGGCTCCGTCGGAGAGGATACAGACAGTTCGCGCCATTACGCGGCTATCTGCCGCAACCATGCCCCATTTGTTCAACAGAAGCTTCGCTAGCGTCAAAAATTGGGAGTCCCTATGCGAAGCAACGTCGTTCGATTTTCTCTGGTGACACTGGCCTTGTCATTCACGGCGCTTTCTCCTTCCGCCTGGGCCGATCAAAATTCACGCACCGCGCTCGACGCTTTGATCGCTAGTTATGCCGCCAAGAATGGCGTTCCGGTGTCGCTTGTTCACCGCGTCATCGTCCGCGAGAGCCGCTATAATGCGCGCGTGATCGGTCGCGGCGGTGCCATGGGCCTCATGCAGATCAAGCACGCGACGGCGCGCGGCCTGGGCTACACCGGCCCGGCTTCCGGCCTCCTCGATCCCGAGACGAATCTGAATTACGCCGTTCAATATCTCGCAGGCGCCTACCGTGTTGCCGGCGGCAACGAAAATCGCGCCGTTTCCTATTTCGCGCGCGGCTATTATTACGCGGCAAAACAACAGGGGCTCACCGTCAAAAAGGTCGCCGCGGCTATGCCCATTGATTAGCCATTAGGCCTGGGCGCTAGCGGTGCGCCACTGTGATGTCGGGCCGGTCAAAGGTGACCGGCGAAGCCTCCCGCAAGACATATGTTGGCCGGCTGAAGCAGAGCAGCACGGCGACGAACAACGCCGCGAATACCAATCCCGCAAGAATGTTCCATCGATCATTGTGGTGCATGGGAACCCCGTCTCCCCGATTGATGCACGACAATGCAGAAGCAGCCCGTTGTTTCCAGGCGGCTGTCGGCGAGGTTAAGGGCCGGTAGTGAATTTAGAACAGCCGGCGGCACAACCAGTTTGATACGTTAGCTAGAACTCCCGGCCGATCAGGCGATCGAGAGAATAGCGGCCGCTGCCGCCGAAAACCAAACCGATCAGCACCAGCGTCAGCAACAGGCCAACCTCGAATCCGTTAACGGTCCACAGCCAGCCTCTGGGAGCAAGGATGCCGCTGGTGATCACCGTGAGCTCGATGGCCAAGGCAAAGGCCACCGGACGCGTGAATAGTCCGAGCATGAGCAGAAAGGCGCCGAAGAACTCCAAGCCCGCGACTGTCCATGCCCAGGCAAGCGGCGGCTGCACGCCGAGCCGCAAGATATTTCCCGTCGCAATGCGGCCCGCCCCGCCGAAAAATAGCTTGTCGATGCCGATCGGCAGAAATAGCAGTCCCACCAAGACGCGGATGAAGGCGTAGCTCAAAGGAGCGGCCCGGCGATAAAAGCCGGCCAGCCCCGGTATGATCAGCCTGCTTTCGTCGATAGTGGCGGCGGTCTCGTCGATCATCTGATCCTCCTGCAATCCCGCGTCAAAATTCCTTCCCGAGCCGTCGATCCAGCGAGTAATACCCGCCGCCTCGGAAAATGAAGGCGATGCAGAGACCGATAAGAAATGCTGGATGATGCTCGGTGGCTCCTTGCATGAGCCAGGATGCTCCCGGCCGCAGATGGGCCGAGGAAGCAATAACGAGCCATTCGAGTGCGAACAGCAAGGCAACAGGACGGGTGAGCAGGCCAAGGGCAAGCATCGCCCCGCAGATCACTTCAAAGCTGCCGACCGAAGTGGGAGAAAGCCGGCCCAGATAGTCTCCCAGCTCCGCGGTGGCCGCGCCGAAGAACAGCCTCTGCACACCGTGTAGCAGCAGCACTGCGCCGGTGGAAAAGCGGATGAAGGCGTAAGCGAAGGGCTCGAACGGCCGGTACCACACGAGGCTCGGCACGTATTTTTGCATGGGCGGCTGTTGATCCATCGCTTACCCCCTGACGGCTCTGGCAAGATGGCCTGTCAAACACCTGACTGACGCCAATAGTCCTCACCGCTGCGCCGGAGTGTCAATCCGCCGTCAGCGTGTTGCCTATGCGGTGGATTGGCGCGGGTGAACGTCATCCTTGAAGTCGGCAAAATTCTTCCAGCCCGGCTCGACCGGATCGCATCCAGGCTGCGGCGCGTAAGGCGAGGGCTCGACCATGGCAAGTTTTGGAATATAGCGCGGGCAATTCGGAAAGATCGCGCGCGCTTGCACGCGCACGATCATTTGCGCCCCGGCGGTCTCGCCCATCAGCGGATCGTCCCGGCTGATCGACGCCCTCCCCTCGACTCGCAATCGGCGCGGCTTTTCGTGCATATCGATGAACAGCAATCCCACGTGCGGGTTGACGAGGAGATTGCCTAGGCTCTTGAACATGCCGTTGCCGTCATAGTCGGGAAAGGCAAGTTCCGCTTGCCCGGTAACGCGCACGAAACCGGGGCAGCCGCCCTTATAGGAGCAATCCGGATGGCCTTGCGTGTCGGCGGTGGCGAGAAAGAAGTAGATCGCGCTCTCGATCAAGGTCTTGTCGTCGGAGGTGAACGCCGTGCGTGTGAGTTTCTCTTCCAGCCGGTCGGCAATGCGCCGGCTATCAAACTCGTCCTGCAGACGCCGGTTGCCTTCGTGATACATAATACTTTCAGTCATGCGCCCTCCAGCATCGGGTGCAGCTATCTTACATGACGCCAAGCGCCCGCATAAGCTTGAGCGAAATAGGATGAGGCGCTGACGGGTATGCACGAACGTTTATCCCTTTCCCCGATCATGTCCGGCACGAGACGCGGGAGAATGGCTGCCTGGGCGCTCGCGACGGCGGCGATGCTGCTGGCATTGCTCGCGCCGGCGTTGTGGAACGGTTTCCCCCTCATCTTCCCCGACACCGGCGGCTATCTTGCGCGGCCGTTTGACGGCACGCTGGAGATGGGACGCTCCGCTTTTTATGGCGTGTTTCTCGCGCTTGGACTTCCCTTCGACTTCTGGCCGAACGTGATCGGGCAGGCGGCTCTCACCGTTTGGATCATCGTGCTCACGCTACGGGTGCATAGCTTGGGCGGTAAGCCGCTGCTTGCGCTTGGCGTGGTAGTCTTTCTCGCGATCGGTACTGCGCTGCCCTGGTACGTGGGGCAATTGATGCCTGATATCTTTTTTCCCATAGCCGCGCTTGCAATCTATCTGCTCGCCTTCCGCGCGGAGGAACTGCGAAGCTTCGAGCGGGCGGGCCTTGCGGCGGTCATTGTTCTCACCATCCCAACCCATATGGCTCTTCTCGCACTCTGCCTCGGGCTGGTGGTCACGTTGTTTTTGCTACAACGTGTTGCGCCGCTTGCGCGCCTGCTGGCGCTTCCGCCTCCACGGGTGATGGCAGCCGGCATGGCGGTGGCCACGGGCATCGCCCTGTGTCCCCTCTCCAATCTCGCCGTCGCCGGAAAATTCGCGTTGACGCCCGGCGGAGAAAGCTTCCTGTTCGGACGGCTGCTCGAGGACGGCATCGTGCAACGCTATCTCAAGGAGCATTGCCCGGATCCGACGCTCAAGCTGTGCGCTTATGCCGACACGCTTCCCAACGAGGCTGACGATTGGCTCTGGGCCAATGATACATTGTTCTACAAACTCGGCGGCTGGCAGGGTTTGGGCGAAGAAGAGCGCCGCGTCATCGGCCGCACGCTCGTGTCTTATCCGGGCGAGCACATCGCGACCGCGATCCGCGCCGTGTTCTGGCAGTTGGTTCTATTCAGGACCGACGTCACCACCAATCCCTGGCACAACGCGCCGACGGTCTGGGTGTTCGAGCGGCTGACGCCGGACCTGCTGCCGCGGTTCCGCGCGGCGCGCCAGCAGGCGGAGCCTTTTGATCTCACGCCGATTAATTTCCTGCATGTGCCGGTTGCGGCGCTGGCGATGGCAGGGCTCGCGGCAGCACTCGTGCTGCGCCGCCGCTTAAATATCTCACCGCCCGCAGCCGCGCTTTGCGCTGTCGTATTGACCGCCTTTGTCATCAACGCCGTGATTTGCGGGATATTCTCCCACCCAGGCGATCGCTATCAGAGCCGCTTGATACCGTTGGCGCCACTGGCTTTGGTCATACTCGTGCTGGAGCGGCGGCGGGCGGGGCTGAAGCTTTCCTCATAATTCCGCCGCAAGCGCGGTGCTACACCGCCACTCAATCCAGCGGAAACATACGAAATCATGCGTCGCCTTTTGTGGATTGCCGCCGGCGCGGCACTCGTCGTCTCGGCCGCCGTCGCTGACAGAGCGCAGGCGCAAAGCGACGACGGAAATACCCTGCGCATCGAATGGGAAGTCAAAAACCGGTTCCGGTTATTCCGCAACGAGGCGGACTTCCAGCGCCATGTTGCCGCCAATCGCGGCGACGGCATTTTAGCCGCCGAGGATCGCCTCGAAAGCACAAGCGACGGCCGCGGCTGGGCCAAGGACATGGTCGATCACCTCTGCGTCGACGGCGCCGGGAAACTTACGGAATTTTGCGATCGCGATGGCGAGCGCGAAGTCTACCTGGCGCCCGTGGATCATCGCATCGGGGCGACACTTGCGGGGTCTGTTCCAGCCGGCGCCACCTGCGTCTGGAATTTCGACGACGGCAGCATTCCGCCGCAGCAAGCCTCGGTGAATTGCAATGAAGAGGTGCGGCTGCGGCTGCGCTACGGCAAGCCCACCATCGCCAGCGTCGGCGTCACAGCACCGGACGGCTCCATTCAGCAGGCGACGACTGAAATCCAGGTTCGCGATTTCCTGATCGCGGGTCTCGGCGATTCCATCGCCAGCGGCGAGGGCAA
>JAXDOS010000276.1:0-6525 GCA_034668785.1 Alphaproteobacteria bacterium
CCACAAACCCGGAGATAGACATGCGGCCGAGCCGCCGACAGCCAGACGAGCTGCGCGCCGTTTCACTTGAGCGCGGCGTCGTCAAATACGCGGAAGGCTCGTGTTTCGTGAAATTCGGCGACACCCATGTGCTGGTGACGGCCACTCTTGAAGACCGGCTGCCGCCGTGGATGAAGGGCCAAGGCCGGGGCTGGATCACTGCCGAATACGGCATGTTGCCGCGCGCTACGTCCGAGCGTACGCGGCGCGAAGCCTCCGCCGGCAAGCAGAGTGGCCGCACGGTGGAAATCCAACGGCTGATTGGCCGCTCGCTGCGCACGGTGGTTAATCTCGAAGCCCTGGGCGAACGGCAGATCACGATCGACTGCGATGTCATCCAGGCCGACGGCGGCACCCGCACCGCCGCGATCACCGGCGGTTGGGTTGCCCTGCATGACTGCGTCGCCTGGATGAAGACACGCGAGATAACGCGCGGCGAACCGATGCGCGATCATCTGGCGGCGATCTCCTGTGGCGTCTGCAAAGGATTGGCGGTACTCGACCTCGACTATGCCGAAGACTCCGAGGCCGATACCGACGCCAATTTCGTCATGACCGGCACCGGCAATATCGTCGAGATCCAAGGCACCGCGGAAAAGGTCCCGTTTTCCGAGGAACAGTTTCTGGCCTTGCTGGCGCTGGCGCGCAAAGGCATCGACAAGCTGGTCAACTTGCAAAAAATGGCGGTGATGTGAGCCACAGCGCCGCCGCAGAGGCCCCGGCGCACCGCCCCATCACTGGCCGCCTAGTGATCGCCACGCATAACCCGGGCAAGTTGCGCGAATTGCGCGACCTGATCGCGCCCTACGGCATCGACGCGGTCTCCGCTGGCGAGCTTGGGCTTGCCGAGCCGGAGGAGACCGGCGCAAGCTTTCGCGAGAATGCGCGAATCAAAGCGGTCGCCGCCACCACAGCTTCACGACTGCCGGCTTTCGCCGACGATTCCGGTCTGGCGGTCGATGCGTTGGGCGGTGCACCGGGCATCCACTCGGCTCGGTGGGCGAGAGCCGATAAAGATTTCGTGGGAGCAATGCAAAAGATCGAGGCCATGATGCGCGAACGCAATGCCGCTGACCGCCGTGCGCATTTTGTCTCCGCGCTTTGCGTCGCCTGGCCGGACGGGCACGTGGAGGAATTCGAGGGGCGGATCGATGGCACCATTGTTTGGCCGGCGCGGGGAACGGCTGGTTTTGGTTACGACCCCATTTTCCTGCCCTTCGGTCATGACCGGACCTTCGGCGAGATGACCGCGGACGAGAAACACGGCCTGCCGCCCAAGGGAAAGGGCCTGTCGCATCGCGCCCGCGCCTTCCTCAAGCTCGCGGAGGCTTGCCTTGAGCGCCGATAGCAACAACCCAGCCTTCGGCGTCTATGTGCATTGGCCGTTCTGCCTGTCGAAGTGCCCCTATTGCGATTTCAACAGCCATGTCCGCCACACCCCTATTGACGAGGCGCGCTTTGTGCGCGCCTTCGCCTCCGAGATCGCCGTCACCGCCGCCCGCATTCCCGGACGGCAAGTGTCGTCGATCTTCTTCGGTGGCGGCACGCCGTCGCTGATGCAGCCCGCCACTGTCGCTGCGATCCTCGACGCCATCGCCGCGCACTGGACCGTGGCGCCCGATGTTGAGGTGACGCTGGAAGCCAACCCGACCAGTGTCGAGGCGACGCGTTTTCGCGGCTATCGCGCGGCCGGCGTCAATCGCGTCTCGCTCGGGGTGCAGGCGCTTGACGATGGTGCGCTGAAGGAACTCGGACGGCTACATTCGGCGCAAGAGGCGCTCGATGCGGTCGCCATCGCACGCTCGATTTTCGAACGTTATTCCTTCGATCTGATCTATGCGCGCCCGCAACAGACACCGCAGGCCTGGACGGAGGAGCTCAAGCGCGCCATCGCCGAAGCCGCCGAGCATCTGTCGCTCTATCAACTGACCATCGAGCCGGAGACGCCGTTTTACGCTCTGCAAAAGGCCGGCAAGCTCGTCATCCCCGACGATGACTTAGGCCGGACGCTTTACGACCTCACGCAAGAGATTTGCGCCGCCGCCGGCCTGCCCGGCTATGAAGTATCCAACCATGCACGGCCGGGCAGCGAGTGCCGGCACAATCTCGTTTATTGGCGCGGGCATGAATATGCCGGCATCGGCCCCGGCGCTCACGGGCGCCTCAACCTCAATGGCGTCCGCCAAGCGACCGCCACGGAGAAACGCCCAGAGACCTGGCTGATGCGGGTGGAGTCGCTCGGCCATGGGCTTGTCACCGACGAGCCGCTGATGCGCGAGGAACAGGCCGACGAATTTTTGCTGATGGGCCTTCGGCTCGCTGAAGGCATCGATCCGCTGCGCTATGCGGCGCTGGCAGGCCGCGAGCTCGATCCGAAGCGGATCACGATTCTGCACGACGAAGGCGCGCTGGAAACCGTTGGCGGACGGCTGCGCGTCACGCAGGCCGGTTTCCCCGTGCTCGATGCCGTGGTGGCAGACTTGGCGGCGTAGCTCTGAGGCTAGCCGGCATGCCGCGACCGCCTCCCTCGATCACTCACGAGCGCGCGCGAGCCGCGCTGCGGCAACGTAAAGCCGAGCGTTGACACGCGCGATACCCTATCGCTCCCGTCAAGGGTGGACACGCAAGCCCGGCCCACCCGTCCCGTGCACCTGCCTCCAATCGAGCGCGGCCACCTCTTGTTTGATCCAGGCACGGAAGGCCTGCACATGAGGGTGTTCCCTCCGGCTGTTTGCGCAGACGAAGTGAAAAGCGCGTCCCGATCGCAGAGTAAACTGAACCGGTATCACGAGCCGCCCCGTGCGTAGGTCATTATAGGCCAGCACATCGTGCGCAAGCAGCACGCCGGCACCTTCGCCCGTGGCATCGAGCGCGTGATCAGCGCTGTTGAAGCGCAGTCCGCGACTGACGTCGACGCCTTCGACGCCGGCCGCCTTGAACCAATCGGCCCAGGTCGGCACCTCGGCACGGTCGACGAGTGAGTCGTCATGAATCAGTGGCACACTCTTGAGCGCTTCCGGCCGCTGCATGGGCCCGTAAGTCTCAATCAGCCGAGGGCTGCATACGGGCACCAAGGATATCTCGATCAGTCTCTCGATCACGAGCGCCGAGTCGGTCGCCGCATTGATGGCCAGATTGCGTATCGCAACGTGGACCCCATCGGTCGTGAAATTGGCATTGCTGACGGACGAGGAAACGCGAGCATCAATCTCAGGATAAGCAGCCGAAAAGCGGTAGAGCCGCGGCGCCAGCCACTTCGAGGTGAAACCTGGCGGTGTGCTGATCACGAGCGCGCGTTCCTCGCCTGCGCTACTCAGGCCCATTACCGCGTCACGGATGTGGAGGAAGCCCGTCTGCAGACCGGGATAAAGCATCTTGCCGGCAGGCGTCAGCGCGATCGATCGCACGTGTCGTTCGAACAGCTTGAGGCCGAGCAGGTCTTCGAGCCCGCGGATCTGGTGGCTTAACGCCCCAGCCGTCACATGCAGCTCTTTTGCGGCTTTGGTCAGGCTCAAGTGTCGCGCGGCGGCCTCGAAGGCGCGTAAGGCAGTGAGCGGTGGCATTAGCCTATACATGAGAAAAGCTCGCTTATCAGCTGAGAAGTCGTCGTTTGTCATCCTCCCGTTCGTGAACAATATTCCATAGAGCAAAAATGACGAGTGAGGAATACTCAACTTTAAAACACGATGGAGTGGGACACATGACCTACGCAGCACATCACAGCCATTTCGCCCCTTATTTCGCCGACAAGGCTTCTCCCAAGAGCTCTCCCAAGAGCAATGCCGTCGCGAAGAGGCGCGGTGTGTTGAGGCGCATCTTCGACGCGATGGTGGAATCGCGTCAGAAGCAAGCCGATCAAAAGATCGCCCGCTGGCTTGGGCGGGTGCATCACTGACGACATCGAGCGCGAGATGACGCAGAGCCTTTTGACGGACAATTGGAATGTTCGCCTCTGAGGGGCAGCAAAGTGAAGTATTTGCGACGTTGGCAATAGGTAGCGGGCCAATCTAGCTCGGGCCAAGTGGCAAGTGACTTTCTCCATCGCTGACAGCAGAAGGGCGCCCCACGCCTTTCGTCCGCATCGATTTGGCCAAGGGTTAGGTCCACAGAGATTCGCAGGTCTATCGGCGAGACCGTCTACAAGGCGATGATCAAGGTCATCAATGTGCCGGCCGATGATAAGTTTCAGATCATCACCGAACACGGGCGCGAGCTCGCGCATCAGGCTGCTGCGTGACCAAGGTGCACTGGAAACAAGCCGCCGCCGGACGGCTGCGGGTTACGCAGGCCGGCTTCCCCGTACTTGATGCCGTCGTTGCCGATTTAGCGGCTTAAAACCTCGGCTCAACTCCCCCTCGCTTCCCACCCTCTTGCATTCGCGGTTTAGTTGTAGGAGGATTTCTTCTACGGGGGGTAGCGTCATGCGTATGGTAGTGCTCGTCGCACTTGCGTTATTGTGTTCGTCCTGCGTGCAGCAGGAAACGGTGCGGTTCCAAGCCAAGGCCCAGCAGCAAGCATTCGTGCGCGACGGCCGTCCCGCGCTGGTGTCACAGAAAGCCAATTCCATTGTTTTGATCCGGCCAGCCGCGCGGCAAATCGCGGCCGGGGGCCGTCCGGTTTTCGTCGTCGGCATTCGCAATCTGACGAAGTCGCCGGTCGATTTCATCGTCAGGAATGTCGCGGTGACCCAAGTAGCCGGCGCGCAAACCGTGGCGTTGAAGGTCTTTTCCTATGAGGAGCTGGTTGCGGAGGAACGGACCCGGCAGGTCGTGGAAGCCGTTCTCGTCGGTGCCGTTGCCGGCCTTAATAGCGCCGCGGCATCCCAGGGCGGGTACAGCAACCGGACCACGACGAGATACACCGCCACCGGCCCGCATACGTCCTATACGACATCGTATAGTTCTCTCGCTGCGACGAACGCGCAGAACCGCGCGTTCCGCCAGAACGAGAAAATGACGGATGCCGCGATCGCCGAAGGCCAGGCCAATCTCGCGATCCTGGAGCGCGATGTCATCAAAGACAACACGCTGATGCCGGGCGAGTGGTACGGCGGGACGCTGCATGTGGCAGCGCCGTCGCGAGACGCGGACGGCCCTCGCACCTACACCATCGCCATGATGGTGGGAGCCGACCGCCACGACATCAACATTGTCCAGGAAGCCGCGCCTTAGCTGCCGACCGCGTGGATTAGGTGGCGCCGCCGAAGGAATGCGGCGCGGGAGCAATCGGCTGGCCGCCCGAGGGCGTGAGCCGCATCACCGCTAAGCCGCGCTCATTAGTGCCGTCGGCGCGGAAACGGAATACGCCGTCGATGCCGGAAAATCCGGAACCGTTCAGCAGCACCTCGTCGGAGAAGCGCTGCGCCCCTTGCGTCTTCACCAAAGCGGCGATCAGCGCGACGGCGTCATAAGACAGCGTCGCCGTGCGCACCGGGTCTTGCCCGAAGCGCTTGCGGTAACGGGCGGCAAAGTTGCGATAAGACGTTGTCTCCGGCGCCGGGTACCAGGCGCCTTGCAGCGAGGGCGCCGCCGCCACGCCCGCATCCTCCCATAAGCCGCTGCCGAGAAGCTGCAGCCGTTTGACGTTGGCGCCACTCGCGGTGAGGGCTTGGACGATGTCGGCGGCGTCGGGACCATCGGGAATGAAAAGCGCGTCGGCTTGGCCCGCGGCCTGCGCCACTGCCGTGATTGCGGTTTGTCGAGCCGCTTTGTCGAGCGGGTAGCGCTCGAGCGCCACGATGCGTCCGTTGCGGCCGGCGACTGCCTGCTTGAATGCCGCCTCGACGACACTGCCGTAAGCATTGTCCGGTACCAGCCCGACGAAGGATCGTTTGCCGTTACTGGCGGCATAGCCGACGATACGTTCGACATCCGACTCCGGCAGGAAACTCAGAAGATAAACACCCCGCGCGGCGACGCTGGTATCGGTGGAAAAGGCGATGACTGGAACGCCGCGGCTGCGCGCGAGCTGGCCGACGATCCCTACCGACTGCGCGAAGAGCGGACCGAGAATGATCTCGGCGCCTTCGCCGATAGCCTGCTGCGCCGCTTGTTGCGCCCCGCCGGCGCTGCCGCCGTCATCCTTCACCAGAAGTTGGATATCGGGGTTGTTGAATTCGGCGAGCGCCATCTCCGCCGCATTCTTCATCGATAGCGCGGCGACACCCGCGTTCGCGGCAGCCGACAGCGGCAGGATTAGCGCGACTCTGACTTGGCCGGTGCCGATCTGATCGGCCGGTTGCGGCGGGCCGCCGGGCTGCACCGGAATCCCGAAGTCACCGGTCGTCGACAGGCCGGAACAAGCGGCAAGCAGGCCCGCCAGCGCGCCTAGAATGGCTCCAATCCAGGGGCGTTTTGAGGGCGGCGGCGAACGTAAAACCGCCTGCGATATCCGGGACATGGCCGATCTCCTCGACGACGAGATACAGCGTCGGCACCAGGCCACGATGTCAATCCCCTCATATTATCGACGAATACTTAACCAACC
>JAXDOS010000277.1:0-5825 GCA_034668785.1 Alphaproteobacteria bacterium
AAGAGAGAAGGAAAAGATATCGGACATAGAAGGGCGCGCCGCGGTCTTCTTTCCCTCTCCCCTTGTGGGAGAGGGTGGCGCCGAACGAAGTGAGGCGCCGGGTGAGGGGTCAGTCTAGCGTCTTACAAGGACCCCTCACCCGGTCAATCCTCGCTCTGCTCAGATTGACCACCCTCTCCCACAAGGGGAGAGGGTTAGGAAGAGGCCGCGTCGGGGAAAAGCAAACAAGCATCGCCGTAGGAAAAGAAGCGATAGCCCGCGGCAATGGCATGAGCATAGGCGCGCCGCATCACATCAAGCCCGGCGAAGGCCGAAACCAGCATGAACAAGGTGGAGCGCGGCAGGTGAAAGTTGGTCAACATTAGGTCCACCGCGCGGAAGCGATAACCCGGCGTGATGAAAATCTCAGTCTCGCCGGAGAAGGGACGGATCACACCGTCCTCGCCCACAGCGCTTTCCAGCAGTCGCAGCGAGGTCGAGCCGGTAGCGACAATGCGCCCCCCCGCGCGGCGCACCGCATTGAGCGCGTCCGCGGTCTCGGCACTCACCGTTCCCCATTCCGCATGCATCTTGTGCGCGTCCGTGTCATCCGCCTTTACCGGCAGGAAGGTGCCGGCGCCCACATGCAGCGTGACGACGTGCACGGCGACGCCGCGGTCGCGCAGACGCACCAATAAGTCATCAGTGAAATGCAGTCCGGCGGTCGGCGCCGCCACCGAGCCATCCTGGCGCGCGAACAAAGTTTGATAGTCGGCGCGATCGCGCGCGTCGACCTCCCGGCGCGAGGCGATATAGGGCGGCAGCGGCATGTCACCACGTTCTTCGATGACCTGATCCAGCACCGCCCCATCAAAGGCGAAGGCGAGCGTCACCTCGCCGCCCTCGCCTTTTTCTTCCACGGTGGCGTCGAGTTCGCCGAGGAAGCAGACCTTGCCCTCCTCACCGAAGCGGATGATGTCGCCCGCCGCGAGCCTCTTCGCCGGCCGCACGAAGGCGCGCCAGTGCGACCCGTCAATGCGCCGGTGCAATGTGGCTTCAATAGTGGGCTCCCCGCGACCCAGACGGCGGCCTTTGAGCCGCGCCGGAATGACCTTGGTGTCGTTGACGACCAGTGCGTCGCCCGGCTGGAGCAAGTCCGGGAGATCGCGAATGCCGCGATCGTCGAGTTCCGGCGCAGCGCCCGGCCGCACCACCAGCAGCCGTGCCGCCTCGCGCGGGGAAATGGGCCGCAATGCAATCCGTTCCGGCGGAAGATCGAAGTCGAAGAGGTCGGTACGCATAAATCCGCCAAGTCAGGCCCGGGGTGACAATCACGCAAACAATTCGTCATCACCGGCTTTTCCCCGGTGATCCCGCTCAAGGGCACATGCCCATCTAAACGAGTGGCCGGGACGAGCCCGGCCATGACATTTTGGGAGATGGATGCTCGGGTCAAGCCCGGGGCATGACGAAGAGTCAGTTAATCCGTATCCGTCCCCATCGATGCCTTGATGATCTTGTCCGGCTCGCGCACCGGCTCGCCGCGCTTGATCTTGTCGACATTCTCCATGCCTTTAATCACGTTGCCCCATGCGGTGTATTGATTGTCGAGGAAGCGCGCGTCGCCGAAGCAGATGAAGAACTGACTGTCGCCGGAATTCGGGTCCTGCGCCCGCGCCATCGACACGGTGCCGCGCACATGCGGCTCCTTGTTGAACTCGGCCTTGAGCTTCTTGCCGGAGCCGCCGGTGCCGGTGCCCTGCGGGCAGCCGGTCTGCGCCATGAAGCCGTCGATGACGCGGTGAAACACCACGCCGTCGTAAAAGCCCTCGCGCACCAATTCCTTGATGCGGGCCACATGCCCTGGCGCCAAGTCGGGTCGCATCTCGATCACGACGTTGCCTTTGGTGGTTTCCAGCGTCAGCGTGTTTTCAGGGTCGGCCATGGGGTCCTCTGTTCGTTGTCAGTGATAGGATATCGGAATCTGCGGCAGCATCCGCAATGAAGAAGAGACGCACGGCGCGAATGTCGGCCGGCGTTACTTCACGTCAGCCTGGACCTTCATATCGACAATGCGGTCGGGATCGGCCACGGCGCCGTTCTGCTCGGACGGCCCCTTCTTGATCTTGTCGACGGAGTCCATGCCGAAAACCACCTCGCCGACCACCGTGTATTGCCCGTTAAGGGACGGGTTCTCGGCCAGCATGATGAAGAATTGCGAATTCGCCGAATTCGGACTCTGCGATCGCGCCATGCCGACGATGCCGCGCTTGAACGGCACGCTGGAGAACTCGGCTGGAAGGTCGGGATATTTCGACTTGCCCGTGCCGTTGCCAAATTGGCCGTCGCCGGTCTGCGCCATGAAGCCGGCGATGACGCGATGGAACGGCACATTGTTGTAATAGCCTTCTCGCGCCAGCGTCTTCAAACGCTCGACGTGTTTCGGCGCCAGGTCGGGCCGCAGTTTGATGACCACTTCGCCGTATTTGGTGTCGATCAGGATGGTATTTTGCCGGTCCAGCTTCAGATCGGGCGGCGCCGTCTGCGCGAGGACCGGTGCGGCGCAGATGAGCGCGGCAAGAAAAACAAGAACGCGGACCATGTCGTCTCTCCTGGATGTCAACCGCGGGTCTTGCCCGCAAATTTGGCCTTGAGGCGCGCGGCAACCGAAGCCGGTACGAAGGCCGATACGTCGCCGCCGATGGCCGCAATCTGCTTCACCAGTGTGGCGTTGATCGGGCGGACCATTGGCGAGGCCGGCAGAAATATCGTTTGCAGATCCGGAGCCATCGCTTGGTTCATCCCGGCCATACGCATTTCGTCGTCGAGGTCGCTGGCGTCGCGCAGGCCGCGAATGAGGAGCGTTGCGCCGGCACGATGAGCGGCGTCAACCGCGAGATCGGCAAAGGTGACGCAAGAGAATTCGCATCCAGCCGCGCGCGCGAGCGGCGTACAGGTTTCCTCGAGCATGGCAAGCCGCTCGTCGGCGGAAAACAACGGCGCCTTGCCGGGATGAACTCCAACAGCAAGCACCAGGCGATCGGTGATTCGGATAGCACCGCGCACCACGTCGAGGTGGCCCTCGGTAATCGGGTCAAAAGAGCCTGCGTAAAGCGCTATGCGCGGCATAACGGGGTCTAACGCGAGGTTCCGGGAACTTCAAGACCAGGGGCGGCGTTGACGATGTAAGAAGCGCCAACGAGGGCAAAATCGCTTTTAGGAGCGTCAAATGGTCCCCACCGATGAGTTCCCGAGCCCCCGCAGGCGTTTTTATCTACGCTGGCTCCTCTCTGGTTCATCCAAGGTGACTATCGCGTTACTTTGCGCCGGTCTCGGCGCGGCGGCCATCATGAGCCTGCCGGACGCCCCCTCAAATTCGCAGGCCACTGCTGCAGCTTCGCCAGCCGTTCAGCAGGAGACTCAGCCACAAGAGAACACGGCTTCCGCCGCTGATTCGACCTGTGAGAAGCAGGCTTGGCCTTACATCGACAAGCGCTGTAACGAACCCGCCGCCAACCAACCGACGCGCCAGGTGCGCGTCGTTTCGACGGATCGTGGCACCTCCTCGACAATTGTAACTCCTGTTCCATCGGCGGAGCCAAAACGCGTGGCGGAAAGCGCGCCAGCGGCAGGCGCCAAACTGGAGGCTCCAAGACCTCCTGCCGCAACTTCGGTTGCCTCAGCCCCGGCTCCTCAAGCTACGCCGCCGGTCCAGCAAGATGCCGCGGCTCCGGCGCTTCCCAATGGCGTGGCGACGGCGACATTGGTTTCGTATTCTGCTGCCGCTCCTGCTTCTGCTGCTCCCGCACCCGGTCCCTCGGAGGCGTCCGCGCCCGCTCCGGTGGCCGAGAATATTGCCACGGCGCCCGAGAATACCGCGGCGGCGCCTGCAACACCAAAGTCAAAGATAGCGAAGCTCAATGAGAAGCGCGCGATCAAACAAGCCAAGGCCCGCAAGATCGCGCCGGCTGCCGTGCCGTCCGATGTGGTGGAGGAAGTTGAATTAGCCACCCTGCGCGACGGCCAAGCGGAGCCCGCCCGGCAGCCTGTTACCAACCGGCAGGCAGCAACCCAGGGCGTGCCCAGGGAAGTCATCGAGGCGGTGAAAGCCGCAAGCGGATCGAGCGGACGCCGCGTGGCGGTGTCGCAACGATACGCGCAGCCGGACGACGAAATGGTTAGCGTGAATTATTCCGGGCGACGGCCGCAGCGGCTGTTCCTCGTTCCGCGCGAAACCGTCGAGGTTTCCGAAGGCTGGTAACGCTCACTCGGTCTCGGTGCCGTCGCCGCCATCTTCCTCGGACAGCCGCTCGACGGAAACCACCCGCTCGCCTTCCGCCGTGGAGAATACCCGCACGCCTTTCGACGCGCGGCTGGTGATGCGGATGCCATCGACGGGAACGCGGATGAGTTGTCCGCCATTGCTGACGAGCATGATTTGATCCGAGATATCGACCGGGAACGCAGCCACTAGGAAACCGATCTCCTTCAGCTTCGACGGGTCGGTGGCACGGATGCCCTTGCCGCCACGACCTGACACGCGGAACTCGAACGATGATGACCGCTTACCGTAGCCAAGCTCACTGATGGTGAGCACGAACTGCTCCGCCGCTCCCATCTCCACATAGCGTTCGGGCGGCAGCCACACTTCGGCTGTTGCCGCCTCCTCCGCCTCCACCGTCGGCTCATCGGGTTCGATATCCTCGCCCGTCGCCGCGCGGCGAATAGCGCCGGACTGCTTCAGATAAGCCGCTCGGTCCGCAGGAACCGCCTCGAAGTGGCGCAAAATTGACAGCGAAATCACCTTATCGCCCTCGCCGAGCGCAATACCGCGCACGCCCATCGAGGTGCGGCCGGTAAACACGCGCACGTCGGGCACCGGGAAGCGGATGCATTGCCCGCTGGCCGAGGTCAGCAGCACGTCGTCCTTCTCGGTGCAAATCTGCACGTCGACGATGGCCTCGCCCTCGTCGAGCTTCATGGCGATGATGCCGGAGCGGCGCACGTCGACGAAATCCGAAAGCTTGTTGCGCCGCACCGTGCCACGCGTGGTGGCGAACATCACATCGAGTTCGGCCCAGGAGCTTTCGTCCTCGGGCAACGGCATGATGGTGGTGATGCCTTCGCCTTGCGCCAGCGGTAGGATATTGATCAGCGCCTTGCCGCGCGCCTGCGGCGCCGCCAGCGGCAATCTCCACACCTTCTCTTTGTAGACCTGCCCGCGCGAGGAGAAGAACAGCACCGGCGTATGGGTCGAAGCGACGAACAACCGACTGACGAAATCCTCGTCGCGAGTCTGCATCCCGGCGCGACCCTTGCCGCCGCGCTTTTGCGCCCGATAAGTCGACAGCGGCACGCGCTTGACGTAGCCGGCGTGCGAGACCGTCACCACCATGTCCTCGCGCTGGATCAAGTCCTCGTCGTCGACCTCGCCTTCCTGATCGATGATGACGGTGCGGCGCGGCGTCGCGAACTGCGTCTTCACCGTCTTCAGCTCGTCCTTGATGATGGTCTGGATGCGCGCGCGCGAGCGCAGGATCGCGAGATAATCGGCGATCTCGGCGGCGAGCTTGTCGAGTTCGGCGGCGATCTCGTCCCGGCCCAAGGCCGTGAGGCGCTGCAGGCGCAGGTCAAGAATGGCCTTGGCCTGTTCCCCTGTCAGCCGCGCAGTGCCGCTTGAGGAAACCCGGTGGCGCGGATCGTCGATCAACGCGATCAGCGAAGCGGCGGTGGTGGCGGGCCATTCGCGCGCCATCAAGGCTTCGCGCGCTTCGTTGGCGTCGTTGGACGCGCGGATCAGCCTGATAACCTCGTCGATATTGGCCACCGCGATGGCAAGGCCGACC
>JAXDOS010000278.1:0-6899 GCA_034668785.1 Alphaproteobacteria bacterium
CAGCGAATAGGCACCTTCGATCGTGCGCACCGCGTCGACGAAGCGATCAACGAAGCGCGGTTTGTGCGAACGGGCGACCAGGTGCAGGATGACCTCGGTGTCGGTGGTCGACTGCATCATCGCGCCGTCGCGCACCAGTTGGCGGCGCAGAGTCAGCCCGTTGGTAAGATTACCGTTGTGCCCGATGGCGAAACCGCCGGCGTTCAGTTCGGCGAAAAGCGGCTGCACGTTGCGAAGGATGGTCTCGCCGGTCGTCGAATAGCGCACGTGGCCGACGGCAGCGGTGCCGGGAAGGCGTTCGATGGCTTTTGTCGCCGCCGAAAAGGCATCGCCGACGAGGCCAAGCCGCCGCTCGGAGTGAAACCTCTTGCCGTCAAAGGTGACAATGCCGGCCGCCTCCTGGCCGCGATGCTGGAGCGCGTGCAGGCCAAGCGCCGTGATGGCGGCAGCGTCAGGATGATTGAAGATGCCGAAGACGCCGCATTCCTCCCGCAGCCGGTCTCCATCCAGATCGAGGAGGCCGTCGTCGCCGGGAATGTCCATCGTCTCGCTCATCGAGCCTCTCGGCGCGGTTTACCGCGCAGTTGCTGTCTTGCCCTCGATCAATTGCTTCATGTCATCACGATCGGATCGTTCATAACCGGCTGGTTCTCCGCCGCGCGCTGCCGCGCGTTTTGGCGCGCTGAGATCGGAACGCGTGTCCGGCGGCGGTGCGTCTTGCGGCTCTTGTTCGTCGCCCTTCGGCCGGCGCTTAAACCAAGTGGATAGATAGTTATCCATGTCCTGCGGCAACAGGGATTGCAGCCAATCTCCGGTGCTTTGCAGCACCACGACGGATTTAGCGTTACGCACCCATTCGGGTTGTGCACGGGATGGAACCAGCCAGGCAAAGAATAAGAACGCGACAACGACGATAATAAGGCCGCGGCCAAGCCCGAACAGGAAACCCAGCGTGCGATCCAGTGCGCCGACCCTGCTATCCAGGACCATGTCGGAAATACGCACCGTGATGACTGAAACGATGAGAAGCGTAGCCAAGAACACGCCACCAACGACCACTCCCGTCGTCACGATGTCCGGCCAGGTGCTGAAATATTTCTTTGCCTCCGGCACCAAGCGCGGAAACGCATAAATCGCTGCAATGGCGGCGATGGCCCAAGCCGCAATCGAGAGGATCTCGCGCATGAAGCCGCGGATCATCGCGAGCAGCCCGGAAACCAGCATGACAACCAAGAGAATGACGTCTAGCAGGGTGATAGTCATTCCGCACTCATCGGTTCCGCGCGTCCGCGGGCGTGATCGAATCGGGCAACAGGCAAGGCCATACCTGACGTCTACGCAGGGTTTCCGGCAAGTGTTGCCGAGGATTAAGCCAACAGATTAATTTTGTGCCATTTCAGGTAGTTTTGGCCCGATTTGGACGGAGGCACCTAGGATTGCGCCCCGTATATAGCGGCGTCTGGCGCTCGCGTCACCCGCCAAATGAGCTCAATTGCGTCCGCTTTTGCGGGACGGCGAGCCCTGCGCGGCAATATCAGCGACGAGGCTCGACAGCATGCCGGTCATCACGAGATGCAAGCCGTGTTCGGTGCCGGCCTCCGCCCGCGCGGCCTCCGGCAAAATGGCCCGTTTAAAGCCCAGTTTGGCCGCCTCCTTGAGGCGGGCGGCGGTCTGGGCGACGGGCCGAATCGCGCCGGACAAGGAAACTTCACCGAAATACACAGCGTCGGCGGGCAGGGGGGCATTCGTCAGCGAGGAAATGAGCGCGGCGGCGGCGGCCATATCGGCAGCCGGTTCCTGGATGCGAAGGCCGCCAGCGACGTTAAGATAGACGTCGTGGCTGGAAAGCCGCACCCCGCAATGGGCCTCCAGCACGGCAAGCACCATGGAGAGGCGATTCTGATCCCAGCCAACGACGGCGCGGCGTGGTGTTCCCAGCGATGTCGGAGCCACCAACGCCTGGATCTCCACCAGCAGCGGCCGTGTTCCTTCGATCCCGGCGAAAACCGCGGTTCCGGGGCTGCCGAGGTCGCGCTCGGAGAGGAACAATTCGGAAGGATTGGCGACCTCGCGCAATCCCAGTCCCGTCATTTCGAACACGCCGATCTCGTCGGTCGGACCGAAGCGGTTCTTCACCGCGCGCAGGATGCGGAACTGGTGCGAGCCTTCGCCCTCGAAGGAGAGCACGGCGTCGACCATGTGCTCGACCACGCGCGGCCCTGCGATCTGGCCCTCCTTGGTGACGTGGCCGACGAGAATGACCGCCGTGCCCGAGCGCTTGGCGAAGCGGATCAGCGCCTGCGCCGCGCCGCGCACCTGGGTTACGGTTCCCGGCGCAGACTCGACCGCATCGGTCCACATGGTCTGGATCGAATCGACAACCACGAGACGCGGCGTCTTGCCTTGCGACAGCGTCGCGACGATGTCTTCCACGGATGTTTCGGCGGCGAGTTCGACCGCTGCATGGGCGAGGCCAAGCCGCTCGGCCCGCAAGCGCACTTGCGCCACCGCCTCTTCGCCGGAAATGTAGATGGCGCGATTGCCTGTCTGCGCCAGCGCCGCCGCTACCTGGATCAGCAGCGTCGATTTGCCGATGCCGGGATCGCCGGCCATCAGCAGCACCGAGCCGTGCACGAAGCCGCCGCCGGTGACGCGGTCGAATTCGGCGACGCCGGATGGCAGGCGAGGGGCCTCGTGCGCTTCGCCGGCGAGCGGTTCCAGCGCAAACAGCCGGCCTTTGCGCTTGGCGCGGGTGGATATCGGGCCGCCGGTGCTCGTCGTGGCCCCTTCCTCGACCAGCGTATTCCACTCGCCACAAGAGTCGCATTTGCCTTGCCAGCGCGGTGAGGTGGCGCCGCAATTCTGGCAGACGAAGGTAAGAGTATTGCGGGCCACGACTCTCACCCGCCGCGGTAAACGCGATGATAGCGCCGGCCGAGGCTCGTGAGCACTTCGTAGCCGATGGTGCGGCCGAAGGCTGCGAGTTCATCGACGCCTATGTCGCCGCCAATCAGCGTGACCAGCTCGCCGCGGCGCGCTGCGGCGCCGGCATCGGTCACATCGATGGCGAGAAGATCCATTGATATCCGTCCGGCGAGCGGACATCGTTTTCCGCCCACAATCGCCTCGCCGCCTTTGGCGCCATCCGCGGCGCTGGCGGCGCGCAAATAGCCGTCGGCATAGCCAACAGCGACGATGGCAATCCGGCTCGGACGTTTTGCCGTCCAGGCGGCGCCATAGCCGACCGTCGCACCACGCGCGATGGCTCGGACCTGAATGATGCGCGCTTGCAGGCCAACTACCGGGCGCATCGGGTTTGAACGATACGGGGTTGGATTGACGCCGTAGAGCGCCGCGCCAGGGCGCACCAAATCGCAATGCGCGGAATCTCCGAGAAAGATGCCGGAGGAGTTGGCGAGCGACGACGGCAGCCCACGGAACAGGACCCTGATCTCGCGGAACAGTCTGATCTGTTTATCGGTGAGCGGATGGTCAAGCGTTTCGGCGCAGGCGAGATGACTCATCAACAGCGTGAACCCGTGATTCTCCTTCTGCATCCGCGGGGCGAGCGCGGCCACCTCTTCGGCGTCGAGGCCGAGGCGGTTCATGCCGGTATCGACATGGAGCGCCGCGCCTCCGCGCCAATTGGCGGTGGAAACAAAGCGGTCCCATTCGGCCAGTTCCACAAGGCTCCCAATCACCGGCCGCGCATAGGCTTCGGCGAAGGCTGGGCCGGTGCCCGGCGGCACGCCACCGAGAACATAGACGACGGCTTCCGGCGCAATAGCGCGTACGCGCCGTGCTTCTTCCAGATCGGCGACGAAGAAGGTGCGGCATCCGGCGCTGACCAACGCAGTGGTGACCGGCCCGATACCGCAGCCATAACCGTCGGCTTTGACCACCGCCGCGCATTCGACCGGCAAGGCGGTTTGACCGAGCAAGCGCCAATTCGCCTGAATGGCCGCGAGATCGATGGTCAAGGTGGCACCGGCCTCCGCTTCGGGCGGACCGGCGGTGACGATCTTCTCTGGCTCGGTGGTGGATGTTTTGCGCGCTGACATGGCTAATCGTGGTTCGATGGCGCGCATCATGGGAGGCTTGGCTCGCCGCGACAAGCCTTTCCGGATGAATAAGGAAGATTGCTTGCCGCGTCAGAAGCGATTGGGCAGCCGCTCAGCCTGGGCGAGATTAGAGAACCGCGTCACCTCGGCATCGAACTGCAACTCGACGGTGCCCGTAGGCCCGTGTCGCTGCTTGCCGATGATGATCTCGGATTTTCCGTGGACCTTCTCGCCTTCGGCCAGCCATTCCGCGAACTTGTCGGCCTGGGATTCCGAGGGCTTGCGCATCTGGTGATAATATTCCTCACGGAACACGAAGAGCACCACGTCGGCGTCCTGCTCGATGGAGCCGGACTCACGCAAGTCGGACAGTTGCGGGCGCTTGTCGTCCCGGCTTTCGACCTGACGCGAGAGTTGCGACAAGGCCAGGATCGGCACGTTAAGTTCCTTGGCCAGTGCCTTGAGCTTGGTCGTGATCTCGGTGATTTCCTGGACCCGGTTTTCGGACGAGCGTTTGTTCGAGCCCTGCAGAAGCTGAAGATAATCGATTACCAGGAGATCCAGACCGCGCTGGCGTTTGAGCCGGCGCGCCCGAGCCGCAAGTTGCGCAATGGAGAGGCCGCCGGTCTCATCGACGAAGAACGGTAAATTCTGCAACTCGATCGATATATCCTTGATCTTTTCGAAGTCGCTCTCGCTGATCCCGCCGCGCCTGATCTTGCTGGAGGGAATTTCCGTCTGCTCGGCGATGATACGCGTGGCAAGCTGCTCGGCTGACATTTCCAGCGAGAAAAAGCCGACGACGCCGCCATTCGCTGTCACGGTGTGGCCGTCGGCCCGCACTTCGCCGCGCCAGGCCCGGGCGATGTTGTAGCCGATATTGGTAGCGAGCGCGCTTTTGCCCATGCCGGGACGCCCAGCCAGGATGATAAGATCGGACGGTTGTAGGCCGCCCATCATGCGGTCGAGATCGTCAAGCCCTGTGGCCATTCCCGATAGCTTGCCGTCGCGCTGAAAGGCATGCGCGGCCATATCGACAGCAGTGGTGAGTGCCTGCGCGAAACGCTGGAAGCCGCCGTCGTAACGCCCGGTTTCGGCGAGTTCAAAGAGCCGGCGCTCGGCGTCCTCAATCTGGTTACGAGGGGCGGAGTCGACCGGCGCGTCGAAGGCGACATTGACCATGTCTTCGCCGATCACGATCAGCGCCCGGCGGATCGACAGGTCGTAGATGGTGCGCCCGTAATCCTGCGCGTTGATGATGGTGGTCGCCTCGGCGGCAAGCCGCGCCAGGTACTGGCTCACGGTCATACCGGCGATGTCAATGTCGCCCGGCAGGAACGTCTTCAGCGTCACCGGCGTGGCAAGCTTGCCGGCGCGAATGAGGCTGCGCGCGAGATCATAAATCTTCTGGTGGATCGGCTCGAAGAAATGCTGCGGTTCGAGAAAGTCGGAAACGCGGTAGAACGCCTCGTTATTCACAAGGATGGCGCCGATCAGCGCCTGTTCCGCCTCGATATTATGTGGAGCCGAGCGGTAGAGCGGCACGACCTCCGGAAGCTGCTTGCGGGCGGTGGAATCGATGGGAGCCATGGAACCTGTATGGGCTGATCAATGTGGGCATAGCATGACGAGCGCTGAGTCGACGGTATCGTCAACGCGTAACCCCGCAATTCACATAGCCGGCATCATAGTGAGCTACAGCGCTTTTCGCTTGACCGGCGCCTATTCGCGTCGGCAGCCATGCGGAACCCGCCTCAGCCTCTCGTGTTAAAGGAAAGCGCCATGAAGGGCGCGAGACACCCTAATGGCTCGTCCAATGGCTAGCGAAAAACACTATAATTCAATTCCGATACCCAAAGACGTAAGCGAGCGGCCGAGCGAGGACGATCTTGCACGTGAAGTTCTCGGCGGCGTCAAAGGAAGCCCTGATCTTCCTCCCGCTCCCCTTACCAAGAAAGAAAAAGAGCAGGAGCCGATCAAAGACCAGCCGGAACACCCGGGCTGAGTGTCATCACTCCCCCGCAAGTCTCAACGGCAACCGCTGGCCGCGCTCGATCCCGCGCAACCGCGCTTCTTCATGCATAATATAGTCCCGCGTCATCGGCACAATGCCTTGGCGCTTGGTGAGCTGGATTTGAAACACCATCATCGCTTGCTCGCGGAACGCCATCTCGGATGAGGCGAGATAAAACTCCCACATGCGTACAAAACGCGGATCGTAAAGCCGCTCCACGTCCTCCCGATGGGCGAGAAACCGCTCCCGCCACGCCCTCAGGGTTTCGGCATAATGGATGCGCAGGATCTCGATGTCGGTGACCAACAGTCCGGCGCGCTCGATACATGGCATGACCTCGGAGAGGGCGGGTATATAGCCCCCGGGAAAGATATATTTGGCGATCCAAGGATTGGTGATGCCCGGGCTTTGCGAACGTCCGATGGCGTGCAGCAGAAACACGCCGTCGTCTGTCATCAGATCGGCGCAGCGGCGGAAAAATGCCTCGTAGAAGTTGACGCCGACATGCTCGAACATGCCGACCGAAACGATGCGGTCGAACTTTCCGTCCACGTCCCGATAATCTTCCAATTGGAATTCTACGGAATGAGAAAGGTTTTTTTCCGCCGCCCGTTGTTGTGCCAACGCATGTTGCTCCTTCGACAAGGTAATGCCGGTCACCCGCGCGCCAGTATATTCGGCGAGATAGAGTGCGAGACCGCCCCAGCCGCAGCCAATGTCGAGAACCCGCTGACCCGGGCTGACCAGGAGCTTGGCAGCGAGGTGGCGCTTCTTCGCGAGCTGCGCGTCGTCGAGCGATTGGTCCAGAGTCTCGAAATAGGCGC
>JAXDOS010000279.1:0-2731 GCA_034668785.1 Alphaproteobacteria bacterium
TCCATTGACCTATCTACGCCCAGCGAAGCTGCCGACCCGCTCGTGCTGGCATGGGTCAAAGGCCTAGCGCTCTCGGGATTCAGCTTCTCGCGCTTCGCCGCAGGCTCGCCTCCCTCCGCCAGCGGCCCACGCTCAGCCTCGTAGTCCGCCACCGGCCCATCCGCGCTCACCACCCACAGCACCAGATCCGCCGCCGCCGCGCGTTCCCGCGCCCGGCGCACGCCTTCCTGCTCCACCGGATCGTCCGTTTCGCGCACGCCCGCGGTGTCGAGCAGCGTCACCGGATAGCCGTCGAGATCGAGCTGCACCTCGATCACGTCGCGCGTGGTGCCGGCGAAGGGCGACACGATCGCGGCTTCGCGCTTGGCGATGCGGTTGAGCAAGGTGGACTTGCCGGCGTTGGGCGGCCCGGCGATGGCGACGACCAATCCATCGCGCAGCCGCTCGCCGCGCCCGGCTTGCGCCAGCGCCGCGGAAATCTCGTCGCGGAGCGCGCGCGCCACGTCGAGCGCGGGCGTGAGCAAATCCTGCGGCACGTCGCCTTCGTCGGAAAAATCGATGCCCGCCTCGACCAACGCCAGCGCGCCGATCAGCCGCCCGCGCCAGGTCTCGGCGCGATCGCCGAGCAAACCTTTAAGCTGGCGATAAGCTTGACGCCGTTGCGCCTCGGTCTCGGCGCCGATCAGGTCGGCCAAGCCCTCGACGGCGGTGAGATCGAGCCGCCCATTCTCGAAGGCGCGGCGGGTGAATTCGCCGGCTTCCGCCGGGCGAAATCCGTCGAGCCGGCCGAGCGCCGCCAGCACCGCGGCGATCACCGCGCGCCCGCCGTGCAATTGCAGCTCGGCCATGTCCTCGCCGGTCTCGCTGCGCGGGGCGGGAAACCAGAGCGCCAGCGCCTCGTCGAGCGGCTCGCCGGTTGCAGGATCGCGCAGGCGCGCGAGCGCGGCGCGGCGCGGCTCCGGCAGACGTCCGGTCAATGCTTGCAGCGCCTCGCCCGCGCGCGGCCCGGAAATGCGCACCACGGCAATCGCCGCCGGCGGCCGGCCGGAGGAGAGGGCGAAGATGGTGGAAAGGGGAGGGGGCATGAACGCGCGGCCTTAAGCGAGGGTCTCACGTGACGGCGAGACAACATACGCTGGCGCGGATCAATGTCACTGGCGGGATTCGGTAGGAGAACGGACGTCCGCTTCTGTCGACGGCCTCACCGCTTCTTCGAGACACGGGTAATAAGTTCGTCCGCCCTTGAAAGGAATAGCTTCAAGGTCGGCGATGTATTCCCTCTATCATAGCCGATAACCAGATCGATGGTTGGCACATAGCCTTTTAGCGGACGGCTGACCACAGACCGCGGCAAAAAGTTCTGCGCGTAGGTAGGCAAAAGCGCTACGCCCCGCGTCGACGCAATCAGAGACATTGCCATTGCGAGATTGTCGACCTCATGATCCGGCCTGATACTGAGATTGGACCGTTCCAAATAATCGCCGATGACAACCCGCAGTGTGGGAGCCGTATTCGACACGCCGATAAATGTCTCGCCCACAATATCTTGCGGGTCTGTCGCATCGCGCGCGGCAAGGCGGTGATCGCGCGGCAAGAACGCGAGCAGCGGCTCCTTCGTGACCAGTCTGTAAGCCAAACCGGGTCTTTGCGCCTCCCGCCGCATGAAGGCGACGTCGAGCTTGCCTCTCGTAAGCGCGTCGGCGAGTTGCGGTGAATACTGACTGGAAACCTTGATCTCCATGTTGGGCAGTTCATCGCGAAGGATGCGCATAGCTTCGGGCAGCCAGTCCATTTCCTGTCCGGTCAGAAAGCAAACCGCAAACGATGGCTTAGCTGGTTCTGCGGCACGGCGGGCCGCTCCGCGGGCAGCTTCGACCTGAGCCAGCGCCAGCCGGGCGTGATCAAGAAACACTTTGCCGGCGGCGGTGAGTTCGATGCCACGCACGCTGCGAACCATGAGTTGAGTGCCGACCTCGTACTCAAGATCCCGCATCTGGCGGCTAAGCGAAGGTTGCGCCGTGTGCAGACGCCGCTCGGCCGCAACCGTCAGGCTGCCCTCCTCGGCGACGGCGACAAAATAGCGAAGATGTCTCAGCTCCACGTGACGCTCCATGCCTGTAAGGTATGACGGCAAGCTTAGAAAGTCTTTTGCGCGGGCACCAGGGGTTCCTACCTACCCCACGACAAAGGCGCCCTCAGGAGACATCCGTGGGCCTTTATCAGCTTCCCGGTGCTGCCATCCATGCTCCGCCGGCAGTAAGCGCAAATCGCGAGGAACCGGAAATGAGCAACCAAGTCGTGTTGATCACCGGCGGTTTGACCGGCATCGGACGTGCCGCCGCCGTCGCCTTCGCCAAGAAGGGCGCGAAGGTGGTGGTTGCGGGTCGGCGAGATGAGGCCGGCAAGGCCCTCGTTAAGGAGCTGCGCTCTTTCGGTTCGGAGGCCGAGTTCATCAACGCCGACGTCCGCAAGGAGGGTGACGTCCGCGCCATGGTTGACACGGCCGTCGCACGGTTTGGCCGTCTCGATGTCGCGGTGAACAATGCCGGCACCGAAGGCCAGGTTGGCCCGATCACGGACCAGACCGCGGAAAGCTATGCCGCGACGTTCGACACGAATGTTCTCGGCGTGATCCTGAGCATGAAGCACGAAGTGCGCGTCATGCAGGGACAGGGCAGCGGTAGCATTATCAACATCTCCTCGACCTACGGGCACGAGGGTGCGGCGGGGG
>JAXDOS010000280.1:0-22086 GCA_034668785.1 Alphaproteobacteria bacterium
AACCAGTCGTCGGCGGGGAAATCGGCGCTCCAGGTGACCAGCGAGCGTGAGCCGAGATAGGCTTCGACCGGTTCCGCGCGCAGCAGGCCGGGAATGCGGAAAAATGGGGCAATCGCCTTGGGATCGCCAAGCGCGGCCGAGACCGACGCAATGCCGCTCTCGATCTCGTCCTGCGCTCTGGCAAGCGGCATCTTATTGAAGGTCAGAGGATGACTTTGGCTATGGGTCCCTACTGTGTGGCCCTCGTTGTAGATGCGGCGGACCATTCCGGGAAAGCTTTGCGCCATGCGTCCGACGAGGAAGTAGGTCGCCTTCACGCATTCGGATGCGAGGATATCCAGGATCCGGTTGGTATAAGGCGGCAGCGGGCCGTCGTCGAAGGTCAGCACCACTTCGTGGTCGGCAAGCGGCAGGCTCTCCCGGTACTGCATGGTGCCGAGCAGCGGATGCTCTGCCGGGTCGATCGCGATCGTGCGGCTGGTCCCAAGGGCATTGGCATTGCCCGCGCACTCGCCCGCGAGTGCCGGAACAGTTCCAACCGTCAGGGTGAGCCAACAGCAGAGGGCCAGAGCGGGACGCATTTTACTCAATCTCCACAGAACCGGCCGAACTTATAGGGACGGCATCTCCTATCCCCTAGTATTTTCCGGAGGACCTGCTTCCGCCCGTCGAGGCAGGAGCTCGGGAACGGCCTTTAAAATAGGGAATAACGCATGAACGCTGCGTTAACCGTGAAAACTAGTCCACAGCCCGGGGCCGTGGCGTGGCATTGGAGAAATTGTGGACAGCCCTCAGCGGGGCGGTGGGCTTTGCGATTGCCCGCCCGCCGGGACTACATGAACAACGTGGTAGCCCCTCCGCTTCAGCTCGCGCAGGAAGGCCGGGAGCATGGCGGCAGTCTGCGTTTTGGTGTCGTGGAACAGCACGATTCCGCCGCCGGCGGCGTCGAGACGGCTCATGACTAACCGCAGCTCTGCCGCAGGGGTCATCGGATTCCAATCGCTGGCCCATAGGTCGGCGCCGAATACGACAATTCCCCGCTGCGAGAGCCAGTCGAGAACCGCGGGCGCCGACGCAAAGCCCGGGAAACGGAAGAACGGCGTCGCCAAGGTCTCGCGGCGCGAGCCGTATAACGCGGTTTCCACTGCCGCGATGCCGCGCTCGATCTCGGCCTGGGCCTGCGCGACCGGAATGCGGTCGAGCAGGCGATGGGAAAAGGTGTGGTGGGCGATGGTATGGCCCTCCGCAAGCTCACGGCGCGCCAGGGCAGGGTGTTCGGCGGCGTTTTCGCCGAGCAGAAAGAAGCTCACTTTCACACATTCGCGTTTAAGCGCATCCAGCACCCGGTCGGTGGTCCCCGGCCAGGGGCCGTCGTCGAACGTGAGCACCACTTCCTTGCGCGCCAGCGGCAACGTGGCGGGAAAATGTTTGCGCCCCACACGCGGCGTTGTCCGTACATCGACCGCAAGCACGCGCTCGGTGCCGAGCGCGTCCGGATTGCCGGGACACGCCGCCGGCGCCGCGAGCGCGGCATTCGTCAGCGCAAGCGCGGCGAGTGCGATCAGGCCCCGCGTCACTGTCCGGTAATGCTTCATGACACCTGCACTTGAACCGGGTTGGTCGGCGCGCGCAAGCATCGGATTGTCCGCGGCGGAGCGATCCAGGTAGGCGATTGCCACGCATAGGAGTGGAGCGTACAAGCGCGGGGCTCTCCATTTTTTCGCACGAGGCGCGGCGTGGCCGACAACGCTGACATGACAGTCACGCCTGCGCCCGCATTGCGCGGGAAAAAGGGCGAAATCCGCGCGCAATTCGTGGAGCAAGTAGAGCGTGCGATCGCCGCCGCCGACCTCGCGGCATTGCGCGAGTTGGCCGGCGATCTGCATGAAGCCGATCTCGGAGACTTGCTTGAGGCGCTCGATGCGGAGTTGCGCCCGCAGTTGATCGAGTTGATGGGTGCCGAATTCGACTTCACGGCACTCACCGAGGTGGATGACTCCGTCCGCGAAGAAATCCTCGAAGAACTGCCCGCCGAGACCGTCGCTGAAGGCGTCCGCGATCTTGATTCCGACGATGCCGTCGAGATTCTCAAGGACCTGCCGAAAGAAGACCAAGCGGAAATTCTCGATCAGTTGTCGGCGCCGGAGCGGGCCGAGCTTGCCCGCAGCCTCGACTATCCGGAGGATTCAGCCGGCCGGCTGATGCAGACCGAATTCATCGCGGTGCCGCCGCAATGGACCGTCGGCCAAGCCATCGACTACATGCGCGAAACTGCCGATCTGCCGGAACGTTTTTTCGAAATCTATATTATCGATGCGGCTTACCATTTTCTCGGCGCCGTCACACTCGATCGCTTGCTGCGGGCGCAGCGTCCGGTGCCTATCTCGGAATTGATGGAGGAAGATCGCCACCGCGTCCGCGCCGCCGAGGATCAGGAAGAAGCAGCGCGGCTGTTCGAACATTATAATCTTGTGGCCGCGCCCGTCGTGGACGCGGAGGACCGGTTGGTTGGCGTCATCACCATCGATGACATCGTCGATGTGATTTCCGAGGAGGCGGAAGAAGATATCAAGGCGCTGGGCGGCGTCCGCGGCGAAGAGGAATTGTCCGACTCGGTATGGACCATCGCCAAGGGACGCTTTAATTGGCTCCTGATTAATCTCGCCACTGCCTTCCTGGCGTCTTCAGTGCTCGGCCTGTTCGAGGGATCGCTGGAGAAGATGGTGGCGCTCGCCGTGCTGGCACCCATCGTTGCCAGTCAAGGCGGCAACGCCGCGACGCAGACCATGACCGTCGCCGTCCGCGCCTTGGCGACCCGCGACCTCGGCGGCGGTAACGCCTGGCGCGTGATCATTCGCGAGTCTCTCGTTGGCCTGCTCAACGGCGTTGCTTTCGCGGTGATTACCGGCGTCGCTGCCTACGCATGGTTCAGGGTGCCGGGTCTCGGTGTTGTGATCGGGCTCGCCATGATCTGCAATCTCGTCGCCGGCGCGCTTGGCGGCATCCTCATACCGCTCGTGCTCAACCGTTTTCGATTTGATCCGGCGGTGTCGTCAGGTGCCTTTGTCACCACCGTGACCGATGTGGTTGGCTTTTTTGCCTTCCTCGGCATCGCCACGCTCTGGTTCGGACTCAAATGACAGGTTGGCCGGCAGCTTCCGCACATTCCATTACACGGCCCCACACATGTCTCTACAATGGCTGACTGATTCGACTCTTTGCCGGGGAACCGTTGCAGATGATGCGCGTGCGACGCAAAGCGGATGGGCGGATCGTTGAAATCCTCGCGGACGGGACAGAGCAAGCGTTGCCCGCCGCCGCCGAGTCCAGCCCGGCGCCGGACGCAGCCGCCTATGCCCGGGACGTGCGAGCCCGCACCAAGCTGACCCAAGCCGAATTCGCGTTGCGGATTGGGGTCCCGATCGAGACGGTACGCAATTGGGAGCAGGGGAAACGCTCGCCGCGCGGACCGGCGCGGGCGCTGCTGAAGCTCATCGAAAGAGCACCCGACGTGGCATTCCAGATCCTTGGAAATCGCCTGCCGCAATCATGATCGGCGAAGCTGCCCCCAGCGACCGGACTTAAACCGTCCGGTTGGAAGTCGTGCGTAGCGCTGGCCCGGGCGGGGCGGCAATGCGCATCAGGACGGCCATGGCCGCCAGTGTCGCCAGATAGACGATCACCTGCAGCACTGATGGGCGTTCGTTGTAGCCCATCAATGCATGCAGTATGCGGCCGGGGATGCTGTTCTGGGAAAGCCACTCGGAAGTGTCCCACATGCTATTTGTCAGCACGGTCACAAGACCGGCCGCGTCGAGATATTGCACCGCCTGCGCCGCCATCCCGGCGGCGAGCAGCGTGATCAGAAGGGTGGTCACGGAGAATATGTAGCGCGACGGAATGGCAAGCAGGCCGAGATACGTCAGTCCGGTGAAGGCCACGCCGGCGAGCAAGCCGAGCAATCCGCCGCTCAGCAGTTCCGGCCCCGAGGTTCCTCCGGCAATGATGCCGTAGAGGAACAACACAACTTCCGACCCTTCGCGCAATACCGCGAGCCCGACGACCAAGGCCAGGGCGGTGAGCGGGCGCTTGCCGGTAGTCACTTCTTGGCCGACCTTGAACATTTCAGCGGCCATCTCGCGGCCATGACGCGCCATCCAGGCATTATGCCACATCAGCATCAGCACCGCGGCGCCAAGCACCGCGGCGTTGAGCAACTCCTGGCCGGTCCCGGTAAAGGCTTCGGAGATGGCTCCGGCAAAGGCCGCGACCACGCAAGCGCCAAATACGCCTGCCAGCACGCCGAGTGATATCCATTGCCCCCGGCCGGCCACGCCGCGCGTCGCCGCGAGCACGATGCCGATGATGAGTCCGGCTTCGATGACTTCGCGGAAGACAATGATGAGCGCGCCGATCATAAGCCGATCTTACTCCGCAATGACGGTGCCCCGGGCCGTGCTGGAATTGAACTCGCCCTCGAACTTGTAAGTTCCCGGGGTAAGCGGTCCGAATTGCACGACGCCCTTCGACTTACCAGGAATGACTTTCTCCACCTTTAAGACCTTGCTCTCGAATTCCTCCGGGGTGGGATCGTCGTTGACGACGGTGAGGGTGATCCGCTTGCCGGCGGGCACCCGGATTTCCGCCGGTTCGAACCGGTGGTTTTTGATCGTCGTCGTCAAAGCCTCCTGGGCCGGGGCTGCGCCCGTCAGGAACAATCCGGAAAAAGCCGCCAGGAGCATCGTAAAGACCAGACTTCGCATGACCCTCTCGTCCATTGAGGAAGCTGAAATACAGAAAGGCATGGAAAGCGATTGATGCAATAGGTTTTTTCTACAATCGAATTATTCCAATGTAACTATATGATCTAATTGGCTGCGCCATAAGCTCTAGGCCCACATGAGAATTTCTCCAGTTTGCTGAGACACGGGCGGCTACTCGCTTCGGCCATTGGCAGCGGCTCCCGGCCACGGCATTGTCGCCATGTCCTCAACAGCTTCCACTATGCGGAGAAGGCGATGCACATGATCGAAGTTCACGGCGCCCGCATTCCCGCCATCGGTCTCGGGACCATGACGCTGAAGGGAGCGGTGTGCGTGGACGTGGTGAAGGCTGCGTTGCAGTCGGGCTACCGGCACATCGACACCGCCGAAAGATACGAGAACGAAACTGAAGTCGGCGAGGGGCTGCACGCATCCGGGATCAAGCGCGACGACGTTTTCGTGACCACGAAAGTCTACTGGACCGATGCTGCCGCGGCTGATTTCGCCCGGAGTGTCGAAGCGAGCCTAAAGCGCCTACGGCTCTCGGCGGTCGATCTCTTGCTCATCCATTGGCCAAACCCGAAGGTCCCGCTCGCCGAAACCGTCGGCGCGCTATGTAAAGCCAAGCGCGATGGACTAACAAAGCATGTCGGTGTTGCCAACTTTACCGTCGGCTTGATCGACGAGGCGGTTCGGCTGGCGAGTGAGCCGCTAGTGACCAACCAAGTCGAAGTGCATCCCTTTCTCGATCAATCCAAGGTGATCGCCGCTTGCAAAAGGCATGGTCTGTCGGTGACGGCTTATTGCCCGCTTGCACGTGGCAAGGTGCCGGGCAGTGAGGCGTTGCAACGCATCGGCCAGGCCCATGGCAAAAGCGCGACGCAAGTTGCGCTGCGATGGCTGGTGCAACAGGGCATCATCCCGATTCCGCGCACGTCTAAGATCGAGCGGCTTTCGGAGAACCTGGCGGTTTTCGATTTTGCGTTGACGGAAAGCGAAATGGCCGAGATCGAAACTCTCAAGCGTCCCGATGGCCGTTGCGTCAACCCTGCTCATGCACCGATGTGGGATAGTTAGCCGGGAAGGGCGGCAAAGGAGCAGCATGCAAGTGATAAAGGCCAACGGGGCCACCATCCCGGTCATCGGACTCGGTACCTGGGAGCTGCGCGGCCGTCTCGGCGCCCGCGTGGTCAAACAGGCGCTGCGGCTCGGCTACCGCCATCTCGATACCGCCGAGATGTACGACAACGAACGCGAGGTCGGAGAAGGCTTGCACGCCTCCGGCGTTCGCCGCGACGACGTCTTCGTGACCACCAAGGTCTGGCCCAAGCATTTTGCCCCGCCGGAATTGGAACGCGCCGCCAAGGACAGCCTGTCGCGCCTGCGGTTGTCCGAGGTCGATCTCCTTTTGTTGCATTGGCCAAGCACGCGCATCCCGTTGGCGGAGACACTTGGCGCGTTGTGCAAGGTGAAGCGCGCCGGCCTGACGCGGCATATCGGCGTATCGAATTTCACCCCCGCGCTTCTCGACGAGGCGGTCAAGCTTGCGACCGAGCCGCTGGTCTGCAACCAAGTCGAGGTGCATCCCTTCCTCGATCAAACCGAGGTGATTGCCGCGAGCAAAAGCCATGGCATGGCGGTGGTGGCCTATAGCCCTATCGCCAAGGCCACCGTCACGCGCGATCCTATCCTGGCCGCCATCGCCAAAGCCCACGGCAAGTCGCCTGCGCAGATCAGCCTGCGTTATTTGCTGCAGTTGGGACTGGTGGTAATTCCGCGCACCAGCAAAGTCGAACGGCTGTCGGAAAATCTCGCCGTCTTCGACTTCGAATTATCGCCGGCAGAAATGGCGGAGATCGGCAGACTCGCCCGCCCCGACGGCAAACTGGTGACGGACTGAGGCGATGGCCGAGGCGCAAAGTTCCGACGCCGCCATCGTCCTGTTCTCCGGCGGACAGGATTCGACCGTGTGCCTCGCTTGGGCACTCGAACGCTTCGCGCGGGTGGAAACCATCGGCTTCCATTACGGTCAGCGCCACGCGGTCGAGATGGACGTGCGTCCCCGGCTGCGCGAAGGCATCGCGACGCTACGGCCACAGTGGGGCAAACGACTCGGTGAGGATCACGTCGTGCGGCTCGATGCGCTGGGCGCGATCTCGGAAACCGCGCTGACCAGTGAGAGCGCTATCGAAATGGCGGAGAATGGTCTGCCCACGACCTTTGTCCCCGGCCGCAATCTCGCATTCCTTAGCTTTGCCGGAGCGCTAGCCTACCGGCGCGGCGCCCGGCACCTGGTGGCTGGCATGTGCGAGACCGATTACTCCGGCTATCCGGATTGCCGTGACGACACCGTCAAAGCCATGCAGGTCGCGCTCGGGCTCGGGATGGATCGGCGCTTCGTCATCCACACGCCGCTGATGTGGATCGATAAGGCGGCGACCTTTGCGCTCGCGGAAGAGATCGGCGGGCCGGAATTCCTCGCGTTGGTGATCGAGCAAACCCATAGCTGCTATCTCGGCGACCGAACCCATCGGCATGACTGGGGCTATGGCTGCGGCGACTGCCCGGCCTGCCGGCTTCGCGCCGAGGGCTTCGCGCGCTTTACCGCCAATCGCGCGTAGCAGCGGCGAGAAAGGCGGACGCACCCTGATGTTTTTTGTTCTCTCCAAAATCTTTGCCTTCTTTGGCGCGCTTTCCAATCTATCGATCGTTATCGGTCTTGTTGGTGCTTGTCTGTTGCTGACGCGCTTTGAGCGCCTTGGGCGCCGCCTGATGATGGTCGGCCTGCTGCTCCTCGCCGTCGCCGGCTTGTCGCCGCTCGGCAACGCATTAATTCTGCCGCTGGAACAGCGTTTTCCGCCTTGGGATGCGTCGCGCGGCTCTCCCGATGGCATCGTGGTGCTCGGCGGCGCGATCTCCGCGGACGTTTCCGCTGCGCGCGGGCAGCCGACGCTCAACGAAGCGGCGGAACGCATGACCGTTGTCGCCGAACTCGCGCGCCGCTATCCGGCGACGCGGATCGTCTTTACCGGCGGCAGCGCCAAGCTGTTCGGCGGTGCATTGGAGGCAGACTTTGTGTTGCCCTTGTTCGAGAGCTTCGGCATCGCGCGTGGGCGCGTCGTCTTGGAATCCCGCTCCCGCAATACGGTGGAAAATGCGCGTTTCACCAAGGAGCTTGTGCAGCCGCAGCCGGGCGAGCGATGGCTGCTGGTGACCTCGGCTCACCACATGCCGCGCTCGATCGGCGTATTTCGCCGGGAGGGATTTCCGGTGGAAGCCTATCCGGTCGATTGGCGCACGCGCGGACCGGAAGACAGCATCCTTCCATTTCTCACGCTTGGGGCTGGGCTGCGGCGCACCGACACCGCCCTGCATGAATGGGTCGGCCTCGTTGTCTACTGGCTCTCCGGTCAATCCTCGGAACTGTTTCCAAGCCCGTCCGCCGACTGACGCTACCAGTTCGTGTCCATGTCGATGATGGCTTCCCGCGAGTCCGAGTTGAACTGCCGCCGCCACATCACCACGACGACCGCGGCCGTGGTGATGATGAAGGGCAACGGGCCGATGAGCCAGCCAAGATAGGCCAGAGCAAAGAAGAACGCCCGCTGTCCGCGATTGAATTGCCTGCCGGCATCGCCGCAGACCAGTCCGGCCCGGCGCGCGAAATCCTTGGCCTCCGCTGTATCTTTCTGCGCGGCCGGCGGAGCCGCGCCGATCATGATGGCTCCATAGTTGAACAGCCGGTACGACCAGCCGAATTTGAAAAACGCATAGACGAAGATAATGGCGAGCCCCATGATCTTGGCTTCCCATTGTACGCGCGTGGTTTGCACGCCGAAGGGAAGCGCGCCGATCAGGGACAGGATTTCCTCGCTCGAATGTAACAGCGTCAGTGTGCCGCCGATGGCGATCAGCGAAGTCGAGGCGAAGAATGCAGTGCCGTTCTGCAGCGAAGCGATGACCTGTCCGTCGAGCATGCGCATGTCGCGCGCGATCATGCGCCGCATCCAGCAATCACGCTGGTGGTGCATCAGCCAATTGAGGCCGGTGCGCCCATAAGCCGTGTTGTCCAAGACGAGGGCGTAAGCCGTCCAGGCGGCGACGAACCAGACCAGCGCGACGAGATCGAGAATGGAGAAGGACAACATGATTTGTTTTCCACGAAATATGTGAAAGTCTTGTGATCTTATCCTACCAGATTGTCGGTCGTCTCCGTCTGCGTGGGTGCGGGTACGCGGTTGGCCAATTCCGCCCCGGCGTCGGCTGGCAGCCTCATGAACACCAGCGCGGCGGCGGCGGATAGGGCGCCGACGAAAAGGAAAGCGGGTTGAAAGTCCGCGGTCGTCAGCTGCGTATGGTCGCTGAGCCGCAAGGTGGCTTCCACAGCGAGCGCTCCCACCGCCACCCCGGACGATATAGATACCTGCTGCATGACGCTGACAAGGGAGGTTGCCTTGCTCAGGCGAGCCGGCTCGATATCGGCGTAAGCGATGATGTTGATGCTGGTGAATTCGAGTGACCGGAAAAAGCCGCCGATCAGAATGATGGCGAAGATGACGGTCAGCGGCATGGATTCGGAAATGCCGGCGCAGGCCGCGAGCGACACCCCGCTGATCACCGCGTTGGGCACCAGCACGTTCTTAAAGCCCAGGTGTTTGACCACCGGCGCGATGATCGGCTTCATCAGCATGGAGCCCGCCGCGCCGGCAAAGGTCACCATTCCCGACTGGAATGGATTCATCTTCAGCCCGATTTGCAGCATCAGCGGCAGCAGAAACGGCCAGGCGCCGAGGCCCAGGCGGAAAATGAAGCCGCCGACCACGCTGGCGCGGAACGTCGGAATCTCCAGGAGCGAGAGATCAAGCACGGGCGATGGCGTGCGCCGCGCATGGACGACGTAGAGCCCGAGAAAAATAAAACCGCCAACGATCAGCGCAACCACGATCGACGTCGGCAGGTAATCCAATCCGGCGACCGACATCCCGAAGGCGACGCCGGCGATGCCAAATCCCGCCAGCGCCATGCCGGCAAAGTCGAAACGCCCCTGAACTTCGGCGCGGATGTCCTCGATATAGCGCGTCACCAGCACGATGCCGATGATTCCGATCGGCACGTTGATCAGGAAGATCCAGTGCCATGATGCATAAGTGGTGATGAAGCCGCCCACGGGGGGCCCCAATACCGGACCCACGAGCGCCGGCATGGTGACCCACACCATGGCGCCGACCAAAGCGCGGCGGTCGATGCTGCGGATCAAAACAAGCCGCCCCACCGGCGTCATCATGGCGCCGCCGACCCCCTGCAGCATGCGGGCGATGACGAAGTCGGTCAGCGATCCCGACATCGCGCAGGCGATAGAGCCGAGGACAAACACCGCGATGGCGGCGCGGAATATGGTGCGGGCGCCGAAGCGGTCCGCCACCCAGCCGCTGGCGGGAATGAAGATGGCCAGCGACAGCAGATAAGACGTGACCGCGAGCTTGAGCGCCAGCGGATTGGTGCCGATATCGGCGGCGATCGCCGGCAAGGCCGTGGCGATCACCGTCGAATCCATATTTTCCATGAACAATGCGACCGCCACGATCAGCGGCACGAGGCGGTCACGCAGCATGAAGATCAGTACCGTGAGAGGAAGGGGAGTGGGCTTGGACGGGTAGGCTAAACGGGCGGCGGCATGAAGGCGGCGGCATGCTTGTCTTCTCGCTCACCGACATCCGCCACGCAAGGCTAGGATTATGGAGGCAGGTATGCGGGCCCAACTCACTTGCTGCCGCGCACACCTAAACGGCTAAGTCCATCGGCCGGTTCCTTCAAGCTTGGCTCCAGCGCCAGTGCGCGCCGGTAATCGGCAATGGCCTTGTCGCGGTCGCCGAGCTTTTCGTAAATAGTCCCGCGGGTGCTCAAAACGTTGGCTTGCTTCGGATCAAGCTGCAGCGCCTTGCTGATGTCGGCGAGCGTCTGCGTATCGCGCCCGGCGAGATGCAGCGCCGAAGCGCGGTTGTACAACGGAAGCGGATTATCGGGCGCCAGCTCAATCGCCTTGGCGTAATCGGAAATAGCGCGGTCGAGATCTTTTTTCAGCAGCCAAACGTTGCCGCGATTGTTGAAGGCATGCGCGGCGTCGGGGTCGAGACGCGCGGCCCGGTCGAAGTCGGCGATGGCGCGGTCGTGGTCGCCTTTGTCCTCCCAGGCATTGCCGCGATTGTTGAAAACCGCGGCGTTGTTTGCATCAAGCCGGATGGCCTGATCGAAATCGGCGATGGCGCGGTCGATCTCGCCCTTGCGGCGCCAAGCGATGCCGCGATTGTAATAGGCGGCCGCATATTTCGGATCGAGCCGCAGCGCCTGATTGTAGTCGCTCATCGCGCGGCCGCGATCGCCCTTGTCGTCCCAGGCATTGCCGCGGTTGTTGTAGGCCGTGGCAAGCCTCGGATCGAGACGTATGGCCCGATCGAAATCGGCAATGGCGCGCGGCAGATCCTGCTTGTCGTACCAGGTGAGGCCGCGCTCGACGTAAGCATTGGCATGGCGCGGGTCGAGCTGGATCGCGCGCTCGAAATCGGCCAGCGCGGGATCGGTAGCGCCGTTGCGCCGCAACGCCACGCCGCGATTGAAATAGCTCAGCGCATAATTGGGATCGACCTTGATGCCTTCATTATAGTCCGCCAGCGCGCGGTCATGATCGCCGCTGTCGTCCCAGGCATTGCCGCGGTTGGCGAAGGCTGCGGCGAATTTTGGGTCCAGCTTGATGGCGGCGTCGAAATTGGCGATGGCGCGTTCGTAGTTCTTCTTGTCGTACCAGGCGAGGCCGCGATTGTTGTATACCAGCGCGAAATCCGTATCGATCCGGACGGCGCGATCAAAATCGGCCAGCGCGCGGTCGAGCTCGCCCTTGTCACGCCAGATGCTGCCGCGATGGTTGTAGGCGCCTGCATTGTTCGGATCGATGCGGATGGCTTGGTCGAAATCGGCGACGGCACGTTCACGGTTGCCTTTTTCCGCCCAGGCCATACCGCGGCTGTCATAGGCGGCCACATACTTGGCATCGAGCCGCAGCGCTTGATCGAAGTCCGCAATAGCGCCGTCGGTCTGGCCTTTTTCCCGGCGCGCGTTCCCGCGCGCGGCGTAGATGATCGCCAATGCCTCCTTGCGGGTGCCGGCCTTGCCGATCAGGGCCGAGCAGGCATCGATCCGCTCGTCCACGCTCGCCGGAATGTCGCCGACGCAGCGTTGCTGGTCGGAAGAATCCTGGGCGCGGATAGGCGCGATGGCGACCAGATATGCCGAAGCCAATCCGATGATGATCGTTGCCGTTCGCATCATCGAACTCAATGATGCGTTCCCTGATGATCGTCATGACTGGCGGCGGAATAACCGCGCAACGCTTCGTAGTGTTTGATCTGTGCCGGGGCGAGCAGGGCTACGGTGAAGAGGTGATATTTGAGATGCGTATTCCGCAGCGCCGCTTGCACCTCGCCGATTGTCGCCGTTGTGCCTTTCAAGCTCTCGGCGGTAATCGTGCGATTTTTAAACTGCGCGTCGAGATCGGTCTCCAGCGCCAGGAGATTTTCGCCGAGCGGCACGGCCTCGGCCTTCATTGCCTCGAACAGCGATGTGATTTGCGCCCGCTGCTGATCGGAGAGGCCGACTTTATCGGACAATTCCAGGAGATGAATGGGACCCGGATAGCCGTTTAGCTCCGCGGCCAACGCCAGTCCCATGCCGCGGCCGGCTTTGAGGTCGGCGATTTGTTGCTCGGACAGAGCCTTGATGGGCCGCGCTTGCAGGCCGGCATAAGGCTGCTGAGCCTCGCCCGGGCTGGCGGCAACGAAAACGAAGGCAAGTACGGCAAGCAGATATCGGTGCATCGGCTTCGCTCCCGGATTCGGCGCCCCCAGCCCTTAACTACCATACCAAGTCCTATCCTCTAACGCTCCATTCCTGACATTCTCGTTGCAAAACCTGGCGAATTTCCGCCCGGCGACGGGAACACTCTAGGAATCCTCCGGCTCCCGTGCTAACGACCTCCGCCAACCCAAAAGCGGGCCATCGAGTCGGACGCGGGACGTAACGGTCCCGCCGTAAAAGGGTTTTTTACCCTCCAATCGAGGTCCGCGATCAAGCCCTCGGGCGAGCGAAGCGGAGTTGGCCATGGCCGCAAAATCCAGAGAGAGCCCGCGCGAGGCGCTCACTTTCGACGACGTGCTGCTCAAACCGGGTCTGTCGGACACGCTGCCGTCCGAGGTGGATATCCGCTCGCGCATCACCCGCAGCATCTCGCTCAATATTCCTATCGTGGCTTCAGCCATGGATACGGTAACCGAAGTGCAGATGGCCATCGCCATGGCGCAAGCCGGCGGCATCGGCGTCATCCACCGCAATCTCGAGCCCGAGCAGCAGGCGGCCCAAGTCCGCCAGGTGAAGAAATTCGAATCCGGCATGGTGGTGAACCCGCTCACCATCGATCCGGAAGCCACTCTCGCCGACGCACGCAACCTGATGAAGGAGAATCGCATCTCCGGCATCCCGGTGGTGGAGCGCGGCACCGCGGGCAAACCCGGCAAGCTGGTCGGCATCCTCACCAACCGCGACGTCCGCTTCGCCACCGACCCGCGGCAGAAGATCGCCGAGCTGATGACCAAGGACGGGCTCATCACCGTGCGCGAAGGCGTCGGCCAGGATGAGGCCAAGCGCTTGCTGCATCAGCACCGCATCGAAAAGCTTCTGGTGGTCGATGCGCAATACCGCTGCGTCGGCCTCATCACCGTCAAGGACATGGAAAAGGCGGTCGCCAATCCCAACGCCTGCAAGGACGACCAGAGCCGGCTCCGCGTCGCCGCGGCGACTACGGTCGGCGATAAAGGTTTCGAGCGCACCGAACGGCTGATCGACGCCGGCGTCGATCTTGTCGTGGTAGACACCGCGCACGGCCATTCCAAGTATGTGCTCGCCGCGGTCAGCCGCATCAAGAAGTTGTCCAATTCCGTTCAGGTCGTCGCGGGAAATATCGCAACTGCCGAAGGCGCCAAGGCGCTGATCGATTCCGGCGCCGACGCCATCAAGGTCGGCATCGGCCCGGGCTCGATCTGCACCACGCGTATTGTTGCTGGGGTCGGCGTGCCGCAACTCACCGCCGTCATGGATGCGGTGGAAGCCGCGCAGGCGACCGACACGCCGATCATCGCCGACGGCGGCATCAAATATTCCGGCGATCTCGCCAAGGCGCTGGCGGCCGGCGCCGATTGCGCCATGATCGGCTCGCTGCTCGCCGGCACCGACGAGACGCCAGGCGAAGTGTTTCTCTATCAGGGCCGCTCCTACAAGACCTATCGCGGCATGGGCTCGGTGGGCGCCATGGCGCGTGGTTCGGCGGACCGCTATTTCCAGCAGGACATCAAAGACTCGCTGAAGCTCGTGCCGGAAGGCGTGGAAGGGCAGGTGCCTTACAAAGGCGCTGCCTCCACCGTGCTGCATCAGCTAGCCGGCGGCTTGCGCGCCGCCATGGGTTATGTCGGCGCCGCGAATTTAAAAGAGCTGCACGAGAAAGCCGAGTTCGTGCGCATTTCCAACGCGGGCCTGCGTGAGAGCCACGTCCACGACGTCACCATCACCCGCGAGAGCCCGAATTATCCGGGAAGGGGATAGGAATCTTTCATGTCCGTGCAAATGATCCTCGCTCCGCTGTTCGTCCAAGTCGCGCTGACTTTGGCATTGATGTTCTGGATGGGCGCTTGGCGGGTCGTCGCCGTCAGGCGTGGCGAGGTGCGGATCGGCGCCATTGCGTTGCGCGAGCCGAACTGGCCGCCGCGGGTGTCGCAGGTGGCCAACGCCTACCACAATCAACTCGAACTGCCGGTACTGTTCTATGTGCTGACTATTCTGGCTTACATCACCCGGCACGCCGATCTGTTGTTCGTATTGATGGCGTGGGTTTTCGTGACGTTGCGGGTCCTCCAGGCTTTCGTCCACGTCACCGACAACAATGTCCCGCGTCGCGGAGCGCTTTTCGTCGCCGGGGCGATCGTGCTGACGATCATGTGGGTGATCTTCATGGTGCGTATCCTGCTTGGCATCGGCTGACGGGCGACGCGCATGGACAGCGGCTTTTGCCATCCTGAAGCGCCGCACAAGAAGCTCCGTGTACCGGAATGGTATGTGTCGAGCCTGATGATGGATCGCGCGCTCGACGCGGTGGTGCGCCGGGTGAAGAAATTCGACCGCAAGCACGACATCCCCTACCTCGCCGGCTACAGCAATGACGGCAAGACCATTTACATTGACCGGCATATGCCGAAGTCATTCAGGTTCCGCGGTCGCGTGGTGGATACCGACCGTTTCCTGATCCTGCATGAGGAAGTGGAGAAGACGCTGATCGATCAGCTCGACCTGCATTATCTCCACGCGCACCAGATCGCCACGCGCGCGGAAGAAGCCGCGGTCCGCGCAGCCGGCATCGAGTGGCGCGCCTATGACCACTTCATGCAGAAATACGTCAAGCGCATCGGAGACGAGTGGCTGCAAAAGGTGCCTGCCGATCTTGATCTGAAGCCCTATCGCGATGAGCATGACGCCGATCTGCTCCAGCGCATGGACGCGTCCCTGGCCAAATCCGGTCCGCGGATTAAAAACCGCGCCCGTGTACGGCGGGTGGTTAAGAAGACCTTGGCCGAGGTGCAAGCACACCGCCGCGCGCGAAAGAAAGCCCCAGGCGGCGCGAAAAAGAGTAAAGGCAGGACCAAGAGCGGCCGCTAGGGCGAAAAAACGCCGCCATCATTGCCGCCCTACATTCGTTTCACCCGCTACATGAGTTGAAAAGCATGACGCCGTCGGCCCGCCTTTCCGCCGCGATTGAAGTGCTCGCCGATATCGAGGCGCGGCGGCGCCCGGCGGGCGATGTTCTCAAAGACTGGGGTCTCACGCACCGCTTCGCCGGTTCCGGTGACCGCGCCGCCATCGCTGGCCTCGTTTACGACGCCCTGCGGCGGCGTGCATCGAGCGCTTACGTGATGGGCGAGGCGACGCCGCGGGCCATCGTCATCGGCATGCTGGCTGGCGAACGCAATCTGTCGGTGGAGGAAATTGGCCGTTTGTTTGACGGATCACGTTTCGCGCCGTCGCCGCTCACGGCCGAAGAAATGGCTGCATTGGGGGCTCGTTCGCTGGACAATGCGCCACCCTATATCGCCGGCGACTATCCCGAATGGCTCGATCCGCATTTCGCAAAAGTCTTCGGCGAGGAGCGCGCGGAGGAGGGGGCGGCGCTTGCCTCGCGCGCGCCGGTCGATCTGCGCGTCAACACCTTGCAGGGCGATCGCGAGCAAGCGCTGGAAGCGCTGACCGATCTGAAGGTTGAGCCGGCGCGCTGGTCGCCGGTTGGGCTGCGGCTCAAGCTCGATGCCGGCGCAAAAAGTCCTGCGATCCATGCCGAGCCCGCCTTTATCAAGGGCCTGATCGAGATCCAGGACGAAGGCTCGCAGCTTGCGGCGCTGCTGGCCGGGGCAAAGCCCGGCGAACAGGTTGTCGACCTCTGCGCCGGCGCCGGGGGAAAAACTCTGGCGCTGGCTGCGATCATGGAAAATCATGGCCAGATTTTCGCCACCGACACCGACAAGCGCCGGCTGGCGCCAATTCACGAACGCCTTGTGCGCTCGGGTGCGCGCAACGTGCAGGTCCGCACTCCCAAATCAGTCGGCGATACCCTCGCCGATCTCGAAGGCCGCATCGATCTCGTCCTGATCGACGCGCCTTGCACCGGCACCGGCTCCTGGCGGCGCAATCCTGACGCCAAATGGCGTATGCGCCCGGGTGCGCTCGAATTGCGGGCGAAGGAACAGGCCGCCATTCTCGACCGCGCCGTCGGTCTTTTAAAACCAGGCGGCCGTATCGCCTATGTCACGTGTTCGGTGCTTGATGAGGAAAATGGCGCGCAGATCCGCGCTTTTCTCGGGCGGCATTCCGACTTCGCGCTGGTGCCGCCTTCCGACATGGCCAAACCGCTAGGCGACCGCGCCTTCCTGTTCCGACGGGCGGTGCTGATGTCGGACGAGGGACTCCTGATGACGCCCCGGCGCACCGACACCGATGGTTTTTTTATCTCGCTCCTGCGCCGTGCCGTCTGACTTGCCGTCCAACGGGGCTAGCTCGCGCCTATTCCCGCCGAGCGCGATCTGTTGCCTGCCCTGCTACCGCAGGATATGATCGCGTGATCACTTCGCACGCGGTGAACCGGGGGTTAGGTCATGAATGTGGATTTATCGACCGTCGAGGCGATCACTCGGCTGGCCGAACAATTCGGGCCATTCTTGTTTGCGGTTCTTTTCATCCTCGTCGTCACCCGCACCGCGCATACCTACTACTCCGACTGCATGACGCGGAAAGACCCGCCGCCGTCCGAACTGGAGCAGAAGACATACCGGCTCTATTTTGTTTCCAGCGTCTGCGTCGGCATCGCGGTGATGACGCTATCGATCGGCTGGTGGTTCTACGTGCAGTCGAAGGGCAACCATGTCTATCAGGTCGCGATCCTGGGGCTCGATCCCGACGAGACGGTGCTGGCGGATTACTATTTCAAGCAGGTTCAGCGTCCGACCGTCCCAGGCGGCAAGGCCGAGCACGACATGTATTTCCTGATCGTGAGGGATCAGCCATTTAGGATGGGCGAGCGGTTTGAATTTGAATATTTCAAGCTTCCCTCCGCGCCAGCTTCGGTTGGGGCGGAGATTTCCGGCCGTACGGTCGAGATCAAATACGGCGGAAGCCGAAGCGACACATACCGTTTGATCGGCGGCCCGGCCGACGCGCGTCTTGAAGTTTCGCAAGATGAAACGAGACCGGCGGAATTCTTCACCGCTAAGGAGATTCAGACGGTGCTGCCCGCTTATGCCAGTGCGGACGCGCCGTCGTGGGGGAGGGCCTGGCCATGAGATATCTCGTCGCGATTTCTCTTCTGCTGCTTGCCGCTGCTGTCCCAACCCCCGGTGCCGCGCAGTTGATGTGTGCGACCAGTTCGGGAACTTGCGCGCTCAGCGCCGGTGCTGCCGGCCGTGCTTGTTTCTGCGTCACCCCCCGCGGGCCCGCCCAGGGCCTGGCTCAGGTCGTAGGCGGCGGGGGCAGCAATCTCCCGCGCTTTTGTTGCACGCCCGCCGGCCGCCTTCCTTTATCTAACGCAGGCACTGCACCGGGGCAGCGGTGCCAAGCCATGACGCCCTCGGGCATGATGGGCGGACAGGCTTGCTTCTAGCGCCGGCCGTTACCGCGTAGGCCGCCGAATTTTCCGTGGAAAAGCCGCGCCAGCGGCGGGCGGCGGCCACGCGCGGGCGTATCTTCATGCTCTTCCATGAGCACCGGCACACCGCCTCGACAGATGCAGCGGACGGGTCTAGAACCCGCCATGACCCCTCCCGCCCACGATAAAATCCTCATCGTCGATTTCGGTTCGCAGGTGACGCAGCTTATCGCGCGCCGCGTGCGCGAGGAGGGCGTCTATTCCGAGATCGTGCCGTTCCAGAAAGCCGAGGCCGCGTTCCGCGAGATGCGGCCAAAGGCCGTTATCCTTTCCGGCGGGCCGGCGTCCGTGCTCGACAAGGACGCGCCGCTCGCGCCCCTGTCGATCTTCCAGGCCGGCGTGCCGGTGCTCGGCATCTGCTACGGCGAGCAAGCCATGGCGCATCAGCTCGGCGGCAGGGTCGAGGGCGGGCATCACCGCGAATTCGGCCGCGCCGAGGTCGAGGTCACCGAGGATTCAGCCCTGTTCGCGGGTGTGTGGAAGAAGGGCGAGAAATATCCGGTCTGGATGAGCCACGGCGACCGCGTGACGAAATTGCCGGACGGCTTCCGCGCCGTCGGCACCTCGCCGAACGCGCCCATCGCCATGATCGCAGACGACAAACGGAAATTCTACGCCACGCAATTCCACCTCGAAGTCGTGCATACGCCGCACGGCGCGGCGCTGCTGCGCAATTTCGTGCGCAACATCGCAGGCGCCAAAGGCGACTGGACCATGCGCGCCTTCAAGCAGGAGGCGATGGAGAAAATCCGCGCGCAAGTCGGCAAGGGCAGGGTGATCTGCGGCCTCTCCGGCGGCGTCGATTCCGCCGTGGCGGCGGTGCTGATCCACGAAGCCATCGGCGAGCAGCTCACCTGCGTCTTCGTCGATCACGGCCTGCTGCGGCTCGGCGAAGGCGAAAAGGTGATCGCGCTGTTCCGCGAGCATTACAACATCCCGCTGGTGCATGTGCAGGCGGAAAAACTTTTCCTCGATGCGCTCGAAGGCGTCGACGATCCCGAGGTCAAGCGCAAGACCATCGGCAAACTCTTCATCGATGTGTTCGAGCAGGAAGCCAAGAAAGTCGGCGGCGCCGAATTCCTGGCGCAGGGCACGCTCTATCCCGACGTGATCGAGAGCGTCTCCTTCACCGGCGGCCCCTCCGTGACCATCAAGTCGCATCACAATGTCGGCGGCTTGCCCGCGCGCATGAACATGAAGCTGGTCGAACCCTTGCGTGAATTGTTCAAGGACGAGGTGCGGGCGCTCGGCCGCGAACTCGGCCTGCCCGATGCTTTCGTCGGCCGGCATCCGTTTCCCGGCCCCGGCCTCGCGATCCGCTGTCCCGGCGAGATCACGCGCGAGAAGCTCGACATCCTGCGCTATGCCGACGAAATCTATATCGAGGAAATCCGCCGTGCGGGACTCTACGACACTATCTGGCAGGCTTTCGCCGTGATCCTGCCGGTGAAGACCGTCGGCGTCATGGGCGACCAGCGCACCTATGAGTTTGTCGTCGGTCTGCGCGCGGTCACCTCCACCGACGGCATGACGGCGGACTTCTATCCCTTCGACATGGCCTTCCTCGGCCGCGTGGCGACGCGCATCATCAACGAGGTCAAAGGCGTCAACCGCGTGGTCTATGACGTGACGTCAAAGCCGCCGGGGACGATTGAGTGGGAGTGAGGGGTAGCATGAGTAATTGGTGAAGCTCATCAAAAGCCCTCAGACCTCCACCTTCGGCAGAATTGTGGATTCGACGCGCTTGATGCCGAGCGGTGAAATTTTCACGATGCCGCTGTTCTCGTCATATTCGATGAGTCGATCCCTGTGGGCCTTTCGAAGGATGTCGCGTCGGTAGATCGAAGGGTTCGAATGCTCCAGGCTGGCCAGCAGAACGGAGTCTTTTAGCGGGGCCGTCGAAGAAAAGAGCAAGACGAGTGTCTTTTCGAGCATCGTCAATGAATTGTCGAGGACGCGCCGAACGGAGCCGGTGTCCCAAATAAGAGACAGCTCGCGTTCCGACAGTGCTTCCACCATGTCCGTCGCTTCGGTCAGTGTGACGCCATGAAAGATGCGGACAAGTTCCGACATAACCCATTTCGCCATGTGAAGCACGCATACGGCGTCCATGTGATTTGGGTCGACGTCGCCGCCAATATGCCCGACGTTGCGGTTGTTTCGTATTTCGTAGAGGGCGATCAGCATGCGCGGGAGTTGGATGCGCACTGAGCGGCCGAACGAAGCCGGCGCGTTCGCAAGCTCTAAGCATGCGGCATGGAAATTTGCGGGCTTCGACGACTTCTGTAGAAAATTGCCGTCAACGTGACCGCGCAGGATACAATAGGCTACTTCCGACAGCTTCCCGCCATTTAACTCGGCCGGCTCCCATCGTCGTTCTCTGAAATTGCGTTCGATCTCTCGAAAATTTTCGAAAAGCTCGTCTTCCAGGCTTTTGGGCACAGTGCCGAGAAGGTGGGACACAGCTATGCCTTCGGCTTCGCGGGCAGATCATGCTCCACTAAGTTCTCGCCTAAGGAAGTGAGCTTGATGTCGTCGCTGTCGGCGGTGTCGAGCCAGCCAGCACTTCCCGCCTGCTGTAACGTGTTTTTCAAGTCCGCGGGAGCGGGCCACTGGACGCTCTTAAAGAAGGTGAACACGGCCTGCACCGTCACTTTCTCCAGAGCGATCACGTCGCGCAGATAGAAGACAGCGACGACGCATTTCTCCCTGACGTTGGACGGCGCTTTAACCTGCGCGAACTGGGCGGCAGACTGCTTGCCCTGAGGGGAAAGGTTCAGGGTCTTGTCCATCGAAATGACGCTCTTCGCTTTCTTTGAGCTCTTCGCTTTAGAGGGAATGATAGGGGCGGCGCCGGGCGTTTGATGTGCTGTGTTTACTTGGGGGGCGGGTTTCACGATGGTTGCGGGTGCGCCGCCATATTTCGATTGGGCCCAAGCAAGTACGCGTGCCCGCTCATCGGCTTCAAGCTTCTCGAACGCGTCCGCAATCGCTTTAAGCGCCTCAATCTCGCCCATTTGGAAGCCTCCTACAGGTTCTGTAAAGGCATTATAGCCATTCTGTACAGAATAACAAGGGGCGAAGATATCTGTAAATACTCGCTGTAGGAGTCTGGTGCCCCTTTGCGACAAGATCGATGCAAAGACATTGCAGGCGCTCATTCGCGCCGCCGTGGCGCTGAACACGTCGGCGAGCGCGCGGAAGAAACCGAAGAGCGGTTGAAGCCGGAGCGACGAGGGCGGTGTCTCTACCGCCACAACCGTCCATGGCGCACGCTGAGCACCGGACCCGGCCCATGCACCGCTGCAAACAACAGCCCTGCCATGAAAGTGAAGTGATCGACGAAGAAGCCGAACTCCGCCTGATTTCCGCTCCAGTGCGAGGGCCCGTGAAAGGCAAAGCCGAGGAACAGGACATAGGCCGCCGCTAGCAGCGCTGCTTCGGCGAAGAACGCGCCGGTCAGGAAGGCAAGCACGAGCGCCACCTCGAAAATGGCGGCGAGCCAGGCGAGGAGGAGCGGAAGGGGGAATCCTGCCGCCGCGATGTAAGTGGCCGTCGCCTGTATATCCAGAAGTTTGAAGGTCACGGCCATGGCGAACACGGCGGCGAAGATGATGCGCCCGACCAGAATGGCGACGGTTTTGCCCATGGCCTACACTCCTTCATTCCTATGCAGAATGATTTATAGCCTGAGGACCCGGCGATGACGATCACCCTCTACGGCATCAAGAACTGCGACACGATGAAGAAAGCGCGCGCCTTTGTGGACAAGAAGGGCATCGCTTACGCTTTCCACGACTACAAAACGCAAGGCATCGAGCGCGGCAAGCTGGAAGCCTGGGCGAAGAAAGTGGGCTGGGAAACCTTGCTCAACCGCGCCGGCACGACCTTCAAGAAATTGCCCGACAAGGACAAGGAAGGCCTCACCGAGAAGAAGGCCATCGCGCTGATGTTGGCGCAGCCCTCGATGATCAAGCGTCCGGTGCTCGATCTGGGGCACGGCAAAATGCTGGTCGGCTTCAAGCCCGAACTTTACAA